>JAGVQJ010000141.1 GCA_020051775.1 Calditrichota bacterium | reverse complement strand
TTTCCGACGGGATCTACTCGCCGCAAGCCCTCAAGGATCTGCTGCTGACGATGCCGCAGCCGCCTCAATATTGCCTGCTGTTGGGCGACGCCTCTTTTGACACGCGGGACGTCTACAGCCAGGGAGGCAATCTGGTGCCGGCGCATTATATTCAAACCACTGCTTACGGTGTGGTGGCCAGCGACTATTGGTTCAGCCTGCTGGATGACGACCTAATCCCGGATCTGGCGGTAGGTAGGGTTTCTTGCCGTAACAATGATGAGCTGGGCGCTTATCTCCGCAAACTGGAAGAATACGAAACCACTCCCCAGAGTGGCCAGTGGTGCGGCACGCACCTCTTCGTCAGCGGTACGGGCGGCGCCGAAAATACCACCTTTCTTGAAAAGAGTCAGGAGATCATCGGTCTGGTTCCTGACAACATCATGATCGAAAGACTGGCGACCGAACCCTTGAGCAATCCGTTCTATGGCGGGACTACGGACTTGGTTGACTTCTTCGACGCCGGTGCGTTAATTGTCAACTATAACGGCCACGGTGCCGGCGCCGTCTGGTCGGATAATTCGCTATTCCGCATTGAAGATCTTCCCCAGCTTTCCAATCAGGGGCGCTATCCCTTTGTCACCAACTTTACCTGTTTTATCGGCGCCTTTGACACTCCGCAACCCAACTCCATTCTTGGCGAAGGCTTTATCTTCGAGCCGGAAAAAGGCGCCATTGCAGTACTTGGTTCGACGGGCTTGGGATGGTTCATCAACGGTTGTTTGCTGCAGGAACAATTGGTTCACCAAACCTACACCCAACCAGAGTTGACACTCGGTGACTTGGTCAACACCTCTAAAATCACCTATTATTCATACTATAGCTGGTTCTGGGGCGCTGAGTCGTTCGATACCATTCACCTGATGAACTTGTTAGGCGATCCTTCGCTGCCCTTGGCGCACGCGAGTTCAGTTCAACCCGCCGCCTCGAATCCCCAATTCGTGCAATCGGGAGATTCCGTCCAGGTAACCCTACCCGGCAATTATTCCGGCTACGAAGGCGTCCTGCGCGTCTATGAAGATCATGACTATCCCGCCCTGCAATTCTCCGAGCCGTATGAAATCCCCTTGACGACTACTTCCCTGGGCGCTACTGTTGATTTCATGATGCCGACCTTAGGCGATACCACTCAACCCGCCGAAGGCACATACCGGCTCTCGCTATGGGATCCCGCCGGTGAAAGCACCCAGCGCAGCGCCGCTGCGTATTTCCTGTTGTCGGCCTACGGTGATAGCACGAGTGTTGATTCTCTGACTCCCTACCCTTATCCACTATACGCCAACGTTCCTTTTGGTGTACAGGCCCGCATTCTGGATGTCGAGGGAATAGCTGCGGCCTGGGCGCATTTTCATATTGAGACCGATGAAGGTGTTGTCATCGTCGAAGAAGACTCTTTGCCCATGAGTCCTGCACAGCAGGATCACTGGTATCAAACCGCCGCCGCCATTGACAGCGCTCTGTACCATTACTCGGTGAGCGACCGCATCCTATTCTGGATCAAGGCGACCGACACCGGCGGAGATACGTTCACCAGCGAGTTCAGCGTTGCCTATGTCTTTGACGACGGTCGCGCCGATGTCGCCTGGGTTTCAGGATCGCTGCAATTGGGGATGCGGTCGAATCAAGCCGCCCTGATTATCGAACTGCGCAATGAAGGCAACGCCATTGCCGATTCCCTGGATGTTAGTTTCTTTCGGCTTGATCCTGACCCGCAACTACTTGCCACGACGATCTTGAGGGATCTACTGCCCGACGCGACGGCTGAAGTTTGGATCCCTTCAGACCTTCAACCGGGATTCGCGGAATTTGAAATTCGCAAGAACGACAGCGCCTGGGTCAATCAAGCTTCGCCCGAGATTGCGTATGCAGGGAACTTGATCGTGGATCATTTCAGCGTTTCGGCAGCGACCGGAACTGCGGATACGCTGGTCGTTGCGGACAGCTTCCGCGTATACCTCCCGCCTGGCGGGATCATCGGATCAACCGGCGTTCTCACGTTGCGCGCCAGGAATGATTTGGTTATTCCTTCGCAACAGGGCTTAAGTTTTGCCGCGCAAGACACCTCTGGCGGCTATGGTCTGGAAATCGGTTTCCTGGGCGGTGTCACCGTAGCCGGAGACTCGCTGTATATGGCGGCCTCCTTCCCTCTCGATCCCGATATATCCTTGCATTTGATGGAGCCGGATCAAAACACCTGGCGCAAGCTGGCCACCCTGACGGACTCTTCGCAACAAAATTACTGGACTAAGTCCCATCAAACCGGGTTCTATAGCTTACTCCAAAATGGCGACCATCAAGGGCCCAATATCGAAATTACCGTCGAGGGTCAGACTTACACGGATAGCGGTTTTATTCCGACTGAGCCTAAGATCTCAGCCATCGTGCAGGATCAGGGTGGTGTAAGCTTAACCCCGGGGAGTTACTGGATGTCGGTGGACAACCAATCGCTGGACTCCAGTTTAATCAGCGTTAATCCCGGCGGCAACGGTCAGACCCTAACCTTATCCATCAATCCCGTATTTGCCACCGGCCAACACTCCGTCCGTGTGGATGCCCGTGATCTATCCGGCAATATGGGATCGGCTTCCATCGTTTTCCAGGTGGCCGGTCAGTTCAATCTGGGATTCTTGGGCAATTACCCCAATCCAGTCAAGAATCAAACCTATTTCGCCTACAGCCTGACCGAACAGACCACCGAACCGGTACAAATCCGCATATACACGGTATCGGGACGGTTGGTGCGGACCTTGTTCAGCTCGTCTGCGGAAGAAATCAACTATGGCGAAATTTACTGGGATGGCCGCGACGAGGAAGGCGTCATGATCGCCAATGGGGTATATTTTTACAAATTTACGGCGCGGCGCGGCGATGAAAAAATCGAGCGCACGATGAAGCTGGCTATACTTCGATAGGATGTAATCTGTGCCCTCATTAACGAAAAGTTCAAATTTGGCCCTGGCGGCGCTGGTGATAATCCTGTCATCTCTGCCGGTAAGCGCGACCCGCTATGCGGGAGAGTTTTTGGAAATCGGCGTAGGGGGGAGACCCCTGGGAATGGGCGGAGCCTGGTGCGCACTCGCGGAAGATCCCGCCTCCTTTTACTGGAACCCCGCCGGTTTGGGTCGCGTCCCCGCCATTACCGTTTGGGGAATGTACGCCAACCAATTTGGCAAACTGGGCGACCCGCTGGCGCAACACTCCGTGGTAGGAGCTGCCATTCCCATCACCGGATCCGTGCTGGGCATTCACTGGGTGCGTTTGGCGGTGGATCAGATTCCGCTCTTTCCGGATTACTCAGACTCCTCGTTCGATTATCGTAAAAACCAGATCAACGGCATCCCCGACGGTTACTTCACCGATTCTGAAGACGCTCTGTTCATCACTCTGGCGCGCATGAACAATGTTGTGTTGGATTTGGGTTGGTCTTTCTTTGAATTGCCGATTGAAATTCCCATCGGTCTTAACCTGAAGATGATCCGGCAGAAGCTTTACACCAGCGAATCCTTCGGTATCGGGGCCGATGCCGGTATTCAGGTGCGCTGGTCACTTTTCGATATGTTCGGCAAACCTTTTGCCGGTCAGGTTGCCATCGGCGTGACCTATCAGGATTTCACCAAGACAGAGTTGGACTGGCACAGCGGCAATAAGGATGTCATCACCCAAAACCTGCGCGTTGGAGTAGGCTATCATCAACCCATTACTCGTTGGAAGAGTGAACTCAATATCGAGCGCGTGTCCAACACCCGTTACCCCAACGACGGCCGGTTGGGATTGGAATATATATGGGATAAAAAGCTCTCCCTTCGCTTCGGATTCACCCGGCTGGATTGGGGAAATTTCGTTTCCGGTCACTGGCACGAAGTTGATTTCACCGCCTGGACGGCCGGCGCCGGGCTTCGTTATAAACACCTGACTACCGATTACGCCTTCCTGAAGATGGAATTGGGCAATGTGCACCGCTTATCTATAAATTATGAGTTTTAAGATGAAAAGCCGAGCATCAGCGGGATTGATTCTGATAATTTGCACCCTCTTTTTCGGCTGTGGAAAAGAAGAGGTCGCTTTAGACCTTACCCCTCCCACCACCCCGCAGTTCGTGCCTCGCACCGATGACACCGTGCTGGTGGAACAGGGTATTGACGCCGTACCGGAAGGCGACTTTATTCGTGTCGTCTGGCAGGCGGTGAACGATGAAGACCTGGCCGGATATCGGCTCTACCGCCAGCGCGAAGATTCGACTTTCCTTCCTCCGGCGTTGATTGCCGATAGAACTTTGCAAGATTTGGCTGGCCTGGCGATACCATTTTACCTGGACACCGACACCCTCCTGGCTCCCGATCCCTTGACAGGGATATCCCACGGATACTACTACTGGGTCAGCGCCTACGATCAATCAGGCAATGAGAGCCTCCTGTCTACGCCGACCTATTACCAACTCATGCCCAAGGCGAATCTTTCGAGTCCGGTGGCGCAAGGGGATTCGCTGTTACTCTCCTGGAGCTATTCGCTGGCGTCCATTTTTCAGGTGGACATGTTCGTGGTGCGGTTGGACAGCTTAACCGGTTCTGGATGGATCCCCTTCTGGCTGCAACAACATGCCCTGTTCGATCCCTTGCAGGTTGTGTGTCCGATATCTTTGGCGGCGGGCAATTATCTCTATCAGGTGGATGTGGTGGGATCGTCGGCGGACCCTTCCGGCAGCGAAGCAGCAGTGGAGTTTACTGTAAATTGAAAGTGATGTCAGTTCCTGGGCTTACACCAGTAAGCTGAAGTCAGTTGTAATCTGTATAAATCAGGTTGATGAACCATGACGAAGAAAATCGCAATTTTACTGTGCCTGGCGCAGCTTTCTACCGGTGCAGCATGGGCTGCGGGTACGCCCCCGACTCTGCCCGCGCAAATCGAACGGGGCGCCCAGTACTATATCGGCGACGAGAACCAGTTGATCATGAAAGTCAACATTTGGGGCCGAGTGGAAAAGCCGGGGCAATATTTCGTTCCTTCGGATACCGATCTGATCACGCTCATCTCGGTAGCCGGCGGCCCGGCAGATAAGAGCCGCATTGACAACGTGCGTGTGGTGCGTGTCGGCAGTGAAGGTACGGAAGAGGTTATCGAAGTGAATATCAAAAAGTATCTTAAGACCGGTGAACGCAGCCTAATTCCAGACCTGAAACCGGAAGATACTATCCTCGTTTCAGGTTCCATGTGGTACATATTTTCCACAGTCGTGCAAGTTGTATCTCAGATCGCCATCGTGGCCAATGTGTACTACCTGGCTACCTTGGCGTCCAAGAGATGATTGTCGGATTGATCCAAGCAAAAAGCGAAACCAGAGCCCTGTTTCTCGGTCGGACCTCCGGGACAGGGTTGGTTTCGCTCTTTTTATTGGGGCTGCGAGACGAGAACTTCCGTCCTATTTTAGCAACATCATCTTCTGCACGGCCTTATAATCACTTGTCTGCATCCTGAGAAAATACACCCCCGACGCCAACTTTGATCCCTCAAACGTCACCGCGTGCACTCCCGCGTCCCGCCAGCCTTCCACCAACGTAGCCACCGGCCTTCCGGCAGTATCGTAGACTTTCAAACTGACCTGGCCGGCCCCTGGTATCTGGTATCTTATGACGGTAGAAGCGTTGAAAGGATTGGGGTGAGACGGGTATAGCATGATGGGGGTATTTTGAGTATCTAATGAAAGGGAATTTTCTGGGTTGAAAACGTCACCAAAATCCCACCAATTTACCGCCTGTAGAGCCCGATCACCGATTGACCCCAGCTTGATCACCGGGAAACTGTCTTCTGAAGTATCCGTTGTAGTTGACATGCGGCCGATAGCTCGGTACAGACCCGCCGGACCCTCGGCTGCGAGGCTCTGGGTACGGATTGCGCTTAAAGTTGTATTCGGAGGCACAGCCAACCAGATCGGTGCGATTAGCGTTCTGGCATTTCCGCTGTCCGGCAGTAGTCCTTCCACCCAAAATTGATGTTGCTGGATATTGGAAGTGATGTTGGTCAATCGAATGGTATAATCGAAACTGCCGCCGCCTTCGAGAATCAGGATCGGCTGACTGTGCCCGGTGAGCAACACTCGCACAGGATGACTCTGATCGAAAAAGAACGCGCCCCGATCCGATTGCGTACTGTCGGGATCCAGCACATGCCCCGGATCACCAGAGTCAATACACGGCGAACCCCAATCAAGGCGGCAATCGCTCCATATTGTGTCCACGAAAGTGGGATCTACGCTGAGAGCTCCTTCGCCAGGAATCACACCGGAGTAATTTCCCAACTCGTTGTCCCAGATGTCGTTGTAAGTGGCCTGCGTCGGAATCATTGGTGAGACACTGATTCCGTAACCGCCGTTGGAGGTGACGATATTATTGGCGAGCATAACCTGAGCCGTTGCAAATGGATTTGCGTCAATAATCGAAATCCCATGCCCGGCGCAATTATTGATGGTATTATTTCCAATGACGATCGAACCCGAACCGAAACCACTTAAATCAGTAAGTTGTATCCCATTGACCTCGCTGTTGATTATCCAATTATTAGTGGCTGAAAAATGTGAATCGTAGAAGAAATAGCCGGCTAAATTTATGCTGCCTCCCCAAAATTTATTCTCAGTGAAATTGATGGGGAAATAACCTAACCCGGGACTCGGTTGACCCCAGACTGAATCACAAATGACATTTTGCCAGAAGGTGCATTCCCTGTTTAGATCATCCAAATTAATATGACCCAACAAAGCGCTATTGGTGATGCTCACCGTCAATTGTGTGCCTAAGCAAATGGGGCCATGAATTATGCTATTGTTGCTGATATAGAGATTGGTAACGTCTGTGGGGATACCATAAGCAACCACAGACCCGTAAACGATGGAATGATCCATTTCGAGGTTGCCAACGCTGGGCATATCGCCATAAATAGCACTATTCGTCACATATAGATGCATATCATCATTATGAGTCGCTTGCAGATTTCCCTGAATCGTCGTCTCTTCGATCCAAAGATTGCCCAGGTAGGTTGAACCGAAATTCCCGGTGATCAAGCTTGAATCTATATGCGTGTTATAAGCAAAATCCGGGAAATTGACATTTCCCAGTATTGTACAGTTCATGATATAGCACGGGCTTACATGGGCACTCCAAGAGAGAGCATAAAGGTCGCCTGTGACCAAACAGCGCTTCAGCCACATGCTGCAGTCACCTTCCCCAATAAAAGGCATGGATAAACGGCAGTCATGCATGACCAAGGGATCATTGTGGCTGCTGAAACTGAACCCTTCGCCGTATTCCAATACGCAGAAAGTAAATCGTATTGTATCATCGGCATTTTGCGTGAAAATTCCCCCCCAATTGGGGGTGCCATTGCTAGTGAAGAAAATAGTATCACCCACTCCGGGTTGCACTGATCCGTCCGCAATTAGTCGTCCTAAGACACCCAGAGTTACGTTGGAATCGAACTGCACGCGCACTCCCGGCCCGATCAGAAGGGAATCATTGTTCTGGACCGTTATATCAGCCGTGATGATAAACGGCGATCCATCCGCAGTCCATGTTCCGGTCACGTTTCCACCGGGGATAATGGTTTCGGCGTGGACAACGGACCATGCCACCAAGGCCGTGAGCAAGGATAAAAGGCAATGCCGATGCATGGTAACCTCCTGCCAGCGACAGATAAAGATGGGACAATATGATGAAGTTGGTAGCGCCAGGGTTAGGAAGTATCAAGCGAGATGTGATTCATTGTAGCGACCCGTATCGGTAGGAGAGTAGGAATGATCGCTTGATTGTGAAAGTGTTAAAATATACGATTAAGTGAAATGTTTCGTTTGGTTAGAGGCGCAGCGCTTGCCTCGCCGCTTCCAGCGTATGTTCCACGGCCCTATCATCGTGTGCCAGCGAGACAAACCACGCCTCATAACCCGAAGGCGGAAGATACACGCCTCGTTCCAACATACCTTGAAAGAAGCTGGTGAAGCGCTGGTGGTCGGCTGCTTTGGCGTCCTCCATGTTCATCACCGGTTTGTCGCTGAAGAAGAGGGTGAACATCGAGCCCACTCGCTGCAGAGCGGCCTTGATCCCCGCTTCGTGGCAGGCCTGGGCCAACCCGCGCACCAACGCCGCTGAAATTCTCTCCAAGTGCCCGTAAGCGGCGTCGTCCAGCAGCGATAAAGTGGCTAAACCCGCGGCCATAGCCAACGGATTGCCGGATAGTGTTCCTGCCTGGTAAACCGGCCCTGCCGGCGCGATCATGTTCATGAGGTCCTTGCGGCCTCCATAAGCCCCTACCGGCAAGCCACCTCCGATGATTTTACCGAAGGTCGTCAGATCGGGTCTGATGCCAAATAATCCCTGAGCTCCAGCCGGATGCACTCGAAAACCAGTCATTACTTCATCGAATATCAACAAGGCGTCGTGTTTTTTGCAAATCACGCACAACCCTTGCAAAAACCCGGGAGCGGGGGGGACGACTCCCATGTTACCGGCCACCGGCTCGACAATCACTGCCGCCACCTTCTTGCCCTCTTTTTTGAAGATTCCTTCAACCGCGTCCAGGTCGTTGTAACGCGCGACGCGCGTATCCTTGGCCGCTCCCGGGGTGACGCCCGGGCTGTCGGGCAATCCCAATGTGGCGGCGCCCGATCCCGCCTGAATCAGGAAGCTATCGGCATGGCCATGATAAGCCCCCGCAAATTTGACGATGACGTCCCGATGCGTCGCGGCGCGCGCCAATCGGATAGCGCTCATGGTAGCTTCCGTCCCGGAATTGACCATCCGCACCATCTCCACCGACGACACACGTCGCACAATCTCTTCCGCCAGTTCCAACTCCAGCAACGCCGGAGCGCCAAAACTCGTCCCCTTGCGAGCCGTTTCTTCGATTGCCGCTACCACACGGGGGTGAGCGTGTCCGGCGATCATCGGCCCCCAGGATCCTAGGTAGTCCACAAAACGGCGACCATCTACATCGGTCAGGGTGCAGCCTTCAGCCGAGGCCATGACCGGCGGTGTTCCACCTACAGATTTAAACGCCCGTACGGGCGAGTTCACGCCGCCCGGTATGATCTCCCGGGCGCGTGCCATAATGTGTTCTGATTCTGACATAATACACCTAAAAATTACAGCATCCCTTTACGTTTGCGAATTAACCATTCCAACGATAAAGCTCCCACTAAAAGCATCCAGATATCCCAATTCAGGAAAAATCGGCGT
This sequence comes from Calditrichota bacterium, assembly GCA_020051775.1. Classification (GTDB taxonomy): domain Bacteria; phylum Electryoneota; class B3-LCP; order B3-LCP; family B3-LCP; genus JAGVQJ01. The sequence goes on along the minus strand of JAGVQJ010000141.1, from coordinate 55,810 downwards.
GTCCAGCCCGCCATCATCACGCGTGGTGGCGCTTGGATTCGGTTGTTTAATCTTGAAACAGAATCTGCTGCGAAATAATCCCCACCACTGACCTGTGCGATCTGTTGCAGAAGTTTCTGATTCTGATTCAAGGCCTCCTTCTCTATGTTATACGCTTCCACCATAAAATTGCCGGAATCTGATCCGAGTGTATCGCTGTTAATAGACGCCACACCACGATAGGTATAGGGTCCAACAGTTTCAGGATGGAAGACGCCGGAGTACCGTCCGGAGCCGTCTGGTTCCAGGATAACCCGCGACGCGCCCTCCGGCCCTTGTAAGGTTGCCTCCACCTGAGCGCTGGAAATGAACCGGCCTTCGCCCCCCATAACTTGCGCTTCCAATCTGACCGGCTCTCCTGAAGCGTACAATTTGCGATCCAAAATAAACTTCAGAGGCCGCGACCTGGAACTGGCCGCCAGCCAGCGCAGCATTTGCCCCAGGTAGTTGCGATAGAGATTATCGCTGCCTTCAAGGCCTCCGGCCAGAAAACTCCACTTCCAATAACCAGACCCGAACGAGATCGCTGATCGTTTCCCACCGCTTTCCCAAGTAAGCAGCGCCGGTCCCAAATCAGCGCCGGTCGTCGGATCTCGCAAGCCGATCAGAGATTGGGCGCCCAGTCCCGCCAATACCCTGAATCCAGGTAAGTTCAAGGGTGGCAGATCGTTCCACAAACTGCTCTCCGCGCTTTCGGCGTCAGGATCAAGTTCTGCGTAATATCGCAATGGAATGGACGCTCCGGTACGCTGAGCGCTACCGGGAAGCATCTGAAAAGGAGCTTCACCCATTGTCGCTTTCAAATCCTCCAAACTGGGGTGCGATCCCGCCCAAACCCAGATCGGCAAGGTGCGTTCCACTAATAAACGACGCATTCGGTCGCGGATTGCGGTGGGATTGTTCTGATCGAGCAACCCGATCAATAACAAAACGTCTGCCTCGGCGAAATCCTTAACCAGTTGCTCGTTTCCACTCCCATAAAAATTGCCGTCTTGACGGAAACTAAAAGTTTTCACTTCCACGTCGGGTAGCCCGGCCATGGTTCGCGCCAGAAACATCGCTTCGAATCCAGGCGTGGCGCTGATGACGAGAGCTCGGATGCGGCTTTCTCGCACCTCCAGCGGAAATCCCCTTTGATTGTTGGCGCTTGACCATTCATTAGCTGGAGATGTCATTCGCACGTTTAAGGGAAGCGTGCCCACCTGTTGTGGCGTAAATTTTAACGAGACTTCGGCTTCCAGCTCATCCATCGGCAGTCGCACTTCTTCTCGGGCTAATACTCGGCCGTTCGTCTCGGTCAGTTCCAACGCGGCATTTTGTCCTTCCATCCCCCGAGCTTTTAAGCGCACCGCTATCTGAGTCTCTTTGCCTCGGTAAGCCACCTGGCCGCTGCTGACCGAAGCGATCGAAGCATCCTGAATCGCCGCCGTATCTCCTATGCCGACGACGTAGAGGGGAAGGGACAATTCTTGTGCTGCCTTAACCGGATTTCTACCGGCGTTATCCCCTCCGTCGCTGACCAGAATGATGGCTCCAAAGGTATCCGCATCTTGTTGTCGTAACGCTTGCTCCCAACTCGCAACCAGGTCCGTGCCGATGGCTTTAAAGCGCATGGAATCAAAGACCACCCCGCCAATATCGCGCAGGGAATCCCCCGCGGCGAATGCCTTCAGATCGAACTGCCGGCCGAGTTCTTTCCAGGCGGGGTCGCGCATCAACCGTTCCAGCTTGGCCTGGCGCGGCCCGGAAGCATCCGGCAACGCCATAGACTGAGTGTCATCGAAGATGACTGCCACCAGCGGTTTCAAATGGCGCTCGCGGCGCAAGGAAAGGGATGGTTCGAAAATCAGGAAGATGACCAGCAGGAGCGCCAGAGCACGCAGGCTGCCCAGAAGGATTCGCAGCGACAAGCGTGTGGGCGGAACTGTTTGGCGGTAAGCTAAAACGGTCCAACCCAGCCCGAATAGAATTAATAATATTAGCAGAATGGTGGACCCGTGGAAGTCCAAAGATATGCCGGTTCCAGCGATAATACACGCGAAATTAAACATGTCTCAATCCCGGCAGCGGTAGATTAGCCTCGCCGCTCAAGTCGAAGTCGTCGCGCTGACCCAAGGCCAAACGACGCCAGCCCACCCAACCGGTCATGGCGGCGTTGTCGGTGCATAGAGCGAATCCAGGAAATAGGAATTTCCCGCCGCGAGCTTCAACCGCCTGTGTCAACTGTTGCCGAAGCCGTCCGTTGGCCGCCACGCCCCCGGAAAGCGTTAAAGTGCGGTATCCGAAGGCGTCAAAGGCCCGCAGTGTTGGTTCCAGGAGGGAATTTACCGCAGCTTCTTGAAAACCGGCCAATATGTCGGACAGATGATCGCTGACCACGGTGGGATTACGGCGCATGAAATTAGCGACGGCGGTCTTCAATCCGGAGAATGAGAAATCGTACCCTTGTTGGCCGCTCATGCCCACGGGAAAGGAGTGGAATTCGCGGTTGCCCTCGGCGGACAGCTTCTCCACAGCCGCGCCTCCCGGATACCCCAACCCGCACAGCACCGCCACTTTATCAAATGCTTCGCCGGCGGCATCGTCGCGAGTCTGCCCGATCAGGCGGTAATCGCCGAAACCCTCGACGCCCACCAGCAGAGTGTGGCCTCCTGAGACCAGTAGAGCCAGGAATGGCGGCTCCAAGTCCGGGTTGTCGAAACCGGCGCTCCACATGTGGCCTTCCAAATGGTTCACCCCGATCAACGGAATATTACGGGCGAACGCCACGCTCTTGGCCAGCGAAATGCCCACCAGCAGTGATCCAATTAAGCCCGGTCCTCGGGTTACGGCCACGGCCTCGACATTCTCCAAGGCTACGGCTGAGTCTGCCATCACTTGATCAAGAATGGGCAACAGCAGGTTCAAGTGCGCGCGTGAAGCCAGCTCCGGGACCACGCCGCCGAAACGGGCGTGCATCCAGTGAGTGGCGACGACCGAAGAGAGCACCGCGCCCTCATCCAGGATGGCGGCGGCGGTTTCATCACACGAAGTCTCTATGCTTAAAACGATCAAAAGAGTTTGGTATCCTATGGCTTGTGTCGTTCTTCCATCTGCACAAAAATCGTATCCGGCAACAGAATGTCCAAGGGCTGCACTTCAATGGCCGGGCTCCAATCCACCTGATCGAGTCCCGGGCGGAAATAGTACACATAGTTGGGATGTGAAAGGTCTACATCCAGGTGCGGATCGCCGAAAAGCCCCAGGAGCAACAAGCTGGTGCCTTTACCCCGGAAACGTACCTGGGCTTGAGTGGGTAAGGGCTGCAGCAGCACGCGGTTCTGGGGCAAGTTGATGACCCGCACGGGGATTTTCACAGTTTCCACATAATCTCGGCTGGAAACCACAAAAAACCACATGAAGGCGGCCATCAGAAAAAGCGCCAGCTTGGCTTTGTAATTGTCGAAAAAGACTCTGCGCCAGGTCATGGGAATGTACTACTCTTGGAAAGGCCAATACGTTGTGATTTTTCCCTCGGTTACTTCAGACACCTTGAGGAGTCTTATGCGGTCTGCCAAACCTTCACGTTGATTTACCGGTGAATGTATTTCTGCGCGTGCCGCCATGAAATCTTCATCGTTGACGACGATGTACAACCTGAAATTTAAGTTAGGAATTACGCTAAGTAGATTCCTGAAACGGTCATTAACCGCCTTGTTAAGCGTACTGAGGCTGGTTACAACTTCAATGGCTGCAATTACTGAATATTCCTTCAGTAACAGCAAGTCAATTTGACGAATGATATCAAACGCCTTTTTAGGCACTCCCAATTCATGATAAGTGAGTTTGAGACTGACGTGATCCAGAGATCCGTTTTTTCGTTGTTCCGTCGCGCCGACATGCGCGAAATATCCTTTTGTAATCGCTTCTTGTGCGATGGTAAAAATAATGCCATTGTGTGTCGGAGAGACACTCTCGCCCATCATCAAGTCTGTCTGTTTTTGTTTTTCTTGTTGTACTTTCAAAGGGGATGGCACCCCTGTTGTCCATTGATATTGTTCTCTTTTCTGACCTTTCACATTGATTCTCTTGCAGTACTTGCCCAGAACCTTCTCAATAGCATCAATCTGCGGTCTATGAGCATTAACCAGTGCGGTATAAACCAACCGTAATAGATCATCATTACTGGCATGTTTGTGTTCCAAAAGGTACTCAAAGATCAGCTCCTGCACGAGATGTTCAGCCTGAATAACGTCAATGGGTTTAATGCCGCCAGATGGTTCGATCATGTCAGCCGCATACCACTTCTTCTGGTCTTTGCGGAATACAAATTGTCCGCCACTCAACAGAGAACGCAGATCGAATCTGGCTAATCGCGCCAGCAACCCTTTTTCTTGTAAATAGGGTAGCAACCCGGTCATCAGGGTCGTTTCATCGGCGCCGCCATGAAACCGGATGATCTCATCTGCTTTAGCATATATGCCTTTTTCCTCTTCCGTGGGTAATTCTTGCAGAACCGGTCCCAGGTACACCGGTTCATCTACCGGTCGGAATGATAGGACAAAATCACCGAGCATAGAGCCAGTGCGCTTTTGATGAATTGTCTGGGTGTAATTTTGGATGGGAGGCTGGTAAATCATCCCGCGATTTAGAGACTCTGATGCAGGTGGTAACCTGAAACCGGCCCTAATCGCTGCGCGATTCATGGACATCCAAACACCGATATCACGATTGTGGAAAGTTAGCGCCATCCAGCCGTCAGGTTTGATTACTCGTCGGCATTCCTTGAAAATTTTAAAGAGCATATTCTCGTAAAAATCACGATCCTTCGCGCCATCAAAACCTTGATGGCGAGTTTCTATAGCCTCCTGTTCTTTGCCGGCGCCATCGGGCAACTTCAAAAAGTCCTTTAGCCACACCAGGTAAAAATCTGATAATTCGGCATATTGGACATTGCCGCCAAAGGGTGGATCGGTAATCACAGCATCCACCGATTTATCAGGTATGGGTAAATCATGACTGGACTGGTTGATGATCCAGCAGGTGGCGCTGCTCTGCATATCCTCCCAGGGCCGATAAATCTTGGGGAATCGGCAGAAATCCCCTATTTTCTCCTTTTGCTCCAATTTACCGGCAACTTGAGCTTTATACCGTTTTAGAAGCGGTTTAACCGGGTTTGCTTCGAGATATGTATAAGGAGGCCAATAAATGTGCCCTGGCCATTCGAGTGGATTATCACCACGCCACGCTTCGCTCCTAATGACCATTTTGTTTGTAAATCTTAGAGTCGCAGAAAATATATTATATAGAGAATTGATGGTTCTCTTATCGGATTTCAACTCACGCAGGGATGATTTCATTCTTGCTATGGCGAGAAGATGCCTCGTTGTGAAGTAATCTCTAAATTTCAGAAAGCCTTTGCCAAAGAGATTGTTTTCCCGCACCGAATTCATATCAGGGAAGTCGTCGTCGGGGATACTCAATTTTTCTTGTTTTACGATTCTATTAAAATTTGATTTAATCTGTTTAACTCGATCCGCGTCATCAGCATTAATATCGCGGATATTTCTTTCGCCGCAATGCGGGCAGTTCACCAACGCGGTGAGCATTTCATCCGGTTGTCGTTCACACTTGTCTGCTTCAATCAGTGATTGGCAACGCTTATTGGTACAGAGGTAATGGCCTCCTCTAATCTTTTGGCATTTGCCTAAGATATTGGATTTCCCGCAACTTGGGCAGCGGACAACATTTGACCACTCAAACCACTCCGCCGATCCTATCTTTCCACAAGCGCCGCAGGTTGCCTCGAAGAGCGGATTGATTTGTTTTTGTACGGCCTCCAACCAGATTGTAAAAGCTTGGTCCAATTCGTTCAGATCTACCGACTCAACTTCAACTTGAGTAATCCATGTGGCCAGAGGATTCAAGTCAACGCCAATAACCCGCCGCCGGAGTTTCATGGCCTCCACAACGGTTACTCCGCCTCCACAGAAAGGATCAAGAATTAAATCGCCAGGATTTGTGTATCGTTGAATAATTTCATCAAATACATTATAGGGTCTGCGGGCATAATACCGGTGCATTTTGTAGATTGCAGTATGTGGCAGTGCCATGACCGGAGATTCAAGCGGCTTGACAGGTTTATTCTTCCATGACTCAACGGAAATCTGATCTTCGATTTCTTTCTGGATTTCTTGTGGGAATCGAAGGATTTCGTTCATCTCAGTCCTCTATCTTTTTTACCGCTTCCTTCACCATTCTCTGCACCGCCTGCTCGAACGATTCTCCGGGTGGGAAGTACACGCAGGATTCACCCAGGCAGGACCCCGCCAGCAACTGATCGCAGGACCAGCAGCCGGGATTGCGATTGGGAATCCCGGCCTTTTCCCGCAACTGGTAAAGTTTGTTCACTTCTTGCGGCGTCAGCAGCCGGGCGCCTCCCAACTGCTGGGCAATAAAACAGATCTTGGCGTAATGCTCGATGCGTTCCATGCGATAGAACGCCTCCATGAGCGTAGACCCCACCGTAACCGCTCCGTGGTTGGACAGCAGCAGAGCGTCAGCCTTGCCGATCCAGCGCGCCACTGCCTCAGGAACCTCCTGGGTGGAAGGTGTTCCGTAGTCGGCCAGAGGCACGCTGCCCAGGGTCATGACTATTTCCGGCAGCACACACTGATCCAAGGCCAGACCGGCGGCGGCAAATCCGGTGGCGTAGGGCGGGTGAGCGTGCACGACGGCGCGCACGTCGGGCCGGTCGCGGTAGATGGCCAGGTGCATGGGCAGTTCGGATGAGGCTTTTTTGCCCTCTTCCATGCAGGCCCCATCGCTGGTGACTTTCACCACGTCCTTGGCGGTCATGGCCCCTTTCGAGACGTTGGTCACCGAAGTCAGCAGGTTGCCGGAGTCGGTGCGAGCCGATACGTTTCCGTCATTAGCCGCCACCATACCCGCAGTATAAAGACGATGGCAGACGTCCAACAAGTCAGTGGTCAAATCAGCATCAGAAGGCATAGGATTATCGCTCTCCACTTTCGGCACTAAGCAAAGATATTGGGGTGGCATGCTTCAGGCCGACAGGTTTTGTTGGACGAAGCATGCTTAAATAGCGTATGAGTAACATGCTTCGTCCCCCATGGGGCCAGAAGCATGCCACCCCGACGGCGATTTCCAGATTACTTTACTTCCAGCAGGTCCACCTGGAAAATCAGCGTGGCTCCCGGTGGAATCCTACCGCCGGCGCCTTTATCGCCATAACCCATATCCGGTGGAATGGTCAGCTTGCGGATACCGCCGACCTTCATCCCGGCTACACCTTCGTCCCATCCCTTGATGACCTGGCCGGTGCCCAGCTTGAAGCTGAACGGCGAGTTGCGGTCAATGGAGCTGTCAAACTTTTTACCGTCAATCAGCCAGCCGGTGTAGTGCACGGAAACCGACTTGCCCGCTTCGGCCATGTCACCCGTACCTTCTTTGATGTCCTGGACCTGCACGCCACCCTCTGTGGTGACGACTGGAGCCGATGATTCCGTCGGCATATCGGGTGATTTGGCGCGTTCCTCCGTCTGGCCCTCAGCTTTTCCGGCATCCGTTCCGGATTGGTCCGTCTGCTTCTTGCCGCCACATCCCAACACGATCAGGGATAAGATCAGCAGTAAGGGTAAGAATTTCTTCATGATACTCTCCTGATTAGATGAATTTGATAGTATGGTAATTAGATCAATTTTGATAATCGGGATCGTCCCATATCCCGACGTTTATTTCTCTGGTAAAACTTCCCTCATACCTTCGATGGCCTGCAGGTACAAGCCGTAATTATAATTGGTCACCATCGCCTGAAACAAGGCCGGTTGAGTTAAGCCGGGCGCGTGATTCGGTCGCAACCACGTCGCCTCCAGATTGTCGCGCATAATGAAGGCGCGATTCTGAAACTGTCTTACGAATTCTCCCATCGGCTTTCTGAGATTGGTGTAATCTTCAAACACCCAATGATGAAAGCCGCTGAAGGTCCAGTATGCCTGTCTGGCATCAGCCTCGAAGGGCGTGCTGACTCGCGCTTGCCAATTGGAAATCGTTGGGGATTCAGTCGCTGTAACATAGCACGACGGGAAATCCTCCATGCCGAAGTGGAAAGGCAAGTAAACCGAAGTGCAGGGCGGCCCCAGAGTAACCCAGTACACCAGCCCCATCTCAACCGGGACCTTACTGCCATCACCTCGTAACTCTGCCACGAAGCTGGTTTGCGTCGTTTCGTTGCAAATCGTTCCAATGCTGCCACTATGCGGATTGGCATCCTGGCCGGGTTGATAAAAATCAGTCCCGGTATAGTGATCACGCAGGATGTTGGTCACCTCGGCTACACCCAGTTTACCCTTGGGGACCAGGGAGAAAGGCAGTTCCTGGTGCGGCGAACGAGGCTTGGTCGTGAGGTAATTCAATCCCGCCCACTGCCGGCAGACGTTGGAGGAGTCTGTTGCCACTTCTGGATCTGCGTAAGCGGCGGCAAAGTCGAAGGCTTCCTTCTTGGGATTATACCAGCCGCGCTTTTTCGCATACCGGACGATGTCGGTGCTGGCTTTGACGTTGGCAGTGTCCTTAAGATCTACCTGGCGGATGCTATATGTGTTGGCCACCATGGCCACCTGGTCGTCTGGAACGCGCTGCGCCAGCCAATGTTTGCCGTTGACGGCGCAGAAAAGCCACCCTTCCTTCGGGTCGGCGATGATGTACGTGCGGCCGGGGTGGTCGTAGCCGAAGCGTTCCACCAGTTGGGCGGCGAGGGCTACGCCTTCGCGAGCGGTAGTGGCGCGCTGCGCGATTAAAAAGCGCAGATCCTTGCTAATGCCGCCATCGGTCAGCACTGGTTTGTCTTCGCGCGAAGGGCAATTATCCGAAGTCACGCAGACGCCCCATTCATTCAGGAAACTGTCGGAAAAGAGCATCCCGGGCATCTCTTCCCAGAAGTATGCCCAGGTTTCGGGGACTTGATCCACTTCGCCCCCGCCAAGGAGTTTAACCTTCGCGCCGGGCGGATGTTTCACCCGACCGATCTTGTGATGGTTGACCACCTGCGGAGCGGCGTCGTCCTCGTTGTGCCCCACGATCACGCACCCCTGGGTCGAAGCGTCCTTGCCTACGACGACAGTGTAGCAGGCGGAGGAGGGGGCTGCGAGCCATGAGACAGTGAGAATAATGAGAAGTGTGACTGGCAGCCAGTGTTGAATCCGCTTCATGGAATCTCCTGTTTCACACCGGAATAAATTCCAGTGCTCGCTCATAGTAAAGTGGTTGAAACCACTATTAGTTTCAGTCGTTTTAACGACTTTAATTTTGGCGAGCATCCGATTTTAATCGGGTGCTCAACTTAAAGATAATCGTCATCCTACCCTCCTCATCCAAAAACTGCTGGAGACGTAATTCTCAAGCTTCGGTTTGGATTTCGGTGGAGGGATGACTGCCTTCACTTTTTCCGGGTGTTTCGCGTGCAGCCAGGAGGCGCTCATGAGCACTTCGAAATCATGATTGAACGCCAGGAACGCCTGCAGGAGATACTGCTCGTTCCAGAACATTCGCTGGTTGATGACCATGTCTCGCGCATAATGCCTCGGCCAGAGGATGTCGTGAATATGCACCACCACGCCGGATTTTAAGCGTGGCAGGACTTCAAGATATAGAAACGCAACGTCCCCGCCGATCCTCAAGACGTGGCTGGAATCAATGAACAGGATATCGCCGCTCTGCAACCGCTCGAAGAAACCAACGCCCAAATCCTCGACGCGACGGGGAATCAGCTCGGTTAAACCCGGAAACCCCGCTTTATGCTGTGCTGAAGGAAATGGCTCGACGGCGATAAGGTTCACCGGGTGGCTTTCCGCTTTGTTCATCAGCGCCGCACGAGCCGACACCAGCGTGGAAAATCCCGACCCCACTTCGATAATCGTGCGAGGCTGAAAGTGCCGGATCATGCCGTGAAGCGTCACCGCCGACACCAGCCCGAATGATCCATTGTTGACGTAATATTCGTGAGTATTGGCCGTTTTCTCTTCGGGGAAATTACACTCGGTTATATATTTTGGGATGACGGATTCCAGTATCTCCAGTTGCCGGGCTGGATTTAAATCCACTCCCGGTAGGTCGTATTCGCCTTCCCACAAATCCCGCCGTATCGCCAGATCCCTCGTATCCGGAATGGGGCTGTAAAAGTGCCTCCGGGTAATGTGAATTCCGGCCTTCTGGAAGATCTCGAAGATCGGGCGGGAGAAGATTATTCTGCCAAAGGCACGTTTTAACCCCCCGCTCACCCGCTCCCCTCCATGAGCTCGAACAGCTCTAAGATCCGCTCCAAATCCTCGTCGGTGTAGTACTCGATTTCGATGCTGCCGCCCTTGCCGGGCTTGTGGTGCAGACGCACGTGAGTACCCAGCAGGTTGCGCAAGCGGTCTTCTACATGGCTGACGTGCGGTGATCGTTTGCGAACGTGGTGCGTCTTGGCCGTGGGTTCGGTCATCTTCCGGGCCAGGCTCTCAGCCTTGCGCACCGACAGTCCGTCCTTCAGGATACGTTTCCAAAGCGTGGTCTGGCGATCGCGGTCATCGAAAGACAAAATGGCTCGCGCATGCCCGGCGGTAATCTGTCCGGAGCGCAATGATTCCTGCACCTGCGGAGCCAGGTTCAGCAGGCGCAGGGTGTTGGCCACAGCCGCGCGGCTCTTGCCCACACGGTGGGAAATCTCCTCCTGCGTCAAGCCGTAGTTCTGTGCCAGTTTCAGAAAGCCTTCAGCCATTTCCAGCGCGTTCAGATCTTCACGTTGCAGGTTTTCGATCAAGGCCAGTTCCAGAGCCTCCGATCCGTCGGCCACGTCGGCGATGTAAGCGGGGATGCGGGTTAATCCGGCCATGCGCGAAGCCCGCAGCCGTCGTTCTCCCGCGATCAGCTCGTACTCCCCGTTTACGCGCCGCACGATGATGGGCTGTACCACCCCCTTGGCGCGGATGGAATCGGACAGGTCTTTTAAGGCCTCCTCGTCAAACGTGGTTCGAGGCTGCTGCGGATTGGCATGCACCAGATCCACCTCGATTTCGGCGTATTTGGGCGAACGTCCGCCCAAATCGGCCCCTTCGGGTAGTAGAGCTGCCAGACCCCGTCCCAGGCGGCTCTCTTTGCGAAGCTCTTTGCTCTCTTTTCCGGTTTCCTTACCGTTCATTGTTGATGATCTCCTGCGCCAAAGAAAGATAATTTTGCGCCCCGCGCGAGGCAATATCGTAAAAGATGATGGGTTGACCGAAGGACGGCGCCTCCGAAAGTTTGACGTTGCGGGTGATGACGCTGCGAAAGACTTTTTCGCGGAAAAATTCCTGCACATCCGTCCGCACCTGTTTGGATAGTTTCAGACGGTTGTCGTACATGGTTAGCAGGACGCCCTCAATCTCCAGGGCGTTGTTTAAATGCTTCTGCACGAGTCGCACTGTGCCCAGAAGCTGGGTGATGCCTTCCAGCGCGTAGTATTCGCACTGGATGGGGATCAACACGGAATCGGCGGAGGTCAGAGCGTTCAGAGTCAACAGCCCCAAAGACGGCGGGCAGTCCATGATCAGGTAATCGTATTCCGCTTTCAGGGGCGTCAGAGCGCGCCGCAAGATCTGCTCGCGGCTCATCATGGGCACCAGTTCGATCTCCGCGCCCACCAACTTGACGTCGGACGGCAGGATCTTCAGGAATTCCAGATCGGTGTCCTGGACGGCTTCACGCGGGTCCATCTCCTGGATCAGCACCTCATAGATGGTCTTGCCGCGTTTCTCCGAGCCTAAACCCATGCCGGAAGTGGCGTTGGCCTGCGGGTCAATATCCACCAGCAGAGTCTTCTTCTCGGCGGCGGCTAAAAAGCAGGCCAGGTTGACGGCCGTGGTGGTTTTGCCCACCCCGCCCTTTTGGTTGGCTATGGCGATGATGCGAGACATTAGGAATTATGAATTATGAGTTATGAGTTATGAATCAAAAAACATCTCGTAGGGTTCGGGCATGCCCCGACCCAATTTAGTAGAGCAAGCGTCACTGCTTGCCGCATGTTCCAATTAAATTTCACTTCCTATCCTTGCAGCCGCGCCAGGAAATATCCAAACCCGGCGGACAAACCAAAGAAGATCAAGAAGGTGATGATCGCCGCCTCCAAGGCAATCTTGCGCGGTTGCTTTTTGTCCGGATAATGATCCAGATACTCATGATACATGATGACATACGCCATCGCCGCGCCGATGGCGCCGAACACGCTCCCGAGGATGAGAAAAGTTTTGAAGACTTGCATGGGAATATGACCGCAACCGAATCCCGGGAATGAATTCCCGGGCTACCTTCTTTCAGTCCACTAAAGTGGACGCTTCATCAACCCCGCAGTGGATGAGCTTGAATGGCCGGGGGTATCAAACCCCCGGAATGAGATCCCCGCCAACCTGCACGACCGCGGAGACGGATTGAAAGACAAGAAAAATCACAGTATTTAGTCTTTTAATTTTGGAGATGCAGGCAATGGAATATTAATTAGATTATTTGGCATCATTGAATCACTATCGCCTTTTAAATAACCACACCTTTGCACAGAAAAAATACACTGAGTAGCTTGTATTAAAATTGTATTCTTTGTTGCTGGGTCATCTTTCGCCGCCTCTACGAATGATTTAAACGTACTTAAGGCATTTTGCCTATGGCGATTAATCACTTCATTGTGTCGATGCGCATTATAATTCTTTGTGCTCCACAATACTGCATATAGAGAAATCGTCACCATGACTAATCTAGATATTGTGATTGGAAGTACCTTAATTATTTCATCTAGATCTTTTATTTCCTCTATGTATGTTTTCGTAATCCAAGATATTGCAAATACGGCAAGGACAAGTACCGCCACTGAAATACTCAACCAAATATTTGCGTACTTTTTATGCTGATTCGCTTGTTGAGCAAAAATTTGTGCATGGTGAGAAACTCCAGCCTCACCAGCAATACTGCGTACCGCCATCAATGCTTCGTTACTCTCCTTTTGTAGGTTACTCAGAGTCAATTCAATTTCTTTCTGTAATTCTTCTGATTTACTCTTAATATTTAATCTCTCTGTTTCAATTGATTTCAAAGATTTTTTTTGTTCCTTAGTGATTTTGATTATTTCGGAATCAATTGGTACAAGAAGATCAATTATAGGTTGCAGAATCTTTATGTCTTCAAAATATTCAGACACAATTGCTTGAATTATGTTATTTCTCTTTTGCATTACATTGTCGGGATATTTAGCGATTGAAAACTCTGCTAGCTCCTTATATCTACCAGCCGCTTGAGCTACTCTTTGTTGAACTTGCTTTAATGATTGTTCAACTAAGCACTCAAGAGGTGCATCTTTTAATTTTCTGTATATTGCCAAGGATCGTTGGATATAAATTGAAACATATGAAAATTCTAACTCAGGTGCCAAATCCTTTCGAGTCATTTTTCCATCGTCATACAATGCGAGAGTCTCGAGATCTTTCTGAATATTGATTAGAATTTGCTTTTCTTGCGGAGTTGGCATCTTCTTCTCCTTCATTCTATTGATTGAATTCAATTGTCCCACAATCCGTGCCGGTAGCGCTCGATTTTCATCCCCTTCGGAGATGAAAATCCGCGCAATCTGCTTAATCTGCGTGAATCTGTGATTCAGACAAGAGTAAATAATCAGCGTAATCAGTGAAATCTGCGTGATTCAGTAAAGTAGGTTGGATTAGCGAAGCGTAATCCAACGATTTCCTCACCCTGCAGTCACCCCCCTTGTCAAGGGGGGAAGGGGGGGATCAATGGTTCGGGGCAAACCCGACCCCTACGTGCCGAATAGTGCAGCGATGACAATTGTTTTCATAACTCATAACTCATAATTCATAACTTCTTTCACCCCACGTCCATCAGCTCCATCTTCGGCCCATAGGCTCGCTCGAAGAAGGCTTGCAGAGGCAGATAGGCTTTTAGATCCGGGTCGTGGGCGACCCAGGCAAAGGCCTCGAATCGGGCGACCTCTAAGAGTTCGCGGTCTTCCACCGGATCGGCGATCTTGAAGTCCGGCGCGCCGGACTGCCGCGTGCCGAAGAATTCCCCGCCGCCGCGAATGCGCAGATCCTCATCCGCGATGATGAAGCCGTCTTCGGTGCGTTCCAGCACGGACAGGCGGTCGCGAGCTTCATTGGTCATGGGCGGGTCCACCACCAGGACGCAGACGCCGCGATGTTCGCCGCGCCCCACTCGGCCCCGCAGTTGGTGCAGCGCTGACAGCCCGAAGCGTTGCGCTCCCATGACCGCCATCACCGTGGCGTTGGGCACGTCAATACCCAGTTCGATGACCGTCGTGGATACCAGCAGATCATACTCGTGCGCGATGAAGGCCTTCATCACCCGGTCTTTTTCTTCGGTGGTCATGCGCCCGTGCAGCAATCCCAACTTGAAATTCTTAAACGGCCCGGCACTCAGTTCGCCGTGAGCTTTCACCGCCGCCTGCAAGTCCAATTTCTCCGATTCTTCCACCAACGGGTAGACGATGAACGCCTGCCGCCCCTTGCTCATTTCCAGTCGGATTTTTTCAAAGAGCTCCTCGCGCCTTTTACCGCCATAGATTTTGGTCTGGATCGGTTTGCGGTTGTGCGGTCGTTCTTTTAACAGTGAAACGTCCAGATCGCCGTACATGGTCAGCGCCAGCGATCGGGGGATGGGCGTGGCGGTCAGCACCAGCACGTCGGGAGTTTTGCCCTTGCGGCGCAATCCCAGCCTCTGCGCTACTCCAAAACGGTGCTGCTCGTCAATGACCACCAAACCCAGCTTGTGGAATTCAACGCCCTCCTGGATCAAGGCATGTGTGCCGATGACCACCTGAGCTTTCCCGGAAGCAATCTCCTCCAGGCGGGAACGGCGCACGGCGGCCGTCAACCCTCCCAACAGGAGTGTCGTGCGTATGCCTAACTTGTCAAAGAACGTCTCCATGGTGCGGAAGTGCTGCTCCGCCAGGACTTCCGTCGGCGCCATGACGGCGCCCTGGTAGCCGCCTTCCACGGCTATCGCCAGAGCGATCATCACTACGGCGGTTTTGCCTGCACCCACGTCCCCTTGCAGTAACCGGTTCATGGGATATTCGGCTTCCATATCCTGCCGAATATCGGTCAAGACCTGAAGCTGCCCCTTAGTCAGTTCGAAGGGGAACTGCTTTAAAGCCTGCCGTGTCAACGTCCCGGGGTGAGGAAAGGCGATTCCCTTGTCGCGGGTCTTGCGCCGATGTTCGCGCAGCGCCAGAGAGAGTTGTAGGAGAAAGATCTCCTCGAACTTCAACCGCCGCAGCGCCTTGGCGACTTGATCGAAGTCTTCCGGGAAATGCACCTGGAACAGCGCTTGTTCGCGCCTGACGAGGTCGTGTTTACGGATCAATTCCGGAGGGAGTGTTTCCGGAATCTTCCCCTTGGCCAGCAGGATGGAATCAGCGATCAGCCGGCGGAACCCGGCGCTATCCAAGCCTACACGCGTTAAAGGATCGCCGGAAGAATACAGCGAGATGATGCGGCCGGTTTTGCCTTTAAGATCGCGGCGTTCGTCCTCCGTCAGGAAATCCACGGCCGGGTGCGTCATCTGCACCCTGTCTCGAAACAAGCGAACTTTGCCGCTGAAAGCCACCGTCTGTCCGCGCTCAAACGCCTTGCTCCAGAAGGGCACACCGCCGAACCAGACCGCGCACAAGACGCCGGTCCCATCGGAAACATTCAATTCGAACCGGCGGCTGTTGGGTCCTCCACCGATGACCTGGAAACTGGTCACCTTCCCCACCACTGTTACTTCGCGTTCGGTCAGTTCGAGGTCGGCGATGGGCACGACCAACGAACGATCCAGATAACGCCGAGGCAGGTAGTAAAGCAGACCTTCCAGAGTGAAGACGCCGACCTTCTCCAGTTCGCGGGCGCGGCGCGGCCCCACTCCGGGGATGTACTGCGCCTGGGTCTCCAAGGCTCCCTTGGGGGCGTAGATTTCTTTTCGAGGCGGCGGTGCTTGGGATTGCGGTACAGTCTTATTGTCTGCGCACACGGTAGGTGAGGACGATTTCCTTGTCAGCCGGGACCGATACTTTGAATTCCATGGTGTAGGCGTCTTTTTTCTCGTAGGGCAGGGATGGTTCCAAAACAGTCCAATCCCCATACTGGCGGGCCACGACGATCACCGTCACGTCATCTTTCTTGCTGTTATGCAACGTCACTTTGAAAGACTCCTCGTAAATTCGATCAGAGATGCGCTGGTGGTCGGTCACCTCATACTTGGCGGAGATATCGAAGGCCATACCCGCAGTCAGGCGCACCTCTTTGGCTGTAGGCGTGTGATCCAGCATGTCTTCACCCACGAACTCCAGACCGCCGTCGTCATCGCGCTGGTATAGCCGCACCTTGCCGGAGGGTAACGGAATCCCCAGTCCCTCTTTCTCCTCATTTTTGAAGACCACTTTGGCGCTGACCTTCTCCGCGTTGCGGGTGGGGTCGTAAACGTACTCGCGGTGGGAATTTACCGTGGCCGGGGAAAAGAGGCTGATCTGTTTGGTCTGGCGGTCTTTCAACGTGACCGGTCTGTCGAGGGTATACAGGTGATATTCGAAAAATGCCTTTTCCTCGAATTTAGGCGCGCCGGTGGAAAGCTGCATCTCCGCCATAGGTGCATTTCTTAGCCTGTCAGCGCTATAAACTGGTTGAACGATTTGCACGTCCCCTGCCATGAGCTTGAGCTTGGCGTTCTCATACGAAGTCCCGCAGCGATTGTCAATGGACACCCACGAGGACAATTCCAGCTTGGGTGATTTTTCGGCGATGATCGCCACGTATTCGGCGTGCCAGTTCATGCCGCTCGTCAGATAGCTCAGTTCCGCCGACTGCTTTCCCGCTTTATCGCCGAACAGCGACCAAACCAAAGTGGGACGGGTGCGCAGTCCTCCCGGAAGGTCGCCGAAACGCACGTCGCGCACAAAAGTAGGCGCCACGGCCTGCACACGGCCCTCCGCCGAGCGCAGTATCAGTTCGGAACTTGAGGCCGACAGCAGCGTGCCTTCGAACATGTCGCCCTTGTCAGTGAAAACCTGAATGGTTTGATCCAGGTAGCGTTCCAGCAACCTGTCGCGGGATACCAAATCGTACTCGAAATCCTGCTCGAATACCGCCGCGCCGTTCAATTTTAAATGCACGGAAGTGGGGTCTATCAAAGCCGCCACATCGGCGGCTTCGTAGGTGAAAGCGCCCTTTTTAACTTCCACGGTGCGAGTTTCCTTGACCAATCCCAGGTTCTGATTATAGACGGTGATGGTCACCTGGCTGACGGCGGTGGTTGCCATAACAATCACTCCGATAAATAACAAATAGGCTTTCATGGCTTATCCTTTAGTGGTTTGAATCGCTGCCTCAACACTGTCGTATATCTCGAACACACTGTTAAGTCGAGTGATCTGTAAAACCGACCGCACTTTTTCCGACAGATGAGCGATTTTCAAGAGCACTCCTTTTTCCTTGGCGGTTCGGTGCGCCCAGATCAGGATTCCTAAGCCGGTGGAGGACATGCCGATGACCCGCGAGAGGTCAAGGATGATCCACTTACGACCGCTCTGAATCTGCTCGTCCATTTTCTCATGGAAGACCTGCGAATCGTTCTCGTACATCAGGCGGCCGCCTACTTCAAAGATAGCGCCGCCGTTTCTCTCGCGGATTTCCAGCGTCATGCCGGTCATGGGCTCTCCTTCGCAAATTAATGCGAACGAAGTGAAGCAACAAGGGGTTTCAACCCCTTGCTAACGTATGAATTGTTTCGGTGCTGAACTTCGCGCCACACCCAAACTTTATTATGATTTTCCGCCGAAAAGGTCGTGGAAGAACCTGTGCAGGCTATGGGGAAACATGCCGCGGCGCATCATGATGCACTGGCCGCGCAGAGCATTGATGCCTAATTCTGAACAGAGCCGCTGTACTTCCGGCACGTCGGAACCGCCCTGTAACCAGACCCAGTCAATGGCGTGGCGGGAACATTCCTCCACGGCGGCTAAAGCACCCTCGCCTTTGGTTAGAATGACCGCCGCTTTGGGCTTTTCGGGCAGGTCGCTCAGCGAGGAGTAAATTGTTTGGTCGCCCAGCTTACCATTCTTCGGATTGATGGGGTAGCTTTTAATCCCCAGCTTGGTCAAGTCCTTAAAGGCCGCTACGCCAAATCCAGTCCCGCGTGAGGATACTCCGAAAATGGCCAGGGGCTGCAGGTTGAAGAATTCTTCCCGGGTCATTTTACCAGCACCGCTTTTTGAATTTGCGCACCAAAGGGCGATTCCAATTTTATCAAGTAGATCCCCGAACTGAGTGTCCCGGCCTCCCAGGTTTCCTCATGATGGCCAGATGTGTATTGCCCCTGTGAGATTACCGCTACCTGGCGGCCGGAAAGATCATAAACCGACAGCGTTATGTCACCTGATCCCGGCAAGGTGAAAGCGATACGCATAGTTGGATTGAACGGATTGGGGTGCGGCGTTTCCAGACGGAAACTTGATGGCTGCGTAGGATCGTTTCCAGGCAACACGCCTATGGCGTCGTTCTGAAGGGCGCGCATATATACTTCGTAGGGGATGGCAGTGAGAGCACTGCTGGTATAATCGAAGTAATGGCCTTGTCCGAAATGCTCCACATCGCCTACAATATTGGGGCCTCCGCCGGGCTGCGTCATCTCGAACCAGATCCAGAAGGGCATCATGCGATATTCCATGCCGGGTACGGCCGAGGGATCAATGGTGATCACTTTCCAGTTGGGATAGATTTCATCAGCGCCAATGTCAATGGTCATGCTGCCCATTTCAGATCCGACAGTTTGTGTGAAGTCGCCATTGTAGAAATGTGCCGTGAAACTGCCTGTCTGCCAGAAAAATACCCGCACCCAGCTCCAGCCCGTATGGGGATTTTGGAGGAAGTGCACCATGGGACCATGTCCCTGGTTATAATGCAGGGATAGCAGTGTGTCTTCGTAAGAGTATCCACGAGCGTCGTACCCCAGTTCGCTCAACCACTCGCCAATAGGGAAAATTTCTACCGCACCGGCCCAACTGGTGTCATTGGCGTGATTCTGATCTCCGGCAAAAACGGTGTAAGCGTCCATAAATATCGCACCCGTCTCCGTTGGCAAGTAGGCAAAGCTGACGCTGGAATCGGTCAGACCGGGTAGGTACCAACTGGGGCCTAGACCGAAAGTATGAACTAATAGATCGGTTCGCCAGAACGCATAAAAAGCATTGCTATTGCCGCCGAAATTACTGATAGTCGCCGTCCCCTGCAAGGTGTCATAAAGCGTCGTGGGAAATGGTATGTGGAGGCTTTTAATGCCGACGTCGTTCGGCAGCCCGCCCGTGGCGTAGACTTCCACATCGTCAATGAAGAGCCCCTGCCCGTGGCCATTGAGGTCATCACCATCCAGAACCACTTGCCAACCGAGTTGAATATTCAGGCCGGCAAAAGCGCTCAGATCCATGTCTATATTGCCGTTGTAGGGAATGCCGGGAACCATCTGAGACCAGCCCGGATAGCCGGCTCCACCGCGAGCGTAATCGAAGAACAGTGTGTCCCATTCACCGCCGATCGGGCGCGCCCAGACTACATAGAAGTCCCGCAACATGTTGGGATTGGTCGAACTGGGGTGGGTGGAATCGGGTAGATCGCATAACACCCAATAGCGAAACTTGGTTGTGTATCCAACAGGAATGGGAATGGGCGGGGAAATCAGCATGTCGCTCAAGTAATAATGGTCATTGTCCACGCGCTCGCTGTGAGTCGGAGAGTGAGAGCTGAGGGTGCTTAAAGCCCAGTAATCGCCCATGCCCGGCCCGGCGGCGGTTGTGAGTGGTCCTCCAATTTGGTTCCCGTCGGCATCGTTGAAGAGCAGCGTGTCCGCCCCCGAAGAAACCAGGATGTTATCCACGAAGTAGCCGGTCATCCCGGGATGCAGAAAGGAACAGACCGCTCCATCAGAACAGAGCGCCCAGCGAATCTTCACGTTTCGCGAAGGGAAGGCCGACAGATTGAACGTCGCCGTCTGCCAATTCAGCCCGGAGGTCGAATCCACCCAACCGGGGATGTTGGGGCCCATGCCGAACACCGCGCCGAAGGATTTCAAGCTGCTGGCGTTATAAGCCGGCGACAGCGGATTCAGCACCTGCCAGTTTGAGCCATTGTCTGTGGAAATCCACACATTGCAACCATCGTAGCCATTGTATTGCCCGGAAACGCCTGGATTTTCCACCGCCCAGCGCACGCGAAAGGTGAGCTGCGGGTTGGATATCCCCTGCAAGTCAATCGTCGGCGTGACCAGGTATTGCAGCCAGCAATTATAATAGCCGACAAAAGCGTCCGTGGAATCTCCACACCACCAGGAATTGCCCGAGTACCCGTTAAATGGGCTGGGATGCCATTGCGGTCCGATGTCGGTCAGATCCTGAGACGTCCAGCCGGTCCCGCCGGACTCGAAATTCTCGCTGAACAACGTGGTGTCGGTCTCGTCTATCCCCGCAGGCACTATCGGATTGGCGGTGCGAGAAGCCGTCACCGCTGAACCTGAAGCGAGAGATTGGCTGGCTGGGTGGCGCTCACTTTCGGCAGCGAATAGAGTGGCGGCCAAAATGAGCATCAGGGTGATCAGGCATAGGGTTCGCATAGTAGCTCCTGCATAGGCTATTAATTGCTGGCAATGCGAATTGCTATTTCAGCAATACCAGTTTCTGTGAAGTTTCTCCATCATCAACTTCCAGTTTCACCAAGTATATTCCCGAAGCTAAATCTGATCTATGGAACATTACGGAGTGCTTCCCGGCGGCCTGATACTCGTTCGCCAAGGTCGTGAGGAATCTCCCACCAGCATCCCAAACTGTCAACTTCACCTGGCTGAAAGCTGAGATCTGATAGCTGATGGTCGTCATGGCATTGAACGGATTCGGGTGCACTCCGATCAACTGGAAATCTGATGGAACCAACGAACCCGGAGGCTGAGGCGCGATCCCCGCCACCTGGATCGCTTGCCAGACATTGTAGATCCCCCAACCGTTCAGTGTATCCGGATTAGTCGCTTGAGTGGCGCTGGCTTTCAGCAACTCATGCACCTGCATGGGTGTCAAGCTGGGGTTGGCTTCCAATAACAAGGCGCATGCTCCGGCAGTCAGCGGCGTGGAAAACGAGGTGCCGCTCCCGTAGGTGTAATTGATGGTATCCCCCGGCGACGCCACCAAAACACTCGTGCCCAGAGCCATCAGATCCGGCTTGATACGACCATCATAGGTGGGCCCGATGGAGGAGAAGCTCGCGCGAGTTGAATCCCCCTGCACGGCACCGATAGCCAACACGCTGTCGCCGTCCGCCGGCGGGCTCATCTTTTCACCGGGGTAACCCCAACCGCCGTGATTTCCGGCGGAGTTCAGCACCACTATCCCCCGAGCCACCGCATTGTCAGCAGCGATGGTAATGACCGTCGTGTTGCCGTCAAGCTCCCAGTAGGAGTGTAGCGTCCCGTAGGACACGGAACTGGTGGCTATGACTACTCCCAACGAATCCAGCCATTCGATACCCGCCGCCCAGTTGTCCTCTTCGATGGGGAGTTCGTATTGGTCGGATTCCGTCTCGGCCAGCGCGACGTGAACTCCATGAGCGGTACCAATAAAATATCCAGGGTCATACCCGGCAAAGCACGAGAGCGTTCGCGTCCCGTGTGTGCCTCCGCCCGGATCGCCCGAGGCGATGGAATCGCCGTGCACGAAATCCCATTGCGCCACCACTTCCAAGGTATTAAAGCAGCGATGACCCAGATTATTCCAGCCGTTATCCAACTGGCCTACGAACACCCCGGCCCCCGAGTATCCCGCTTCATGCGCTGGGATGAAATTCTCTAAGGCATTCTGCAACCACGAATTCCCATATTCGGCGGAATCCTGAACTGACCGATATCCCTGCTTTAGGGGCGAAATTGGTTCCCGTTGAATTTCAGGATCATACTGGAACCCCCGCACCGGTCTCGTCTCTTTTACGAAGGGGAGTGACCGCGCTTGGACGATCTGTTCCGCAGTAAACGCGTAACTGGCTCCGTTGAGGGCGCGGGACAGCGCATGCGGTTTCAATCCGGTAATTCGTTCGATCTCCTGTAAATATCCGGGAGATATTGGTAAGTCGGCCTCGGACAACAAATCCTGCGGCGCGCGCACTTTCAACAGCCGTTGTCGGGTGGCGGGTAGCAAGGTCGCGATTTCCCGGTCAACTGCCTGGCGGATCTGATCAGCACCGGTGTATCCCCGATCCCGGAAGATGACCCAGGTGCGGCCCGATCCCCAAACCGGCTGAAAGCAAGCTATAGCCGCGAGAAAGGCCGCCACAAAAATTATTCTTGGTCTCAAAGTAATCTCAACGTTTAAATGGCACTGATTCAGACTAAGCTTGCAGAATCAGCCTGTGGCTGAAAAGATATGAAAAAATCCCGCCAAACGCAAGCGGGAATCGCAGCTTTTAGCGAATTTCCTTGCAATTGCGGGCAATTTTGAGTATTATTCTTGGAAAAATCCTGAGGATCCGATGGCAGACCAGAAAACATCCCCCCAACCACCCCGTCCCATGCCGCCCATGGGGCCGCAACAGTTGAACATTTCCATTGATGAAACCGTGGGCGAAGGCATCTACGCCAACCTGGTGCTGATCGCTCACACCGCCGCCGAATTCGTCATGGACTTCGCGCGCGTGATGCCCGGCGTGCCCAAGGCCAAAGTGCAGTCGCGCATCATCATGACACCCCAGCACCTAAAAGGCTTCGCCAAGGCAATTCAGGAGAACGTGAAGCTCTATGAAGACCGCTTCGGCGAGATTAAACTGGAAGGTTTGCATCAGGACAACCGCGAGTACGGCTTCCGCCCGCCGGATAATCCGTAAACTGAGAATCATGGCCGCTGAAAATAAATGGCGCGCAACCAAACGACTGGGATTAATAGCGGTTTAACAATAATTCCATTATTGTCAGTTTTACTTAATAAAGCGGGGCGGCCTCTTGGACCGCCCCGCTATGCTTTGGCGTACTGGTTACTGGTTTCAGTAAATGGATGTCTACTTGGTCAGCATCATCTTCTGGGTTTGTGATAAGCCGTCGGCTTCCAAACGGTAGAGGTAGACGCCAGAGGCCAGGTTGGAACCGTCGAATGTCACCTCATGTGCGCCGGCAGTTTGATGGCTGTTGACCAAGGTCTTGACAAATTGGCCGGTGATCGAGTAAACGGTTAGTTTCACCATACCATCATTGGGAAGGTTGAAGATGATGCTGGTGGTCGGATTGAAGGGATTGGGATTGTTCTGCGCAAGGGTAACCATTCCCGGCAGAGCGTCACTTGGCACGGAGCCATTATCGGCGTCGAAAGTCAACTCATCCGTGGCGGGATCAACGGACAGGTCCATCTCGTCCGCGCCGACACCACTCAATCTCAACACCGCCCCGCTATTTTCAAAGAGGCCTCCATAAGGATGGCCGACATTGGCAGATCTGGTGCTGAATTCGTAGGCTCCGATGTCCGGGGCCTGGCCTACGTAGGGGAATCCCACGTTGTAACCAGCATCAATGGCAGGGCTGTTGGGCAGCAGTTGGAAGTTGGAATCCGGCGAGGAAATGAAGCTCGGATTTACATAAATGCTGTTGTTCTCTGCGTTGGGCCAGGTAGCCTGCACTTCGGCCAGGGTTTTCATATTACCACCGGGACCCGGGGCGCCATACAATTTAAAAGGTTTGTTGTCGGGGGACTGCTGGCTGGAATTAGGCGCCCAGTACAAGTTATTACTCCAGGTTTGGCTGGTATACGCTTGGTAGACTTCAGCGATGATCGCCCAGTGGTGATCTTCCTGGCTCAGCATGTTGCAAATGATATTGTTGCGGAACACGCTGCTGGGATCATAGCTGTCGTAGAACATAATCGTTGACTGATAGGGCGATCCAGGTACGGCAGTGTAGAAGATGTCCTTGTAGAGCGTGTTGTTGTAGTAGTAGCACTGGTCCCCCAAAGGCGCGAGTTCCATGCCGCCGCTGGACTTGATGACGTTGAAGGCAAAGGTGGTGTGGGAGCAGATGCCTTTTGCCATAACGCCTTTATCTCCCCATTCGCCTGATTCGATATCGCGCTGTCCGTTGCGCGAGATGTAGTTGTGACGCACGAAGGAGTTGTCCGGGGAGAAGTCCAGGCCGGATTCGTAATTGTTGATGATCATGTTGGAATCAATCTGGGAATTGTCTCCATCATACTGAGTCACGTCGGATCCGTAGGCAATTCCCTTGTGCCAGTTGTTGGCGATCAGGCTGTTTTTAACGATGAGCTGGCCGGAACTCCCGTAAATCACAATCCCGTGACCTTCTTCGTTCTGCGGTACGCCGTTCACTTCTCCATTGAATTGGATGTCGCAGCTGCGAATTTGAATGCCACCGAAGCTGCCGCTCAGGTAAATCCCATCCTGCTCATTGTGCGAGAAGGTGCACTTCAAGACAGTCAGGAAATTGGCAGCATGGGTACCGTTAATTTCCAGTCCGCTGGAGCTGGAGTGCTTGATCACCATGCCGTAGATTTTCCAGTGGTTGACACCGCTTTCGAAGCGGATTTTACCTGGGTCGAGAGAGACCGTTTCGTTCTTCAGCCGGCGCAGGATGATCGGCTGAGTGGCAGTTCCGCTGACCTCGGGAAAAACTTCTTCGGGGTAATTGCCCTGACGGACGACGATGGTATCGCCCGAGTGGACACCGCTGGCACTGCTGACGGCATAGCCGATCGTTCTCCAAGGCTGAGTAATGGTACCCGGATTGTTGTTGTTGCCGTTTATCGCTACGTAGAGATTGCGCGCGTCGGCCTGGATAGCCCAGACCAGGAGAGCGCAGAGGAGGGATGTCAATGTGATTCTCATGCTGACTCCGATTTAATTCAACTATCGTTCTTTGGCTTACTGTTTTTAGACAGTTATCAAGACGATCGGAAGTCAGCTACTAGAAGTGTGTTCGGTTAGATATTCATACGGATTGGGAATTGGCCAGATAGATCTTTCAAATCGCTGTTTCCATGCTCAGGAAGTTCGCTCTGAATTGCATTGTGGCTTAAGGTGGCCAAAGAAGACCGGGGAAGGTCTAGGTTCTCAAATAGCCCGGTCATCAGTTTAAATGCTTGTACCGTATTCACTTGCTCTTGCTCTTGTGATTCTACGTTCAATGTACTAAGTTGGATCCCATAATGAAAGCATTGATTGAACTATTTTTTATGAACTCTTTCATATTAATGATAATAATGAAGTTAACCATGCTATCATGTTCACATGTCATACAAATAGAAATAGTCGCGATATTGGCAGATGATATAAATGGAATTCTTTGCGATCGCGATCATAGATATAATTTCTATTAAGAAATTTTTCCTTTTTATGCCATTCTTTGTGGAACCTTCCTCAGTGGCGAGTAAAAAAACCTTGACCTGGGCTTCGGGGGTAACCTGGTAAAATGTTAATTATTGAAGCTTAGTGGGGGTTGAAGGCATGGTTTCAGGAGCTGCGGTTGGGTTTGATTCAATCGGATCCCTAAGGGGATTAAACAGCCGTAGTCTGTTTCCGGAGCGCGGGCTACCACAATGTAGTCCCTCTGGGAAAACCCTTGCCGGAATGACATGGATAGAGACACAAAAGCGATCTCCGCGGATCGCTTCCCTTCTTCATTCTCCATTCTGAATTTAGATTAACATCTTAACCCCGTGCAGCAACAGACACGTATAAACTCCCACGATCAAATCGTCAATCATAATCCCCCAGCCGCCCGGCAGCTTTTGCGATCCTCGCGCCGGGAACGGCTTCCATACGTCCAAAGCGCGGAAGATGAGAAAGGAGGCAGCCAGGTAGGGCAGTGTTTTGGGCAGGAGAATCAGTGCAGTCCACTGGCCTACAAATTCATCGAACGTGGCTTGTGATGGATCGTACCCGTAGGTCTTTTCCATCTGCGTGCAGATGGGCACGCCTATCAGGAAAGTGACACCTACAAACGCGATCTGTTGATACGCAGTCAGAGACGGTAGCAGAATCCAAATCAACAACCCAATAGCGCTGCCCACCGTACCTGAGGCGACTGGTGCATAACCGGAACCCAGTCCACTGCCGACTAACCTCAGTAAAAATCTCAAACAGTCTCCCCGGCTTTTTCCAACCGGCTTTCGTTAAAATATAAGATCCCGGAAATCACCGTTATAAGCATGCACAGGAAGATCAGCGTGTGTACGACGTACACGACGAATTGATCGCCAGGATAATATTCTCGCACCGCACTCCAGTGTTGGACGACTTCACGGAAATTCAGCAGCGCCAGGGTCGAGATGATGGTGATCAATTGAATCGTAGTCTTGGCCTTGCCCCAGAAGCTGGTTATCACGGGAGTGCCCCGATTGATTGCCCAGACCCGCATCACCGTGATTCCCAATTCGCGCAGGGCGATAATGGCAATCCAGATAAAAAGGTACACCGATACCGAAGCGAATTCGCTTCGCAAGGCGATGGCCGTGAAGATGGAGAGGGTGAGCAGTTTATCGGCCAATGGATCGGCAAATTTGCCAAACTCAGTAATCTGGCGGCGCCGACGGGCAATCGCCCCATCGAGCGTATCCGTCAACGCCGCCAAGATGAACAGAGCCGTCCCCAGCATCTGCCACATGATCCCTTGCCGATAGAGTATCATCAAGATCAAGGGAACGAACAGAAACCGCAACACGGTCAGGAAGTTGGGTAGGTTCAACCAACTTTCCTTTTGCTGGGATTCGGTCATAATATTGTGCCGTTACGACGGTGAGGTTTCGCACCGCGCGACGATATCCGCCCACCGCTCGTCAACTTCCGCCTGAAGCATGTCAATAACATGGCGGTTTTCGGGACGGAACAGGTGGCGAAAACGTCCCTGCGGTTTCAGGAACTCTTCCACCGGCAACTTCTCTTTGGGTTTGTAATTCAACTTCCACTTGCCGTTGTCCACCTCGAAGGCGGGCCAGAAGCAGGTTTTGGCGGCCAGGCGGGAAATTTCGATGGTCAGCTTTTCGTCGTATTTCCAACCGGGTACGCAGGGCGCCAGCACGTTAATGAAGGCAGGCCCTTCGACTTCGAAGGCGCGCTCGAATTTGCGCATCATGTCTTTCCAGTTGTCCACGGTCGCTTGCGCAACATAAGGAATATGGTGAGCGATCAGGATGCCGGTTAGATCCTTGCGAAACCCCTTGCGGCCATAGCTGTTCTTGCCCACCGGAGTCGTTGTCGTATTACTACCCATCGGCGTGGAAGAAGAGCGCTGGTTTCCGGTGTTCTGATAGGCTTCATTGTCGTAGCAGACGTAAACCATGTTGTGGCCGCGTTCCATAGCACCGGAAAGTGACTGCAAGCCGATGTCATAGGTGCCGCCGTCGCCGCCAAAGGCCAAGAATTTGTACGGAGCCTTCACCTTGCCGCGTTTGGATAACGCCCGGTAAGCCGTTTCCACCCCCGACATGGTAGCCGCGGCGTTTTCGAAGGCATTGTGAATGAAACTGCAGTTCCAGGCAGTGTAGGGAAAGATGGTGCTGGATACTTCCAGACAGCCGGTCGCGCCGCAAACCACCACATTGTTCTTGCCAGCCATGTGCAATGCCAACCGCATAAAGGCGGGCACGCCGCAGCCGGGACAGAGGCGATGGCCGGGAGACAGGTGCTCCGGTTCCATGACCAGGTCTTTTAATTTCGCCATTGTATCTCCAATCGGAATAATCTTGTGTACGATCCCCTAATGGTTAGCCGACGAGGCTGGGGGTATTGCCTTCCTTCAGGTTTATGTAACCAACCCGGCGCTTGGGGTGGCCCTTGACAATGGATTCCTTCAAGTCGTCGAAGACGCCCATGATGTGTTCCATGTCAATGGGTTTGCCGCCCAGGCCGTAGATGTAGTTGCTCATGACCGGCACTGGATGTTTGCCGTATAATGCGGCGCGCACATCGCCGTGCACCGGCCCGCCGTCGGCGCCGTAAGCAATGGAACGATCCAATACCGCCACCGCCTTGACGTTTGCCAGTTCGCGGGCGATCTCGTCGTACGGGAAGGGCCGGTAACTGCGGATTTTAATCATCCCGGCGGCCACGCCGCGCGAACGCAGGTCATCCACCACCATGCGAGTGGCTCCGGCGGTTGATCCCAGAACGATCACCGCCATCTCGGCGTCCTTCATTTCATGAGCTTCATAGAAACCGTAGCAGCAATCGCCGTCAAAGGTCTTGTAAAACTCCTTGCCCACGTCGAGAATCACCTGGGGTGACTTGAGCATACCCTGGAGTTGCGACACTTTATGCTCGAAGTAGTAGTCGGAGAAATCCAGAGCGCCTAACGTGAGCGGCTTGCTGGGATCCAAGAGCGTGTAGCGCGCCTGGTAATCGCGCAGGAATTTCTTCACCGGCGCGTCATCATAGACCTTCACGGTTTCCAGACCGTGGCTGATGATAAAACCATCTAAGGTGACCATGATGGGGGTCAGCACGTCCGGGTGTTCGGCGATGCGGATGGCCTGCAATGTGTTCTCATAGGCTTCTTGAGCGTTTTCGCTGAAGATCTGGATCCACCCACAATCGCGGGCGCCCATGGTATCGGAATGGTCGCCCTGGATGTTGATGGGACCGGACAGGGCCCGGTTGACGACCGGCATGACGACGGGCAACCGGTAGGCGGAGGTGATCCCCAGTATCTCCCACATCAGAGCCAACCCACAGGCCGAAGTCGCGGTCATGGAACGGGCGCCGGCGGCCTGGGATCCCAATGTAGCCGACATGGCGGAATGCTCGGATTCCACCAAGACCAGCTCGGTATCCACTTCGCCATCCGCCACATAATCGGCGAACTTCTGCATCAGCGAAGTCTGCGGTGTGATGGGGTAGGCGGCCACGACGTCGGGATTGATCTGTTTCATGGCGTAGGCCACAGCGTCGTTGCCCGTTAAAGCTAATAGTTCAGGCATTATTTTATCCTCGGGTCATTATTGTTTACTTCTTTTCCATGACGATGGATTTCGGTTTGGTGGGGCATTCGTAAGCGCAGATGGCACAACCCTTACAGTGGTCGTAGTCAAAACCGACGACTTTGCCTTCGTTCACCGTGACGGCGGAATCCGGGCAGTAGACCCAGCAGAAAAAGCATTGGATGCAGTGTTCTTCCAGAAAAACCGGCTTGAACGTTCCCCAGGTGCCGGTATTATATTTCTTCGCTGTGCCCGCCTCTTCGATCAGACCGGCCAGGGGAAGTGATTTTACGGTCCCTTCGATATATTTCTTCATTCTGATTTTACCTCCGTAGTGGCGTCCATGATGCACTTGACGTTGCCTTCCACGATCTCAGGCCGGAACTTGTCCTTGAACTTGACGCGGAAGTCGTCGGCCACAGCTTGCGCTGAAAGCATTTTGGTAATACCCACGATGGCTCCCACCATGGGAGTATTGGGAATGGATTTGCCCAGGTGGCGCAGGCTGATCCCCGTGGCGTCTACGGTGAAGATCTTGCGACCCTTCAGATTCAACTGCTTGCGGATCTCAGCAGGCTGAGCCGGGGTGTTGATGATCAGGATGCCATCCTCTCCCAAGCCCTCAGTAACGTCAACTACGCCCAGCAGCGTGGGATCTAAGACCAGCACCACATCCGGAGTGTTGACCTGAGAATGATACCTGATTTTCTGGTCGGAAATCCGGGTGAACGATTTAACTGGAGCGCCCTGACGCTCCGAGCCGTACTCAGGGAAAGCCTGGATGAACTTCCCCAGCGTCATGGCGGATTCGGCCAACATTTTGGAAGCGGTCACCGCTCCCTGGCCTCCACGCCCGTGCCAGCGAATCTCCAGCATGTGCTTTTCTGTATTCATGCGTTCCTCAGTTATGTGTATGGGGGTGATAAGCGGGTTATGAATAATGGGATTCAGGATTCTGGATACGGGATTCAGTCGTGTCATTCCCGCGTCCCGAAGGGACGCCCCTTCGGGGCGAAAGCGGGAATCCTGCAGGGACGCGCTTCGTCGCGTCCGTAGTCGGGGTCGTCCCCGACCCCGACACTTTGTCATTCCGGGTTTGACCCGGAATCCAGAAAATGTGTTTATCCTTCTGAAAAACTATCCATCGAACGAATTTTATCTTTAACGGCTTCGTAGTTCAATAATTTCTGATTTTCTGGTTTGCTGAGGAATTCCTTTATTTCATCTACGGATTTTTCGTCTTGGACGAGGATGGCGACGATATCGTCATCGGAAAATATCAGATTTTCAGAATCAGGTAAATGCTCATTTCTAGTTGTTGGCGCAATATCCTTGTTTTCGTCTGCTTTTGTATTAAAATACTCATAAAGTGTAATTTGTCGTGCCGCGTTTTCTTCCACGTTGAAAGCATCATCCGTGAATTTTATCGCTCGCCACTCTCTCTCGTCATAGAGAATTTTATGGGAATAATTGTCAAAATATATTCTCGCAAAGGCATCCCTTTTTTCCAACTCTAAATGTAGGTCATTGATTCTTTTAAACATTGAAAAAATATATTCACAGCAAAGAACTTTTCGGTTAATCCTTTCTAAATCCCCCATAAATTCCAAGAATTCCTGTTCATGAATTGCAAATTCATTTGGCAAATTCGGATTCTCATCAATGTCAATTTTTATCATCTCATGATTTAACTTCTCTTTATCTAGTAGCCTGGAGAAAATTAAATAATCCATCATTGCCTGTAGTACATCATCTTTATGTGGATGATTTTGGTGAATCTCTCGGAATCTGCTTCGCATTGCGATATATTTGGTTGAAACCACTGATGAGTTTTCATGAATATAGTTAACTGGTTGAATGCAATTTTTGATACCCCATTCTTTCGATAGGACTATAGAATTATTACCATATCGTTTTCTATGAACAACAGTATCCTCGATTCTTAGATCACAGAAACATATTGCGAAATTTTCCTGATAGGTTTCCTTGTAAGGGATCTTTTCCTGAATGAGATAATATCGAAATCCAATTCTAAGGATATTTTTGATAACATCAAGTCGTTTGGTGTAATGAAACAAATAATCTGCGCTAAGTCGCATTTCTATTTGGTGCTTGTCAATAGTGGCCCTCGCTGCCCACCCCAACGCCTGCTGAATATCTACCATTTCGAGATCTGGATACTCAGCTAGTATCTCATCTTTATTTTTACAATTCGCCAGCAAATTCAATATCGCCGACACTGGAATTCCCGTCGTCCGTATACAAGCTTGCCCGCCCATTACGTTTGGGTCGAAGGTAATTCTGTCAAAGCCATTCATATCGTTATCCTGGCGGCAGCAAGCTGCCGCTCTACCGTCTGGATTCCCGTTTACGCGGGAATGACATTACGACGGAGATTACAACTCCCCTCGCCCTTCTAGCGCTCTCGCCAGCGTGGCCTCGTCGGCGAACTCAAGATCCGATCCCACCGGCACCCCGCGCGCAATGCGCGTGACCTTCACGACGGTAGTCTTCAGCATCTGCGCCACCAAGAGCGCTGTAGTTTCGCCTTCGGTAGTGGGGTTCGTGGCCAGAATAACTTCTCGCACGTTGCCGTCTTTCACGCGCCGCACCAGGTCGTTCAGGTTCAGATCGCCGCTATTTTGATGATCTAAAGGCGACAGGACCCCGCCCAGTACATGATACAAGCCTCGAAACGCGCCGGATTTTTCCAGTGTCAGGATGTCAGCGGGCTGCTCCACCACACAGATGATGCTCGCGTCGCGTTTGGGATCGGCGCAGATGGGGCATTGCTCTCCTTCTGCGATGTTATGACAGGTACGGCACAGAGACAGGCGATCCTTCACCCCCATGACCGCATCAGCCAGATTCTGAGCTTTCTCGCGCGGAGCTTTCAATATATAGAGAGCCATGCGCTGCGCCGACTTCTTGCCGACGCCGGGTAGGCGAGCCAGCTCGTCAATAAGCGATTGCAAAGTGGAAGGGAGGGAGGTCATGTTAACAACGCTGGATAATACCACTCGCGTCCACCCACCGCTAAAGCAGTGGGCTACATCTATTTCAACCCCCCTGAAGGGGGCTATTCTCTTCGGTCGAGCCCTGTTTACAGGGCTTTGTGTTTGCCGTAGCCCGTTCCTTTAGGGGCGGGCGTCGGGAGGCTATCTGCTTAGAACCCCGGCAACTTGAACCCACCCGGCAGGCCGCCCATCAATCCGCCGGCCGCTTGAGACATCTTCTCGTCAGCCAATTCTCGCGACTTTTTCAGAGCTTGATTAACGGCGGCTACCACGAGGTCTTCCAGCATCTCGGTGTCCTTGGGATCCACTACATCGGGGTCCATCTTGATTTCGATGATCTCCTGCTTGCCCGTAGCCCTGGCGGTGACGACGCCTCCGCCCGAACTGGCTTCGACCGTCAGCGTCTCCAATTCGGCTTGGATTCTGGCCATATCATCTTGCAGCTTTTGGGCTTGTTTCAGCAGCCCGGCCATTCCGGATTTCTTCATGGTTTAAGACCTCTAAACCCCTTGATTAAACTATACTACATCAATCATGTTTCAACCGATAGGCCGAGCGCCCAAGCGGCGCATCACCTCTTGATCCAGTGGATCGGCTTCCTGAGTGCTGGCAGTCGTTTCCTGGGGACTGAAGGCGGCATGGCGTTCGAAGCGCAACCGCACCGGCGAACCAAAGGCGGTTTGTAATCCCTGGTCGAATCCCCCCGATACCGCCACCTTTTGCAACCGTTCCAGTTGCAGGTCGTGCAGATCGGACCCGAAACTGGTCACGATAAAGCCCTCTTCCAAGCGTTCCGGCCGTCCCAACTTCAATTGGCAAGCCAACACTCCGCGACCTTCACATACTTGATCCACGATCTGGTGCCAATACTGCCGAATGTAATCTAAATCCCAGGTTGCGGTTGAGATTGC
Organism: Calditrichota bacterium; assembly: GCA_020051775.1. Classification (GTDB taxonomy): domain Bacteria; phylum Electryoneota; class B3-LCP; order B3-LCP; family B3-LCP; genus JAGVQJ01. Next base: position 22,829 of record JAGVQJ010000141.1, on the reverse strand, counting down.
TACTGCAGGTCTGGGTGTAGGCGCTGTCGCAGCAGTGGTTTTCGATTCTGGTTCCAGCGGTTTGGGGGTTGACTCAGCCGCAGGCTTGGGTTTGATTCCGCTGCGCGGCGGGGTTTGATTCCCCTGAAAGCCTCGCGATGGCTGTGGATTCTCCCCCCTCAGATTCGCCAACAACTCTTCGATTTGCTCGGTGTGTTCCAGCGAGGCTAGACGTAGTAAGGTAAGCTCCAACTTCAGCCGAGGATTGGGGTGGCGGCGAATGTCGGTGAAGGCCTCTTGTAAGATGGCCAGCACCCGCAACAGGTCATTTAGCTCAAGCTTCCGGGCGACCTCTTGATACCGTTTGGCAACATCTAACGGCGCTTCGATGAAAGCGGCGGATTTCGCATCTCGGGCTTTTAAGAAATTAATAAAATGATCGCACAGACCGCGCAGGAATTCGCGCGGGCTGTGGCCGCGAGTGTCAATCTCGTCCACGATCTCGAAAACAACCGCCATATCCCGGCCAAATACCAGGTCGGAAGCGCGAAAATATAAATCTTCGGGCACGATGCCCAGCGCGGTGCGCACCTGTTCGGCGGTGATGCCCTCAGGTGCGAAAGTAGCCATTTGATCTAATAAACTTTGGCCGTCGCGCATGGCGCCATCGGCGCGGCGAGCCAGCAATCCCAGGGCTTCGTCATCGGCCTTGAGACCTTCATGGTCGGCAATATGCCGCAATTGCCCGGCAATCTCCGGCGCGGTCAAGCGGCGGAAATCGAAACGTTGGCAGCGCGACAGAATGGTGGCCGGCACGCGGTTCATCTCCGTGGTGGCGAAGATGAAAATGGCGTGTTCAGGCGGCTCTTCCAAAGTCTTCAATAATGCGTTGAAGGCTTCGATAGTGAGCATGTGAACTTCATCAATGATGTAGATCCGCTTGCGCGATCCTACCGGATTGAAGCGGATGTTCTCGCGCAGATTGCGGATTTCGCCGACGCCGCGATTGGAAGCTCCGTCAATCTCCAGAACATCCAGAGATCGGCCTTCTGCGATCTCCTGGCAGGAAACGCATTGATTGCAGGGTTCCGGAGTAGGGCCTTTTATGCAATTGATGGCCTTGGCCAGCAGCCGCGCCGTAGTGGTTTTGCCGACTCCACGCGGACCCGCAAAAATGAAGGCGTGAGCAATCCGGCCCGCTCGCAATGCGTTCTGCAGAGTGCGTGCCGCGCCCTCCTGGCCGACGACCTGTTCAAAGGTCTGTGGCCGCCACTTCCGAGCTGTAACTAAGAAGGACAATTTCCAATGACCAATGAGTAACGACTTACGATCAACGACTTAAAAAGGCTGTGCCCCACCTTCGATTACCCGCGCCGGTTCACCCGAAAGTCGCCGATTCCAGTCAAGCTCCCCCACGGCACATGAAACGTTCGCTAACCGCTGCTCCCTTCCAGGCCTGACGGGGTTGGGCGAGGTCCCATTGCGTGGGACTTGGCCTTCAGCATCACGTGCTTACAGGATCCGGGCGTTAAGGTAACCTCTATTGGGTGGGTTTTCGGCCCCGCTATAGCGGATTTCGGGCTACAGGGCACCGCTGACTCCCCGCCTAGCACAGCCTCTTGCAATGAATCATGAAAGTGTCATTGCGAGGGACAAAGTTCCGAAGCAATCTCTACCCAATGATCAGATTATTTCGCTTCACTCGCAAGTACCGATTGTGGAGCTGAGCGGGCTCGAACCGCCGACCTATACGTTGCGAACGTATCGCTCTCCCAGTTGAGCTACAGCCCCAGGCGGATGGTATTGGCGATTATGATCGAAACGAAGCAACCTCAATCATGGGGAGGGATCACTTCAATGCTGGAATTTATACCATGCAACAATCAAAAACCCAGAACTAATTAAGATAATAACAGAAATAAAAAAAGTCAATCGTTTTTACGGACTTCTATCATTCCGGTTCGTTCGCGATTGATTCTCCATTATCATTCCCGGTTCACAGGTATCGTTAGCCGTATCATCGGGCTGGCTTATCCTCAACCGGCTATGGGGTGGCTACATTTCGCCGCTTTCCCCGGAAAATCCAACCCCGCGGCGGCAAAAAAAAGAGCCAGTAGCACGTGCGTCGTTTGTGAGAAAAATATCTTAATATCTGATAATAATATACTTAAATTATTTATTTTTCGATAAAGTAACTTCGGCATTTAAATTGCACAGGGGCTACACGAAATACTAAATAATTGGCTCCGGAGACCTAGAAGAAATGGCTGAAACAATTTTTGAACGCCGCGCTAATGCTGACGAACATTATCAGCGCGGCATGGAACTAAAGAACAGCGGATCACTGCTGGAAGCAGAGCAGGAATTTCGCCAGTCCCTGGAGGAAGACCCAGCTTACTTCGAGCCCTTACTGGAACTGCTGGTGGGTCAGGAGGAAACCGGTACACAACTGGATATTCGCCCCGATGACCTCTTGAAACGTGCGGATCAGAAGTACAAGTTGGGCATGGCATTGCTGAAGAACAATCGGGCGGAAAAAGCTCTCCGGCATCTCAAGGCAGCCTGCGATTTTGAGAACACCAACGCCAAGTATTACTGTGGTTACGGCGAGGCGTTAGTGGCGGCGGGTCGTCATGACGAGGCGGTAGAGGTGCTTCGTTATGCCGCCGAAGCGCATGGAGGCTCTAACTCTCGGCAGCATCGCGCCAAGGCGAACATGATCTTAGGCGAGATGCATCATCAGGCCGGTCACCGTAGTCGCGCGCGGCGTCGCCTTCTGGCCGCTTATACGATGGATCCCGATAACATGGAAATTACTCTGCGGATGAAACAAGTGCGCGTTGGGTTGCTCACCAGGCTGTTTTTGATCCCAAAAATCAACCGCGCTCGAAACCGCAAAAGCAATGCTTGAGCTAACACCCGGCTAATATCGCCGAATCACCAGCGCAGATCGCACGATCTGCGCTCTTTTATTCCCCGAAAAGGGAAGCAAGATCCTGTTGCTGATTCACGTTTAACATCGCTCGGTTTCCATTAGGAATCAGTACACTTTTCCAGCATAATTCTTCGATTCCGCTTGTTAAACTGAACTCACCAGCTTCCAAGCGTTTACGCCAGTATTCCAATCCCTCCCTGGCATAGATCGCCGCGAGTGGCTCCAAAATGTCACCGCATGAAAGACATACGCCTTGAAATCCCATCCGCGGCGCCTGAATCAAGGATTTCAATACCTTCGGTGTCAATAGCGGCATATCCACCCCAATGACCAAGGCCCAGGGAGTAGGGCAATCTCCCAACGCCGCGACCAATCCCCCCAGCGGGCCGCATCCCGCCTGGGCGTCGGGTAGGATACGATATCCGCTCGGAGCGATACGGGTAAGGTTGTTTCCCGCCAGGATCGGCGAGCCAGGACAAACTGCCTCGAGAAGACTGATAGCGCCTTCCAACAGTGTCTTTCCATTGAAGCGGATCAGCCGTTTATCGCGTCCCATGCGTCGGCTGCTGCCGCCCGCTAAGATATACCCGGTGATGCTGTCGTCCATCTTTCTATAATACTTATGAAAGTCCCAGTAAAAACTTATACCCGGACAAGCCTTAAATCAAGCAATTTCCCCATTTTCCTCTGATGCGGTAGGCTTTACAAGGAAGTAACCTTCAAGGAAAATAAGGAGAATAATCCTTGCTTTCCTGTCTTCCGGTTGGCATAATTTATTATCATTACGCTTGGGCATTACCTTTCCAATGGTTCCTTAATGATACCCATACCTGAAAAACCTGCCCCGTTATTGAGTTTGGACGCCGCTCGGCAAATTTTGGCGGAGACCGTGGGTGAACTTACGACCCAAAGAGTCTCGGTTAGGAATGCAAGCGGGTTGCGATTGGCCGCTGATATTTTCTCTCGCGCGAACCTACCCTCCGGCGATGTCTCGGCGATGGATGGCTATGCTGTTCGATGGAACGAATTGATCGGGATGGATTCCCTGCCGGTAGCGTTTGAAGTGCGCGCCGGGGACGATCCGGGTCCGCTGCCGGCTGGTTCAATCTGCCGTATTTTCACCGGTGCTTTAGTCCCACCTGGCGCCGACACCGTCATTCCTCAGGAACAGACGGTGGTTCACCCCAATGGCCGGTTCCGATTGGAATGGCTCCCCCAAGGCAGCCACGTCCGCCGCCAAGGTGAAGTGCTGACCGAAGGCGTCCGAATCGGAATAAAGGGGGATCTTCTTACGCCGGGTCGAATTGCATTACTGGCCGCAGCCGGAGTCGGCGAGGTTCCGGTAATTCCCCAACCGCGCATCGCCGTGGTCATGACCGGAGCTGAACTAGTGAACCCGGATCAACAACCTCCCAAGGGCTTCATCCGTGACAGCAATGGCCCTCTGTTGGAAGCCTGTGTTAATCAGGCGCGGTTCACCTTTGTGCAGCAATTATCTTGTACCGACGACCTGGATCAAACCTGTCGCGTTTTGGAGCAGGCCGCCTCGGTTTCTGATTTAGTGGTGACCAGCGGCGGGGTATCGGTGGGAGATTTTGATTTCGTACCTGAAGCCGTGCGCCAGATCGGCGGGAATATACTTTTTCACCGCGTGGCCATCAAACCGGGGAAACCAGTGCTGGCGGCTCGCCTTGGCGAAACCTGGCTGTTGGGCCTTCCGGGAAATCCCGTGTCTGTGCTGACTGGCTGGCGGATGTTCGCACTGCCACTGGGTCTGGCATTGGCGGGGAATGCCTCTCTATTGCGAGAAGCGCCTCATCGCGCCGTTCTGACCGCGCCTTTGGAGAATCGGGAAAAACGCGCCCTGCTGCATCCGGGAGTATTAAATTTATCAGGAGAATCCGAGATCATTCCACTGCCCTGGAAGGGGTCCCACGACCTCGCCGGGGCAGCCAGTGCCAACGCCTTGATAAGGCTTGGAGCCGAAACATACGCAATGGCCGGTGACACAGCCGATTATTATCCGCTTTACTTAGAGGGTTTATGACGAGGACAAACCGCGCCGTGTTCTCCCCTGAACCCTTCAAGCCCGGAACAATCCCAATCCCCTCAGTTTTGCGGCTGTCCGTCACCGATCGTTGCAACCTACGCTGCCATTATTGTATGCCCCAGGGCCTGAACAATCCCGTATCGGCCTCGCAAATGCCCTCGCTGGAAGAACTGGCCGAAACCGTCGCTTGGTTGAACAATCTTTTCCCGTTGGTCAAGGTCAAACTAACCGGTGGTGAACCACTGCTGCGCAAGGGTCTCACCAACTTGGTTCAAGAACTTATCGCGCTTCCCGGTCTGAAAGACCTCTCCATGACCACCAATGGATCTCGACTGGCTAAGGCGGCAGAAGCATTGTGTGATGCGGGGCTTCGTCGAGTTAATGTATCGTTGGATTCGTTGCATCCCCTCCGCTTCCGCGAATTGACAGGCGGGTGCTTGCAGGATACTTTAGAGGGAATAGACGCGGCTGTCGCAGCCGGATTAAATCCAATCAAGTTAAATGCAGTGCTGCGTCGAAGCTGCTGGCGGGAAGATGTGCCTCAACTCTTGGATTATGCCGCCCGCAAGGGTTTCGAGCTGCGCTTCATCGAATTGATGGAGACGGGGGTAGCGGCAGATTGGGCGCGTAACGAGTACATTTCAAATAGCGAGGTGAGATCCTGGTTGGAAACACAAAGTCTTGTTGAATCGCTTCCAAGATTAGGAAATGAACCGGCACGAAGAACCGCTGTGCATTGGCAGGGCGAACGAATCGTGGTAGGATGGATTTCGCCTCAATCTCAACGCTTTTGCGCAGGATGCGACCGGTTGCGTCTGGATGCTCGAGGCCGGCTGCGCCGCTGCCTGATGGACCCTCTCTATTTTCCTCTGACCGATTGCCTGAAAAAATTGTCACCTGCCTCAGCGACCCAACTGGTGCGCCTTTATATTGAGAGGAAGCTGCCACCGTCAGGCATGATCACGCCGGAGGCGATGGCCGCCGTAGGAGGATAATATGCCTGATGATGAACTGACTCATTTGGATGCTGACGGCCGTCTGCGCATGGTTGACGTCAGCGATAAGCCGCCGACCAGGCGCCGAGCCATCGCACAATGCCGAGTTGCTCTGGGTGCCGAAGCAGCACATGCCCTGCGTGATGGCCGAACACCCAAAGGCAACGTCTTCGAGGCAGCGCGTCTGGCGGGTATCATGGCAGCCAAGAAAACCTCCGATCTGATTCCACTGTGCCATCCGGTGACCTTAAGCTGCGTTACGGTTGAATTCTCGCAAGACGACCTCAAATTGCTGATAACAGCGGAAACGACTGCAATGGGTTCTACGGGAGTGGAGATGGAAGCGCTCACCGCCGTCGCTGCTGCGGCCTTGACTGTGTATGATATGCTCAAAGCCGTGTCGCACGAGATAACCATCGAACAGGTGCGCCTGATTTTCAAGGAAGGTGGTCGCTCCGGTCAATGGCAAAGACAGGAACGGGAACTATGAATAAATCCGGCATCATTACAGCTGTCTGCGTATCTCAGCAGAAAGGGACGGTCAAGCATCCTGTTCCGTCAGCCGAGTTGCGGGAACACTATGGGTTGTTGAACGACGCTCATGCCGGTCCGGGTCACCGGCAGGTCAGTCTGTTGGACGCAGATGATATCGCTTTCATGAGTTCCAAAGGTCTGGATTTGAAGCCGGGCGCATTCGGTGAAAACCTGGTCGTCCAAGGGCTGTCTCTCAGCGAATTGGGGATCGGTACGGTCTTGCAAATAGGACGGGCGCGACTGGAACTCACCCAGATCGGCAAGGTGTGCCATGCACGTTGCGCAATTTATCAACAGAGCGGCGACTGCATTATGCCGCGTGCTGGTGTGTTTGCCCGAGTGCGCCAAGGCGGTCGGATCGAGCTTGGTGTGAGCATCGAAGTAATGGTGCTCGTACCGCGAACGACTTTGCAGGCGGCGGTACTGACCGTTTCTGATCGCTGTGCAGCCGGCTTGACACAGGATACTGCCGGTCCGGCGACTGCACGATTGTTGACGGAAGAGCTTGAAGCCCGCATCGCGGGGATGGCGATTGTACCCGATGAAGCCGATCAAATCACCTCCACCTTGAAGGATCTATCCGAGCGCGGTTTGGATCTGGTGGTGACAGTCGGCGGCACGGGTTGCGCACTGCGCGACGTAACTCCGGAAGCCACCCGGGCTCTAATCACCAGGGAAGTGCCTGGACTGGCGGAAGCCATGCGCCGCGAATCTGCACTCCACACGCCCCACGCCTTGCTCCAGAGAGGAATCTGCGGCCTCTATTTATCCACCCTCATCATCAACCTTCCCGGCAGCGAAAAGGGCGCAGTCGAAAACCTGCGCGTAATCCTGCCGGCTCTGCCTCATGCTTTAAAGCACCTGCGAGGAGACACAGCCCACGCGGAGTTGGACGTTGCTCGGCGTGCTTGAAAAGCGATCTCCAACCCCTAAAGCAGCAAAAATTGCCCCTTGTAGACCTATAGTGAAGATACCCTTGGGGGAGGGGTATTTTTATCAATAAATCCATTTGTAATAAACTGTCCGTTATATTATATTGTTCACAATTAATATATGATTATAATTTGAAATTAATTTTTAAAAACAACTCATGCGCGCCGCGAAATCTGGAAGGTGGAAAGTCGGAAATGAAAAAGAAAATCTCAGCAATTCCCAAAATACTTCTGCGCCAAATTTACCAGTGTGATCTTCAGCACATGAAAGCGAAATTTATATCAAAGGTAATTATGGCGGATATTTCTTATAGTATTACATGTGATAATGTTAGTATAGTTAACCTTATTATTATCATTAATATGAAAAGCGACCACAGAAAATAATGAAAACAATACTTTCTTTAACGGAATGAACCAATTAAATTGAGTATGTGATTACAATTACATGGATATGATTGCTTCTGATTCAGCTACCGACCGGGTTATTGGCATCTACTGATAAAGCTTCCCGGTCTTCCTTGGCCACCTGAGCCGCCTCGAACTTCAGATCTTCACCGTCGGCGCTGGAGCGTAGTCTGGCAAACATTGGCCGCCGGCCATCAACTGAAGGGTATTGGTTGGACCTTTGTAGAAAACTCGAAAATTCAAACCTTGAGCGAAAAGGAGACTGACTTCCGATCATCTTGATACTCATTTAAACAGTAAGCCAAGAACGACACATGAATCAAATCGGAGTCAGTATGCGCTCAATAATGTCAGCATTCCTCTGCGCTATGTTGGTATGGGTTGCCCAAACCGACGCGCGCAACCTCTACGTAGCCTTTAACGGTAACAACAACAACCCCGGTACCATCTCCCAGCCCTGGAGAACCATCAGCTTCGCAGTCAGTAGTTCCAGTGGCGCTCAAGCGGGCGATACCATCATCGTCCGCCAGGGTAACTACCCCGAACAGATTTTTCCCGAGGTCAGCGGAACTCCTACCCAACCCATCGTTATTCGTAGGCTGAAAGAAGAATCAGTTTCCATTGACCCTGGTAAAATTAGGTTTGAGAGCGGAATCAACCACTGGAAAATCTGGGGGCTGAAATTTATGCACTCCGGCTCCAGCGGCCTCGAAGTAACGGGTACCCATGCCGCCAATTTCCTGACCGTCATGAAGTGCACCTTCTCGCACAACGAGCAAGACGGGATATACTTGAGTGGCGGTTTCGGTGGCATTCAAATTCGGTACTGTGAAATCCAATTCAATGGCGAAGTGAACGGCGTGCCGCAGAACGAAGAAGGTCACGGGATTGTGATCTACGGAAGTTCCGGCCAGCTCGTCGTAAAAAACAATCTGATCGCCAACAACTGGCACAAGGGAATCGCCTACGGATCCGATGTGACGCAGTATGACGGCGATAACTCCCAGATTGACTCCAACATGATCATCAACAATTACGAGTCCGGCCTGGATTTCTCCCCGGATAACTCCTTCGTGCGTCATAACTACATCTCGCGCAACGGCCAGCGCGATACCGAATCTGGTGAATGGGGCGATAAAGGCGTAATGGCGAAGGGGATCTGCTCCCACACGACCTTTGCCTTCAACATCATCAAATCGAGTGGCGGCATGGAACTCGCGCCGTTGGGCGATCAATGCTACTACTACAATAACACGCTCTACAAGGACGTCTTCTACACTGCCGTACCCGGATCGCCCTATCAATCAACGATCATCTTCTATGATAGCTATGATCCCAGCAGTGTGTTCCGCAACAATATCATCTGCAACATGCTCAGCCAGGAAGACCACCACTGGGCGATCATCTCGGAAGTGTATCAGGCTTACACCAGCCAGACTTGGAGCAACAACCTGTACTGGTGCCCCAATTCCAGCCAGCCGTTCCCCGATAATAAGCCCTTTAAGTTGTATGGAGCTCCTGGTCCGGGTGGCACATACAAAACTCTGGCTGAAGTGCAGGCCACTTGGCCCAGCGCCGAAAACAATAGCATCTATGTGAGTCCGGGCTTCGTCTCGGCACCGGATTCCAACTTCCAACTTCTACCCAACAGTCCCGCCATTGATGCCGGCACTCAGGTGGGATTCCCCTACGTAGGTCAGGCTCCGGATATCGGCGCTTACGAATTCGGCTCCAGCACGGCCAATATCGGTGATCCGCTGGGCGGTCTCTTTGAACACAGTGGGGCAGTGTTGTGTCTGAGTGGTGTCGGCTCTGATGAGTTGGACTTGACCGTTGATCCTGCCACCGATGTGTTGACTTTCAATCCCAACAATGGCGCGGTGCCCAGTAAAGTTCTACCAGGTCTGGTTACCCTGGAGCAGAACAGCCCTAATCCATTCAATCCAGCGACCTCCATCCGTTTCCATCTATCCCATGACGGCATGGTGAAATTGACGGTTTATACCATTACCGGGCAGTTGGTCAATACTCTGGTTAATGGCTATCAGAACGCCGGCGCGCATGAAGTGACGTTCGACGGCTCCAATCTGGTTTCAGGCGTCTATCTCTATCGTCTGGAAGCTGGAAACGTGGTTCAGTCTCAGAAGATGGTGCTGACGAAATAGGCCTTGCGGGACTTTTAACCAACCCAATCGGTCAAGCCTAAGAAGATAGGGCGGCCTGCTCACTGCAAGCCGCCCTTTAATTTTGCGTATGGAATCAAAAATCACTTGACTTCACGCATTTCAAGTATTAAATTATAATAAGATTAGCAGGGCGCCGGAAATTCGACCCGGCGCTTTTCTTTATCCCCTTCCAAAATAAAGCCATCACTAACAACCAGTACAAACTCATGAAACAGACCTGTCCTCATATCCGCAACGTAGCCATCATCGCGCACGTAGACCACGGCAAGACTACCCTATTGGATGCCATGTTGCGGCAGACGGGCATCTTTCGCGAAAACGAACAAGTTGCCGAACGCGTCATGGATCGCCTCGATCTGGAACGTGAAAAGGGCATCACCATTATGGCTAAAAACACCGCTCTGCAGTATCAGGACGTGACCATCAATATCGTGGATACTCCCGGTCACGCTGATTTCGGCGGTGAAGTGCAGCGCATCCTGAAGATGGTGGACGGTTGCTTGCTGCTGGTGGATGCCTCTGAGGGTCCCCTGCCACAGACGCGCTACGTGTTGTCCAACGCTTTGGCGCATCATCTGTCACCGCTCGTCGTCATCAATAAGATTGACCGCCCGGATGCCCGTATTGACGAAGTCGCCGACGAGGTCTTGGAGCTATTCTTGGATTTGGATGCCAGTGAGGATCAGTGTAATTTCGCCACTGTCTTCACGGACGCGCGCCGTGGAACTGCCACCCTCGACCTTTCCCAGCCAGGAACCGACTTGCGGCCGCTTTTTGACCTTATTCTGGAAAGGATTCCACCGCCCTCCTTTGACGAGGGGCACCCCTTGCAACTTCAAATCACGACCTTGGATTACAGCGATTACCTGGGGCGCATCGGCATCGGACGCGTCACCAATGGTACCCTTCGCGTAGGCCAGACCGTGCGTATGGCCGGCTCTGACAACTCCCGATCCGCGCGTATCAGCCAACTCTACGGCTTCTCCGGCTTGAAACGTGTACCCATTGATATAGCGGCGGCGGGAAACATCGTGGCCATTGCCGGTATTGAAGGCATCCACCTGGGTGATACCTTGACCGACCCGGAAGATCCCCGCCCCTTACCGCCCTTGAAGATTGATGAACCTTCACTTGAGATGATTTTCTCCATTAACACCTCTCCTTTTTCTGGAAAAGACGGAACTTACCTGACGACTCGCCAATTGCGCGACCGTCTGCAACGCGAGATTCAGGGAAATCCTGCTTTCCAAGTGGAAGAGACAAATTCATTCGATGCTTTCAAAGTTGTGGGCAGAGGGGAACTGCAGTTCGCCATTCTGATCGAGACCATGCGCCGCGAAGGTTACGAGCTCTCCGTGAGCAAACCCACCGTCCGAACCCGTCGGGAAGCCGATCAGACCTTAGAACCTTTCGAACATCTGGTGATTGACTGTCCGGAATCCTTCATCGGCGCGGTTACGCAGGCGCTGGGCATGCGTAAAGGTCGCATGACCCGCATGGTCAACCACTCCTCCGGCTGGATCCGGCTGGAAGCCGACATCCCCATGCGCGGCCTGATCGGGTTGCGCTCTCTCCTCATGGTAGAAACCCGCGGCACCGCCATCCTGAATCATATTTTTCTGGATTGGCTGCCCTACCTGGGGGAAATCGGCGACCGACAATCCGGGTCACTGGTAGCCGATCGGGCGGGGAGAACCACTGCCTATGCCCTCGAAAATCTTCAGGAGCGCGGTCTGATGTTCATTGCACCCGGTGATGAGGTTTATTCCGGCATGGTCGTGGGAGAGAATTCACGGTCAGTAGACATTTGGGTCAATCCCACCAAAGAGAAGAAATTGACCAATATGCGTGCCTCCAACTCTGAAGAGGGCTATCATTTGCACCCGCCGCGAATATTATCCTTGGAACAAGCGTTGGAATTCATCGCCGACGACGAATTGGTAGAGATCACTCCCCGGGCCATCCGCTTGCGAAAGCGCTTGCTGAATTTTGAAGCTGTCAAACAGGCCTCGCGAGCCAGTAACAAATGAGTCAGCCGAAATTTCGGCCAACAATCTCCGTGGATTTACGTATCCCGTAAAACTTAGCAAGGGTATTGAGAGGCAGTTACAAACGGGGATTTTGGAGGTTCGGGATAGCCGTGAAAATCGAGAGAAGAATTTTCCTCATCGCTGTTGCCATCAGTACTTTGGGATGGATCCTTGATGTCGTTTTCTGTCTTTGGGATGATCCCCAGCAAAATCTCCTTGCCTTAATTTTTACTCCGCCGCTACATGAAATCGGAATGCGGATTATCTTCATATTTTGCGTTCTCGGTTTCAGTTTTATCGTCTCCAGAATTATCAAGCAACGCGAAAAAATTCGAAACCATATCGAAAGCCTTGCTAGATTTCCCGCCGAAAACATTCACCCCGTGCTTCGCATTGATACTTCCGGTAATATCCTCTACGCCAATGATGCCAGCGAAACGATTCTGCATGAGTGGAAATGTCGAGTAGGTGAAATGGCGCCTGAATTTTGGCGGCAATGCGTGGACGATACTTTTGTCAATCGTCAGAGCACCAGTTGCGACGCTTCTATTGGAAGTCGAACTTTTCATTTCGTGGTAGTGCCTCTCCCCGAACATGGATACGCGAATCTGTACGGGTCGGATATCACTGCGCGGCGCACTGCCGAAGAGGCTTTGCGTAAAGCACATAGCGCCCTGGAAACTCGCGTCCAGGAGCGCACTGCGGAACTGATTGCCGCCAATCTGCTGCTTCAGGAAGCCGAAAGTCGCGCTACCGCGACCAATGCGCTGTTGCGGTTATTCATGGAGAAATCCACCCGTCAGGAATACCTGGCCAGCGCTGTTCAGTTGTTGGCCAACTGGAGTGAATGCCACAATGTGGGTATTCGGGTACTGAACGATCAGGGATTGATCCCCTACGAGGCTTCGGTGGGTTTTAGCGAGGAGTTTCTCAAGAAAGAAAGTCAGTTATCCATCAATACGGATAAATGCGTCTGCATTCGCGTTGTCCTGGGATCGGCCGATCCCCAGGAGATCGGGGCAATGTCATCCGCCGGCTCTTTTAACACTAACGATTCTCTCGGATTCCATAAGAATCTGACCGAATCTGAGAAATGCCATTACCGGGGCGAGTGCATGAGCATCGGCTTCGCCTCATTGGCCATCGTGCCGGTTAAATACCAGAACAAGACGATTGGCGCCATTCATTTAGCGGATGTCCAGTCCGGCAAGATAACGCCGCGAATGATGGAATTCATGGAAGCCATCGCTTTGTTGATCGGAGAAGCTCTTCATCTTTTCAAGATCGAAGAGGAGCTTCACCATCATCGCCATCACTTGGAAGAAATGGTCGAGGAACGTAGCGTAGAATTAAAACAACTGAATCAGGAGCTTCAAGCTGAGATTGCGGAGCGCAAACAGACGGAAGAAAAATTGAAGGCCGCCGTCATCGAGCTCTCCCGCTCTAATCAGGAGCTGGAACAATTCGCCTACGTCGCCTCGCACGACTTGCAGGAACCGCTGCGCATGGTCGCCAGTTATGTAACCCTGCTGAGCAAGCGCTACGGTCAAAAACTGGATGCGGATGCCGACGAATTTATCGGTTATGCGGTGGACGGAGCCCATCGCATGCAACGGTTGATCCGCGACCTGTTGGACTTTTCACGGGTGGGCATGGGGGGCCGGCCCCTCCAACCGTTTAGCATTCAGAGCGCTTTGGATTTGGCACAGGCCAATCTCAAGGTGATTATCGAAGAAACCGGTGCGCGTGTCACCAGCGACACCCTGCCGGTCATCAACGGCGACGAGTCCCAATTCGTGCAACTTTTTCAGAATCTGATAGATAATGCCTTAAAATTTCGAGACTCCCAACCTCCTCATATCCATATCTCCGCTTCCTGGAAAGACAATTCCTGGGTTATTTCGGTTGCTGATAACGGCATCGGCATTGATCCCAAGCAGTACAATCGCATCTTCTTGATTTTCCAGCGGCTGCATGGAGCCCGGAAATACCCCGGCACAGGCATCGGATTGGCCATCTGTAAAAAAATTGTAGAGCGGCATGGTGGTCGAATTTGGGTACAGCCAGGTTCGGGTAAAGGCACAATTTTCCACTTTACTGTCGTATAATAATATAGTATTAAGGGATGATACTAGGGGAAATAAGGATGAACCGAAAGATAATAGGCCAACCTCTCGAGATATTGTTGGTGGAGGATAATCCGGGCGATGTGCGGCTGATCCTGGAAGCATTGAAGCAGGGTAAAATAAAAAATGCCGTCAACGTTGCGGAGGACGGCGAGGAGGCAATGCTATTCCTAACTAAAAGCGGTGGCTATAGTGATAAACCGCGCCCCGATTTGGTATTGCTGGACTTGAATCTGCCTCGCAAGGATGGTCGGGAAGTCTTGGCGGAAATTAAATCCGATCCCCAACTGCGGACGATCCCGGTGATCATACTCACCAGCTCCACAGCCGAACAGGACGTCCTTAATACTTACAAGTTGCATGCCAACTGTTACATTACCAAACCTGTTGACTTGGATCAATTTATGGCCGTGGTCAAATCCATCGAAGATTTTTGGTTCACCATTGTCGTATTGCCATGAAAACCCCGCCGGTGAAAATGAGATCTTCGCCTATTTCCAAAAAGGTCATTCTATTGGTTGCCGCGCTGTATATTAGCGGCGCTTTCATATTACACCTGGTCTTACCGCCAGGTTATATTGTTTGGATATTATTTTTATTTGCGCTGGTATTCGTAGCCAGGGTCTTTCGTCCGGGGTATATTTTTCTGTACGCGGGAATCGTAACTTTCCTCGCCGTCGTGGATTTATTCAATGCTCCATTGGGAGTAAGCGTTCAAATGGCGTTTGTCAATCGTTTGGCTATAATTCTGGTCCTCTGGATATTGACCATTATCTTGATTCAACGACGGCATGAAAGTGAAGTTCTGCATGACCAGAAAGAAAGCCTGCGCGCCATTCTCGATGCTGCGGTTGACGGCATTATCACTATTGATGAGCGTGGTATAATACAGTCTGTTAATCCGGCTGTCACGCGCATCTTCGGTTACCCTCCGGAGGAGATGATCAACCAAAACGTGAATATGCTCATGCCGGGACCATTTCACGATGAACATGATCAGTATTTACGCCATTATCTTGAAACCAACGAGAAGAAGATTATCGGGATTGGTCGCGAGGTGATGGGGAAACGCAAGGACGGTTCGGTTTTCCCTTTGGATCTGGCCGTCAGCGAAGTAAACCTCAACAATCAGCGCATGTTCACAGGACTTTTGCGGGATATAACGAAACGCAAGCAAACTGAAGAGGAGCTTAATAAGGCAGTGGAAAGTCTCACCCGCAGCAACGCTGAGTTGGAACAATTCGCCTATGTGGCCTCTCACGATTTGCAAGAGCCCCTTAGGATGATCGCCAGTTATGTTCAACTATTGCAAAAACGTTATCAGAGTAAGCTGGATAAAGAAGCCGACGAATTCATTAACTATGCCACCGACGGCGCCAGGCGTATGCAGCTGCTGATTGAAGACCTGCTGACCTTCTCCCGCGTGGGAACCCAGGTGCAGGCCTTTAAGGCGCTGGATCTGGCCATCGTCCTGAATCTGGCTCTCGACAATCTCCAACTGGCCATCCGCGAAAACAACGCCGTTATAACTTTCGAGGCATTACCGCAAGTGAATGGGGATGAAAGCCAACTCGTCCAGGTTTTCCAAAATCTTCTGGATAATGCCCTAAAGTTTCGAAAAGATCGGCAGCCCTGCATTCACGTTTCCGCACAGAATAAGCTCAATTACTGGTTGATTTCCGTTCAAGATAATGGCATTGGTATTGATCCCAAATATTTCGACCGCATTTTTCTGGTCTTTCAGCGTCTTCACAGCAAAGCAAAATATCCCGGCACCGGCATCGGCCTGGCAATATGTAAAAAAATCATAGAAAGACACGGCGGAAAGATCTGGGTGGAAACCGAACCAGGCATGGGATCCCGATTCCAATTTACGCTACCAAGATAGATGATGCGCTCATATTCCAATTAATCTCTGGAACATGAAAGACTTAGACACTCGGATAGAGAAGTTTCTTCTGAGACTCGACCGGCTTCAAGAAGATCTGTTGACCGGCAAACTGGAAGTGAACCAAGCTTTAAAGCAGGTAACCGAGGATCTCTCGGTGGCGGTGGAAGAGTTGCGGGGTTCCGAAGAGGAGATTAGGAGTATCGCCCGCTTTCCGGGTGAAAATCCCAACCCCATTATCCGCTTTTCTCGGGAAGGCAAGGTTCTCTATGCCAATACAACCAGCACAATCCAACTGGCAGGTTGTATCGGCGGCTTAGGGACGACCGCCACAGAATTTTGGCGCCGAGCGATTGTAAAAGCATTCAGTAGCGGGTCAGTGTATGAAACCGAGCTTGTTTGCCATGAGCAGACTTTTAAATTGCTCTTTACGCCTATTTTAGAACAAAACTATATAAATGTTTATGGCCAAAACGTCACGGAATCCAAACGCATTGAAGCTGCGTTGCGCGATAGCGAAAATCGTCTGAATCGCGCTCAGGAGATCGCTCATTTGGGCAGTTGGGAACTGGATCTAACGAACAATCGCCTGACATGGTCAGATGAAGTCTATCGGATTTTCGGATTGGCGCCACAGGAATTCGACGCCACCTATGAAGCTTTCCTTGAGGCGGTTCATCCCGATGATCGGCGGATTGTGAATGAAGCTTACTCAGGATCTATACACCAGAAGTTGGATTCCTATGAGGTTGAACATCGGGTGATGCGCAAATCTACTGGTGAAATCCGTTTTGTTCATGAAAAATGCGAGCATATCCGTGATGAATCCGGCCGTATTATTCGATCCATCGGCATGGTGCACGATATTACCGAACGCAAAGTGGCCGAAGAGAAATTGTTTGAGGCGGTAAATAATTTAACGCGCTCCAACGCGGAACTGGAGCAATTTGCTTATGTGGCCTCGCACGATCTGCAGGAGCCTTTGCGCATGGTCTCCAGTTACGTCACGCTGTTGGCCAGACGATATAAGGGGAAACTGGATCAGGATGCCGATGAATTCATCCACTACGCCGTGGATGGCGCTACCCGCATGCAACAGATGGTCCAAGATCTGTTGGAACTGTCCCGGATTCAGACCAAGGGGAAACTGTTCGCGCAATTCAGCGCACAGGAAGCCCTGGATCAGGCGCTGTCCAATTTAACCTTAAAAATTCATGAAACCCAGACCCAGATCACATACGGAGCTTTGCCGCAGGTGGTGGGTGATGAGAGTCAGTTTGTCCATCTCTTCCAGAACTTGATAGATAACGCCATAAAATACCACCATCTCGAACCGCCGCGGATTCTGATTGGCGTGAGCCGCAAAGATGGCGAATGGGTTTTTTCAATTGCCGATAACGGCCTGGGTCTTGACTCCAAACATTTTACCCGCATTTTCGGTATTTTCCAGCAGGTTCACCGATCCCGAAAGAATGCCGGGACCGGCATCGGACTGTCCATCTGCAAGCGGATCGTGGAACGACATGGCGGCAGAATCTGGGTGGAATCCGAATTGGGCCGAGGCGCGACTTTTTATTTTACTCTACCGACAAACTGAAAGGAGCAGAAAACATGTTAGATCCAAGCAAGGGAAATCCTATTAATATCCTGATTGTAGAAGACAATCCTGGAGACGTGCGCTTGATTATTGAGGCCTTGCGCGAATTCAAGGTCGCCAATCGGCTTCATTCCGTCGAAGATGGGGAAGAGGCTACCGACTATCTGTATAAAAGGGGCCGCTTTACTGCTGTGCCACGACCGGACTTGATTTTGCTTGATTTAAATTTACCCCGGAAAGATGGGCGTGAAGTGTTGGCGGAGATAAAGGCTGATGCTGATCTATGCAATATCCCCGTTGTCATTCTCACCAGCTCTCAGGCCGAGCAGGACATTCTCAAATCTTACAATCTGCACGCCAACTGCTACATCACCAAACCCGTGGATCTGGATCAATTCATGGCTGTCATAAAATCCATCGAGGAATTCTGGTTGACCGTCGTGAAATTGCCGTAAGAACCGGGTGATGTCAAGCCGGGGTTCTATTTTGAAACAATATCACCGCTCTCGGATCATTTCATGCCCTGAAGGGTTATATTCTATAGTGAAGTGACTTTTGTTAGATTAATGTGATATTTGATGGATTATTCCGTCGGAAGCGCTGCTTCCGGTGGGGAGAAAGGATGATTTTAATGGGTAAAGTGAGTAAATCAGCCAAGGCCATTGACATTTTAGTCGTAGAGGATAATCCCGGCGATATTCGCCTTTTGATTGAGATATTACGCGATCTGAGACTATACAACAATATCAGCATCGCCCGCGACGGTGAAGAAGCCATGGCGACTCTGCATCACAAGAAGATCAGCAAAGATCCCATGCCGGATTTGATCCTCTTGGATTTGAATCTGCCTAACAAGGATGGTCGGGAGGTCTTGGCCGAGATTAAAGCCGATCCCGAATTGTCGTTCATCCCCGTCGTCATTGTCACTGGTTCCAAAGAAGAGCGCGATATTGTGGAAACCTTCACGCTGCATGCCGACAGCTATGTAAATAAACCGCTGGATTTGGATCAATTCATGGCGGTTATTAAATCCATAGGTAATTTTTGGTTAACGGTCGTTAAAGTTCCGGAACATTGACTTAGGGTAAAACTATGGGTTCCATCCGGCTTCTCCTCATCGAAGATAACCCGGGAGATGCGCGGCTCATCCGGGAGATTTTAACCGAGAGAGGCGGGCTTTCTTCCATCAAGGTTGAGTGGCGTGAGAACTTGAAAGAGGGTTTGGAACGGTTGCGACAGGGCAGTCTGGACATTCTCCTTCTTGATTTAGCCCTGCCCGACAGCAGCGGCTTTGAAACCTTCGATATGGCTCGCCAGGCGGATCCCAGACTGGCGATTATCGTTTTGACCGGTACCACTGATGAGGAACTGGGACTGAAAACAGTCAGTAGCGGCGCTCAGGATTACCTGGTCAAAGGGCAGTACGAAAGCAATCTGCTGGTCAGATCCATTCGCTACGCCATCGAGCGAAAACAGGGGGAGGAAAAGCTCAAGACCGCCATTCGCGAAAAGGAAGTTCTGATCAAGGAAGTTCACCATCGGGTGAAGAACAACCTGCAGATGATCAATTCTCTTCTGGCGTTGCAATCCCAGAGGGTCAAGAGTGGAAAGGCCGCCGGTTTATTGCGCGAAAGCCAGAACCGCATCCGTTCGATCGCCCTGATGCATGAACGCCTGTATAGATCCCCTGATTTGGCCAATATCAATCTGGCGGAATACCTGCAACTGCTGACTGGCAATCTGTTTTACTCCTTCGGCGCTGATCCTGAAAAGATCAATTTGACAGTAGAGGTGGGTAATGTGCATTTGGACATTGATTCCGCCTTGCCCTGCGGCCTTATTATCAACGAACTGGTGTCTAATGCCTTGCGTCACGCCTTCCCCAACAACCGGCCAGGCACTTTACACATTGAAATGCGTTCGGAAAATGATGATAAGATCATGTTAATGGTCAGCGACAACGGAGTGGGCATTCCGCATAATTTCGACGTTCTAAAAACCGAATCGCTGGGTCTGCAATTGGTACAGGCGCTATCCGGACAACTCGGCGGCAATCTGGAAATCAATAAGGAGCAAGGCACGCATTTCATCTTGACTTTTCCCCGTGTCCGATTGTTAAAAGATTAGATTTTCCCACGATTTGTATACACTTTTCAAATGATAATCAATCAGTGAGCCTTGCGATGTCGTCACCCTTGGTATTAATCGTCGAAGATGAAGGCATCCTGGCATTGCACCTTCGCAATAGCCTTCTGAGCCTGGGCTATAGAGTTGCGGCGGTCGTGGATACGAGGGCCCAGGCACTGAAGGAAGCGGAGAGAACGCGCCCCGACCTGGTGCTCATGGATATTCGTATTCGCGGTGAAATGGATGGCATTAATACCGCAGAACAGATCTACGAGCGCTTCGATATCCCCGTTGTCTATCTAACCGCCTACGCCGATGAAAACACTCTGGAGCGTGCGAAATTGACCGCTCCTTATGGTTATCTCATTAAACCTTTTGACGAAAAAGAACTACGCCCCACCATCGAAATCGCCCTAAATCGGCACAATCTGGAGACCAAGCTGCGCAAAAGCGAACGCTGGTTCTCCACGACCATGAAATCTATGGGCGATGCCGTGGTGGTAACGGACATTCGCGGCCAGATTATTTACATGAATCCCACCGCGGAAGGTTTAACTAAATGGTCATCAACACAAGCCACCGGGCAGGATCTGGAACGCATCTTACGGCTGCTGCATGAAAAGAAACGCCAGCCACTGGGGAATATAGCCCTGACAGTGATCAAGAAGGGCCTGGTCGTCACGGTGGAACACAAGATTCTTGTGGATCGCGAGGGGCAGGAAAGATTCGTGGATAACAGCGCAGCCCCGATTCGCGATGAAACCGGGCATATCGCGGGGGCGGTGCTGATTTTCCGGGAAAACGCCTTGGGCGGAGTGACGACTGGTAAAAAGCGGGGTAAAAAGGATGGGGTGGAAGTTTTCCACGAGCCTCAGCAACTGGCTACCCAAGCTGCACAATTAGCCTCACTGGGCGTGATGGCGGCCGGCATTTCACATGAAATCAATCAACCGCTGC
The DNA here is from genome assembly GCA_020051775.1 of Calditrichota bacterium. Classification (GTDB taxonomy): domain Bacteria; phylum Electryoneota; class B3-LCP; order B3-LCP; family B3-LCP; genus JAGVQJ01. The sequence goes on along the minus strand of JAGVQJ010000141.1, from coordinate 2,085 downwards.
ATGCCATTCTGGTCAGCGCCAATAGCGTCTTATTCTGGCACAAGCGCAACCAGGGAGTGTTACCCGAAACATTCATTAAAAAGATTAATGATATCGCCGACTATGCCGGTCGGATTGATCAGATCGTGCGCCATCTCCATAGTTTTTGGCTGGCTCCGGATCAAGACGAATCCGAAGTGGTGGATTTGAATGAAGCGGTACGGAACGCTCTGACCCACTTCGACCGTAAAATTCAAACTCGCGGTATCAGGTTCATCCATGAATTTGACCGTGAACCTTTGGCTATTCGGGGCAGCTCCATTCGTCTGGAACAGGTGATCATCAATCTCATCACAAATGCTATCACTTCGCTTGACCGAGCCCAACAAACTGATAAATGGATGCGACTTATCACTCGACGCCGGAAGGGTCAGGCGTGTTTGGAAATTCAGGACAACGGACCGCCGGTTGACGAGGCCATTCTGGACAAAGTATTTAACCCCTACTTCACCGAGCAGAAAACCGATGAAGGCTACGGACTGAAACTGGCTATTAGTAAAATGTTTGTGGAAGAATTAAAAGGTCAAATTGAGGTCGCTGGTGGTTCACCTGACGGCACCACCTATACAGTTCGATTCCCCTTAATGGAAAGAAAACCCGAGAAACTGGATGAGAATCCTGCTGATTGACGACGAAGCCTTGAGTCGTGAGGCTGTGGCCGATTTTTTAAGTGAGCAATTGGGGCATCAGGTGACTCAATGCAATTCTGCTCAGGAAGCGCTAAATTTATTCATTGCCGAACCGTTTCCCCTAGTTCTTTCCAGCATCCGCATGCCCGGCATGAGCGGATTGGATCTACTGAAGAATCTCCGCGAAATGCCTCAGGGCCGACGGAGCGCCGTCATACTCTTTACGCCTTACGCCGATGTTAAAACCGCCATCGAAGCCCTCCGCCTGGGAGTAAGCGACCTGCTGCGCAAACCTTTAGATGTCGAGGAACTGGCCGAATCCTTGGTGCGCATGTCCGCGAAAGTGAACCTGGCCTCACCCGAGGAAAAATCCACCGCGCAAGGAAATAACGGTGAGGGGGACAGAGTCAACCGTGACGCTACAGGGGGGCAATTCTATAATGGCAGTTACGCCGAAGTCCCCGGTCTCGGTAAAGTGGGGATCTTTTCCGATGCTCTTAAAGCGGTTGTCACCATGACATTGCGTTTCCATCAGGATCGTTCGATTCCAGTTCTAATCGAAGGGGAAACCGGTACAGGCAAAGAGATTATCGCGCGTTTGGTGCACCATGGTGAAGGTGAAAATTCCAGTCCCTTTGTCTCCATTAACTGCTCGGCAATTTCCCCCGGTCTCTTCGAGAGCGAATTATTCGGTTATGAGGGTGGCGCCTTCACGGGAGCCAAGCGATCAGGAATCATCGGCAAATTGGAATTGGCGCAAGGCGGTACGCTTTTCCTGGATGAAATCGGCGATATGCCTCTGGAAATGCAGCCCAAACTGCTCCGCGCCCTGCAGGAAAAGGAAATCTATCGCGTTGGCGGATTGAAAAAAATCCCGCTCGACGTCCGGATTATCGCAGCCACCAATCGCAATTTGAAACAAATGGTAGACGATGGACTTTTTCGCAGGGATCTTTTTTCTCGCTTGAATCTGGGCTGGATTCATATCCCACCACTTCGCAAGCAAAGAGAAGCCATTGCTCCATTGGCTCAGATGTTCCTGAACCAATACGCCGAAAGTTTACGCAAACGCTTCCGTTTCATTCACCGCGAGGCCCTGAAAATGCTGATGGCATACTCCTGGCCGGGGAACATACGCGAATTACAGAACTCTGTTGACCGCGTAGTGCTACTCTATGATGAGGTGGAATTGAAGCCTGAACATTTAAGCTTTTTACAGCGCGGTGGCGAGAGCCTTCTCGAAACTGGCGCTATGGTTCTAAAGCCCGGGTCTTTATCCTTACCTCCCGAGGGTTTGGATTTGGCTTCCCTGGAAGCCGAGATCGTGCGCAAAGCCCTGCAGAAATTCGATGGCAATCAATCTCAGGCGGCTCGCTATCTGGGCTTGACCCGCAAAAAACTTCGCAACCGCATGAAT
>JAGVQJ010000048.1 GCA_020051775.1 Calditrichota bacterium | reverse complement strand
CTACGCCGGTAACGACTAAGGCATAGTCAGCGTCAATGATGCCCACGGTCTCCAAATGCTGGTCTTGAATCACCTCGTTGGCCTGGATTTCGATTGTCCACTGGCCCGCGACGGGATTCTGAATAAAGACGCATTCTTCGGTGTTCTTGGTGTCGGCAACGCCGCCGGAGACCGACCAATTCCCATCATAAAGCCCGCGATTGCCCCAGTATATGGTGCTGTTGGGAGCGGTGACTTTCAGAGTCAGGTCGTTGATGCGATGCTGAGTCTGAATGGCAGGGTTGCCGGGCAGATCGGCGTAGACCATAGTGATCAACAACTCTGGCTCGCCAGCATTGACGGTGACCAGGTGTTGATGCGTCTGCAGGTTTTGCAATACGACGGATTCGTTGATGTGGAAGACCTGAAAACGCTTGTCATATAGACGGCGCAGGTCCGGTTGGCCCCAACCCTGATGGGTACGGGTCATGTTATGCGTAGTGCCGGTAAAGGGATACTGGTAAGCGGTGTTGATCATAAACGCCCGGGCGGTTGAAGCATGGGGGCGATTCTGGAAGACAGACCAACCCGGATTATAAGCATTGCCGAATACGCCGGCATCCCACAGCTGGAAGAACAAGCCGAAATTTCCGGCGATATTCGGCGTGGCGTTGCTGGTGCCGCTAAAATTGCCATAACCGGTCGTCGAGGTAGAGTAGGTCGTCCAGGTTTGATCGTAGAAATGCGACAGCGTGGGCTTGATGCGTCCGTCGCTGGCTGGGCCGATACTGGCGCCACCCCAATAGTCATCCGAGCGAGTAAGCGTGTTCACATGATTGAAAGCGCCGCCTGAGACCATGTTCTTGGCCCAGGCTTGCGGCCGGGAACTCTGGTTATTGGTGTTGCTCTGTGACTGGCAGTGGATGACATCCGAGTCGAAGCACCAGGCGTCGGCTTCGGCTGAAATCGAAGAGTAAGTGGTGATCTGTGGGCTGCCTACGCTGGACGTCTGGAAGACGGCAAAGTAGGGTGATTGAGCCAATTGCATGGAATTGTTGTAGCGGTTGGTGCCACTTAAGCCGGTGACGTTGTAGCTGGCGAAAATGCCCTGTCCATCCGGCAGAATGCCACGACCCATAGCCTGTCCGGTTCCATTGCCGAAATTAACGCCCATGCAGGCCGTGCCGTGAGCGTCAATGCCATGCGTCGTATGATCAATGATCGGTGCGTGTTGGAAATCCACGTGGCCGTTCTGGCAGCCGCCATCGAAAATTTCGCCGCGCACGTCTTCACCGGAGTACCCTGTCAGGGATTCGATATAATTCACACCCGTAATCTCGCGCGAAATGTCCATATCCGCCGAATACGGTCCCCAGGGGTCTATCCAGTTGACTTCGTCCCAGGTTGCGACCTTTAAGAGCTGCTGCGGAGTCAAATCGGCTTCGACGATGAATTTGCCCGCATCACCCCAGACGCGAACACCACCCAAGGAGGCGATGCGCTCAGCCACGACTGCTTTTTGCAGTACGTCCAGCACCTGTACGTTGTAGCGTACTGCCGGGAAATTCAATCCGGAAACGTTGAAGCGATCCAGAATCTGCGGATCCAAACGATAAACCGGCTGATAGGCGCCCATCCAGCGCACATACGGCAGTTGAGCCACCTTGGCCGCGGCAATCTGATCCATCTCCACCAGATAAGCAAACGACGCCAAGTACTGACGCACGATGCCGCCCAGTGAGGAGATTTCGTTCTGGAATTCCGGCAGCGGCTGCGTCACGAATTGCACGATAAATAGGCGCATATTCGAATTCGCTGACATATCTACCGGGGCAGTCGGGACGCCCTGCAGTGGATCAAAATGAGTTGGGCTTAGGCCCAATTGGTAATCGGCACGAGCTGTGCGTAAAGTCTGTCCATTTTTAGTGATGTCATAATAAGTAGCACCGGCTTCATCCCACAATTTCAAGGTGATATCGGACCCTGAAACCGGGATAATCCTTTCGTTACTTCGTGCTGAAACGATCGAGACAGAGCTGAATACTGTCGCGATCAACAGCAGGACCAGAAACAATTTCATTGTTCTTGACATGTCGGCTCCCAGTTAAGTTGGAAGAGGGTTGATGGTTTCTGCTTATGGTTTTTGGAGTTAACGTTGCAAAATAAAGCTAATCAGAGCGGAGAGTCTAACGCAGAGTAATACGATTGATTCCGCTGTATAGTTTTCCTAATTATTTAATATAACGAATAATTTACCCTAAATCAAGTCATTTTTTCAATTCCGGACGGATTTTATTAATGATAATATATTCACATTGATGAACCGACGCTCGAAACAATTTCTCGCAACTCAGTAAACAGCTTAACTTCAATTAATAATAACCTTTATATGCCATTAACCTGAAACCAACAAGGCACTTTACGTATTTAATATGTAGAAAGGAGCCTCCTATGGATTTAAACGAATCACTTAAAAACAGGGGAATCACCGGCATCATGATAATGCTCCTGGTTCTGGCCGCATTGATATTCACGGGATTCTTTCGCACGAATAAGCAGTCGGTGGGCAAGGATCGCGGTGAAATCTCAGATTCTGTGCGGCATTCTCAAACTAATCCAATATCCAAGGATAAGGCGATGAAATACAATGAACTGAGTCCGGACGAAGCGAGGGTCATCCTCAACAAGGGTACAGAACGACCTTTCTCCGGAAAGTACGATAAATTTTATGAAAAGGGCACTTACATTTGCAGGCGTTGCAATGCGCCTTTGTATCGTTCCCAGGATAAATTCGACGGCCACTGCGGATGGCCCAGCTTCGATGACGAGATCCCCGGAGCGGTCAAGCGGAATGTTGATGCGGATGGATCGCGCACCGAAATCCTTTGTGCTAACTGCAGCGCGCACTTAGGGCACATTTTCACTGGTGAAGGATTCACGGAAAAGAACACACGCCATTGCGTGAATTCCATCTCCATGGTTTTCGCGCCTGCTGGAACCACGTTGCCCGCAATCATGGGCGCGAGTCAGGAGACACCGGTGAAAACCGAAAAGGCCTACTTCGCCGGGGGTTGCTTCTGGGGAGTGGAATATTACATGCAGAAAGCGGATGGAGTGATTTCGACGACTGTTGGTTACATGGGTGGGCATACACAGAATCCCACCTACAAGCAGGTCTGCACCGGCAAAACCGGCCACGCCGAAACCATGGAAGTGGTCTTCGATCCCTCGAAAACCAACTACGAAACCCTGGCGCGGCTCTTCTTCGAACTCCATGATCCCACCCAGGTGAATCGCCAGGGTCCCGACGTGGGCGACCAGTACCGTTCCGCGGTTTTCTATGTAAACGAAAACCAGAAGCAGGTCACTCAAAAGCTGATCGGCCTGTTGAAGGACAAGGGCTTAAACGTCGCAACCGAAGTCGCTGCTGCCGGTGCTTTCTGGAAGGCTGAAGATTACCATCAGGATTACTACGACAACAACGGCCACACGCCGTATTGCCACGGATATACGAAACGGTTTTAGGGTTTGAGGTTTAGGGTTTGGCTATTAAAGTGGTGGCAGACGTCCTCGTCTGCCACCTTATAAGGTTGTGTCAGGTCTTCAGCGAAGCGGTGACCGGACACTTTTTTTTGCTTATGCAAAAATTTGCACTTGACTTTGGCGATTTATTTCACTATATTCCTTATTGTCCCCCCTTATTCCCCATAAGGGTCCGCCTACTGGCGGAAAGGGGGGGTGGGGGGATTTTTCGGGGCCGTCCGGTGCTGTTGTCTCTCCCACATAGTGGCCACTACCTGGCGCAGCCGTCTGCCGGGATCATTAGGTGCGGAAATCTGAAATCGGTGGATCTTATCCCGATTATTCAAATTATTGTTGGAGGTAGGCATGAAACCGTATCTTGTTTACGTCTTTGTTTTTACGCTGGGAATGACGCGTTTGAGTTTCTGCCAGAACTTCTCTGTGGAGCTGGTTCCGCTCTCTGCCACCGTCCTGCCAGATACAGGGGGTACGATTTCATACCGTGTAACTGTAACCAACCTTGGTTCCATGCTGCAAAGCATTGATGTCTGGGGCAAAGTGATTAAACCTAGTGTAATTACTGGACCGGGTTATGGTCCTATTACACAGTTACTCCCTCCTGGGCAAAGTATCAGTTGGGAGCGCCAGGAATTAATATACGCGTCTGCACAGGTGGGTTATTACACTCTGCATGTTTATGTTGGTTCCTATCCTAATACCGTTTGGGCGCAAGACGAATTACTGTTCCAGAAGCAAATTTTACGGTGTGGTGTGACACAGCACTGGGCAGCACGTTATAATGGGACTGCAAATTATTGGGATTTTGGTACGAGTCTGGCAGCAGACTTGGATGGAAACGTATATGTAACGGGTGGTAGCTGGGGTAGTGCAACATCGGGGGATTATGCTACTTTCAAATACAACGCAGCTGGTCAACAAGAATGGGAAGCCCGTTACAACGGATCAGCAAATGGAGTTGATGTGGCTAACAAGCTGGTATTAGACGGAGATGGGAATATAATTGTTACAGGATATAGTTCTAGGACTGAGACTCACGATGATTACACCACAATAAAATACGACGCGACCGGGCATCAGCTGTGGGTAGCACACTATAATGGACCGGGTAATGGTGGGGATATTGGCAAGAGTGTGGCAGTAGACAATATTGGAAATGTTTATGTTACGGGGGAAAGTATGGGAATTGGTACAATGTATGATTATGCCACGGTTAAGTATAATGCCGCCGGACAACAATTATGGGAAGCGCGCTACGATGGGCCAGTAAATGGCTACGATATTCCCTCAAGTCTGGTTGTTGATGAAAATGGCAATGCCTATGTAACGGGATTTAGCTACGGTGGTCCAGTTAATCCGGATTATGCCACGATCAAATATAATTCATTTGGAGAGCAACAATGGATTGCGCGCTACAGTGAATCGGGATATTATGAAGATTTGGCTTATGGTTTAGCCGTAGATAGGGATGGAAATGTTTATGTGACAGGAGGTTGTGTTCAACCTGGAGGTTATGATAACATGGACTATACGACTATTAAATACGATTCATCCGGGCATCAACTGTGGGTGGCTACTTATGGCTGGGTCGGTCATGGTGATGATATAGCACATAGCGTGGCCGTAGATAGAGAGGGAAACGTCTATGTTACTGGAGAAAGTGCATTTCAAGAATATTATCCTTACTACTCTGTCTGTGCTACTGTCAAGTACAACAACGATGGAGAACAGCAATGGGTGGCGCGCTATAGTGGACCTGGGAATGCATTTTATGTGGCTTATTGTCTGGCATTGGATGAAGACGGTAACGTGTACGTAACGGGATTGGGTTCTGGAGGAGAGACATATGATTATGCCACGAACAAGTATAACAATGCCGGTGATTTACAATGGGTAGCACTATATAACGGAATTGGAAACCAATACGATCAATCACGTAGTTTAGCTATCGATATTAATGGGAATGTATTTATTACAGGTTATAGTGATTGTATAGAATCAACTCCTGACTATGCGACGATTAAGTACTCCAGTATCAGCATTGTAAATTGGCAGCCATTGGAAACCACTGTTCTAGGTGTAGCTGTACCCCACGAATTTCTCATGTACCTACCCTCCCCCAATCCCTTCAACGCCGTCACAAGATTATCCTACGATCTACCTATTGCCTCACAGGTGAAATTGCAGATCTATGATAATTCCGGCAGACTGGTCACCACCCTATCTAACGGTTTCCGCCACGCAGGTTCTCATCAGGTTACCTGGAATGCCACTGGTCTGCCTTCCGGCCTCTACTTCTGCCGCTTACAAGCAGGGGATTATAGTGCTATACAGAAAATGGTGCTACTTAAATAAATCTCAAATCATAAATTCTAAGTTATAAGTATATGTTTATTTATAATTTATAACTTATAATTTATAATTCCCAACGGAGGAGTCATGTCATTACGTTCGATTGTCGCTTTTGTTCTGCTGGTTTGCCCCTTGGCAGTCCTCCAGGCCGAATGGGTAACTCTAACCAGCGCTGATCAGCCAGTCACGGTCACCGTCCCGCAATCAGACGGCATGTCTACCGTGCTGGATTACACCGTCAACGGGTATTCCCAGCAACAGATCAACATTGACGGCAAAACCTGGACGCTGCTGGACAAGCTGCGCAAGGAGAGTACCATCGAAGAAGTCGGTAACCCCAGGCTGCCGCGTTTTTGCCGCTCGCTGGTCATCCCCGATGAAGGCGTGATGGACTACCAGATCCTGAGCGCCGAATATGTGGATTTCCCTAATGTGGATCTGGCTCCTTCGAAGGGACACCTGACTCGCGACGTCGAACCCGGAAATGTGCCCTACACCTTCTCCGACGTCTATCGCACGGACGCCTTTTATCCCAGCAAGCTGGTCAATCTGCGCGATCCTTACGTCGTTCGAGACCTGCGAGGCATGGTCGTGGAATTGAACGCCTTCCAGTACAATCCAGTTCAGCGCATCTTGCGCGTTTATACCCATGTCACAGTGGAAGTTAACCGCATGGCTCCCGGTGGCGAAAATGTGCTGCTGCGCCAGAAACCGTTGGAAAAGATGGATCCCCAATTTCATCAGTTGTATCGCCGCCACTTCGTCAATTACGATGACGACCGCTATCCCGTCTTGGACGAGTCCGGCGGCATGCTGGTCATCTGCTATGATGCCTTCATGCCTCTAATGCAATACCTGGTGGATTGGAAGAACCAGAAGGGCATCCCCACTGTCATGGTTCCTATCAGTCAGGTGGGAACGACCACAACCCAGGTCAAGGAGTATATACAAAATTACTACAACACGCATGACTTAACGTACGTTCTTCTAGTGGGCGACGCTGCCCAGGTGCCGGCCTACACTACGGGTTCAGATCCGGTCTATTCCCTGATGGGCCCCAGCGATTGGTATCCGAGCATCTTTGTAGGCCGTTTTTCCGCCGAAACTAACTCCCATGTGAAGACGCAGCTCGTCCGCACTATGAGATATGAGAAATATCCCGATCCGAACGCCGACTGGTTCCACCTCGGGTTCGGCACCGCCGACTTAAGCGGCCCCTGCAACCCCGAAGCCCACGACACCGACCATATCACCCTGATTGCCAATAACTTCCTGCACTGGAATTACACCCAGATGGATTCGGTCTACATGAACTGGGGCACCACCGAGATGATCACCCATTATATAAACATGGGCCGCAGCGTTTGGAATTATGCCGGACATGGCAGTACCACCATGTTCGGGCCGCCCAACTTCAGCATCTACAACGTCGCTTATCTGGTCAATGACAACCGTTTGCCGCACATCGTGACGGTGGCCTGCAATGTGGGTCAATTCCACAATACGACCTGCATCGCAGAAGCGCTCATGCGCGCCACAAACTCCGCTAACGGCGCTCCCACTGGAGCCATCGGCTGCTACATGTCCAAGATCAGTCAGACTTGGTTCCCGCCCTACGACATGCAGGATGAGGGCGTGGATCTGCTCTGCGCCGATTCGATGCTCACCCTGGGCGGCTACTGTTTCAACGGTTCCGGCTTGATGATTGATAACTTCGGATCTCAAGGCGAGAACGAATTCAAAAACTGGAATATCTTCGGCGATCCTTCGCTGATGATTCGCACTTTGACTCCCTACCCGCTGACGGTGACGCATGACTCCACGCTGCAAGTTGGTGACTCCACATTTGCCGTCACCGTGATGAATTCCGGTAATCCACAACCCGGAGCCATGGTCTGCGGCATGAACGCTGATATTTACGCCACGGGTATTACCAATGCGTCAGGCCAGGTCACGCTGAATTTCCATCCGGCGCCTACGCAGCCGGGTAGTTTCACATTGACCGTCACCACAGCGAACTCATTGCCTAACATCGCGCCGGTGAGTATTACCCCTGCTCGTGATCATCAGACTGAGGAAAAGATTTCCAACAGCCAGACGTTGCCGGGAATCACCTCGTTGAATCAAAATCGCCCCAATCCGTTCAATCCAACGACTGCCATCAGCTATCAACTATTGGTTACAAGCCACGTCAGCTTGAAAGTCTTTGATACTGCCGGGAGGTTGGTGGCAACGCTGGTGGACGGTGCTCAAGCCGTCGGCACTCACGAAGTGGCGTTCGATGGTTCGAGGCTGCCCTCCGGTCTGTATTTTCTCCGCATGGAGACGGGAGATTTCAGCGCCGTGCAGAAAATGATGCTTCTGAAGTAGCCTCAAGTCTCAAGTCTATAGTCTCAACAGTAGCGTAGTCGGGGTCATCCTCGGCCTCTAACTGTAGTCGGGGTCGTCCTCGACCCCGACTTATGATTGCGTCAGGTCTTAGCCCGAAAGGGCGTGATCTGACGCTTTTATTTTTTTCGTCTTTGTATTTCTGCGGAAAAATCTTATTTACGCAAAATTTTGCGCTTGAATTCCGCAAAATAAAGCATTATATTATTGCTGAATTTGTAGCGGGGACCCTGCCCAAGGGCAGGAAATCACCATCCGGGAGGTTGTTATGCGTACGAAATTGATCCTGGGTCTGTCTGTTTTGACGCTGTTCTCGGTTGCTCAAACGCAGGCAGTGAATGAAACAGCGTTGACGCCGGAACTGTTTTGGAAAGGGCACATCGTAGTGGAGGTTTCACCCACTGTGGGTGATCTGCGAGGGGAGACTTCTCCAGAACTGGCCGCTGTTAAAGGTCGCTGGCAGGTGATCAGAATTGACAAGCTCATTCCCTGGTCAACTGCGCCCGAAGATCTTCAAATTCGGGATTTGTCACGATTCTATATCGCTGAATTCCCGCCGGAGTTTGACCCGCTGGCGGTCGCCCGAGACTATGCCTCTCTGCCGGGAGTGCTTTCGGCGGAACCGTATGTGCTCCACAAACCGTGCTTCACTCCTAACGACACCCTGTTTTCACAGCAGTGGCCGTTGACTTTAATTAACGCTCCGACCGCCTGGGATTTTACCTTGGGCAGCAGCGCGGTGAAGATCGGTTTCGTGGATACCGGCACCGATACCACACACCCCGACCTGCGAGATAATCTCTGGATCAATCCGGGAGAAGATTTAAACCAAAACGGGATGATCGAGCCGATTGAATGGAATGGGGCGGATGATGATTTGAACGGGATGATTGACGATTTCTGGGGGTGGAATTTCGCTGGAAATAACAATATCGTGCAGGATTCCGCCGGACATGGGACTTACTGCGCGGGTGTGGCCACTGCCGTTACCAACAATTCGATCGGCATTGCCGGCTTGGGGTGTCAGGCGAAAATCATGACCGCGAAATGTGGCGGCAGTTATCTCTACAACACTACTCAGGCCATCGCCTACTTAGCCGCGAACGGCGCCGATATCATATCCCTGTCTTATGGGTCCTATTACTATACCGTTTACGAACAAGCGGTCATTAATAACGCCTGGGGATTGGGAGTAATCATCGTGGCAGCGGCGGGATCTGACGCCGCACCAACACCGCATTATCCAGCCGCTTACGACCATGTCATGGCGGTTGGCGCCTCCGATCAGAATGACCTGCTGGCATACTACACGAACTACGGAAACTGGGTGGACTGCTACTCTCCTTGCGGCAATATCAGTACGGTTCCCGGCGGCGGCTACCAGGTCTGGACGGGGACTTCCTTTTGCAACCCTATGGCGGCGGGGCTGTCGGCGATGATTCTGGCCCGAGAACCGGGCCTAAGTAATGCTCAGGTTGTGGATCATATCCTGGCCACCAGCGTCCGGATTGATTCACTGAATCCAATTTTTCCGGGTCCGCTACGCCGCTTAGATGCCGGAGCAGCATTGGCCGGGCTTTATCTCCAGACGACTCTGACGCCGCTTAACCCGCCTGTGATCATTCCGGCTTCCGGCGGCAGTTTCAACTACGATGTGGCCGTGACCAACACCGATTCGGTTGCCCGAGTTACCCAGTTCTGGTGCAAGGTGCAGTTGCCGAACGGGACCTGGTACGGTCCAGTAGTAGGTCCTGCAGACTTGAACCTGCCGCCCGGAAGTTCGATTGAACGGACGCGGGTGCAAATGGTGCCTCCAACGGCGCCGGCGGGTAACTATCTGTTCGTCGGTTTCCTGGGGCAAAATCCCGGTTCCATTTGCAGTCGGGATACTCTCGCTTTCACCAAGCAGGGAACGCGAGGTGGTGACGAGGGTTTCAGTTTGGATGGGGGGGATGACGGTCTTAGGCCTAAGGGGCCTCATGGCACTCAAAGCTTTACCAATAGTGAGACACCGGGTGCGTTTGCTTTATTGGGAAACTACCCCAATCCGTTCAATCCAACAACAGCTATCAGCTATCAGCTTTCAGCTTTCAGCCATGTAAGTTTGAACATCTACGATATCTCAGGGAGACTGATTAGCGAACTGGTAGACGGGATGCAGGAGGCTGGCGCTCATCAAGCAACCTTCGATGGTTCGTCAATTTCCTCCGGTGTTTATCTGTACCGTCTCACCGCCGATGGGGAGGTAGCAACGGGTAAATTGCTTCTTCTGAAATAGCATCCTCGAACTCAAACCAATTGCGTCAGGCCAAGTCCAACTCGATGGACGAAGACCTGACGCAACGTTTTAAGGGGGGATTTTCAAATTTTTAACTGAGGTAAAAATTGGGGCGCACGCCGTGCGCCCCTGCAAGTAACTAGCAAACAGCGACTAGCAACTATTTTATTTCACCAGCATTAGCTTCTGCGTAGCGCTGAAGTCACCTTCTTGCATCCTCAAGAAGTACAGACCGGACGCCAATCTCGATCCATCGAAGGTCACCTGATGGATTCCAGCCTGCTGCCCCCCGTTCACTAATTCTGCGATCAGTCTCCCGGTAGTATTATAGACTCTCAAACTGACATGGCTGAAAACTGAAAGCTGATAGCGGATGGCTGTTGTCGGATTGAAGGGATTAGGGCTGCACGGATAAAGGAGGAAGGCCGAAGGATGAATTTCGCCAAATGTTACCTCTTCTCCTGGGAAAAGTTCACCTGAACAGGTGTAGTCATTCACCCAGGGGCCGTTGTCAACAGTTACCAGCTTGGTGAAAGTGAAGGAGCTGGAATCAATGGCCGGGTAGGTGAAAGTAGTGTTGGCGTAACCCAGGTAGGTAGTCACCCCGGCCGGATGGGTAGAAGGGATGTTCTGGATGCGCAACCGGGTGATGGTTACGCCCACCGGAGGATTGATCTGCACCGGCCCTAATGTAGGGCTGCTGTAGGTTCCGTTGGGGTATTTCATCCTCGCCCAAGCCCAGAATGCGGCTTGCGGTCCGACGGTTCTGGCGACTGCGGTATTGAATTGGAAACTGCCGCCGTTGGCCGGGATGGTGATCGGTGGATTTACCGGAGTGAGAGTCACGTCTAAAGACGGTGGGAGTGCAGATGAAGAGATAGTCGCCCGAATCATCCAATCCGAGGCGGAGGCGTCAGCGATCCAGATGGCGCCGCTCTTGCTCCAGCCCTGTCCTGACGAGGGATAATCATCGTACCGCAGAGCCGAAGTGTGGGTGCCATGCTCGAAAATGTAGGCCACATAAAATGATCCGGTTTGGTTGGCGAGGCTGACGTTGAACGCATTCCAACCAGTGGTCATAATTGCGACAGTCTGGTAAAGTATTGTTCCAGGAGCTCCGGAGGCGCCATTATCATCCAGCACTTGGATTCTTGCCGCCGAATCTCCGTTTGCGAATTGTGCCATGACTTTGAATTGGTCCAGAGTATAATTACCGGTTTGGTGGGGATTGAACTTCATCGCCCAGCCATTGCCCGTCAGGGCATAAGCGGCATTGGCGTACAAAGTGTCGTCATATCGAAGTTCGGCAGGAGCGGTATAAATTAGGGTTTCGGTATCCCAGGCATTATTATCCGGATTGCCATCGCCGGCCAGCAGAGTCCGGACACGGAGGCGATAGCGGTTGCTTGTAGGGAGGTTGACGCTGGGGAAGTTCACGGTCGTGAAACCGCCGGAGGCCAGTGAAGTCACCGTCTGAGGGGTCAGCGCCTGAAAGAAAGTGAAAGACGAACCGCCCAACTCCGTGAATAACGAGCAAGCTACATTGAAAGTCGCCGTGCTGGATCCGAAATTTTTTACGCGGGCGCTTACTGAAATACTGCTAGGGTTAGGCAGAAAGAAGTTGCCTCCGTGCCAGATGGAATCACACCCCGCATCAACGATGCTGGTTGAATACTCACCTGCCACGCGAATGAAGTTGTCGCCGGGAGAGTTGACCCAACCGCCCCAGGGCGCAAACCAGGTTTTGGATCGGGTCGGCAGAGTGGGGGAGGCGTCGTAGATTTCAAACGGCGGACCATTGGATCGGATCTCGATCCAGAATGTAGTCCCCGCCGAGAAGTGGTACTGCGGCAGGTTTAGAGTATCCACGGTCAGACCCAGCCAGGTATAAGGGGCATTATAGAACAGGTTGCCCGACCAAAGTGGAGTGCCACCAGGAAAACCCGCGCTGTCGTTTTTTACAAAGATGGTAATCGGCGCGGTGCTGGAACTGTCGAGAGCGATCATGATTCTCTGCAAGTGGTAAGCAGCCGCAGGTGTGAACTTCGTCGCCAGGCGGAAGTTGGTCAATCCATTGTACCACCAGTTGATCGCACCATCATCATATTTGATCGTGTCATTGAAGACGTCCTCAAAACTAATAGGCTCGAGATTGCCCAGGTTTTGTTGCAGATTCCACTGGGCCAGAGCCGGGGTAATGATCAGCGCCAAAGTGAGAGCAAGAATTGGTAGTGAACGTCGCATGACTCGATCTCCCAAGTTTGATTGAAGGGGGTAGAATTATATTAATTTAGTAAAATAATCAATGGATGTCAAGCTTTTTTTATTAGGGGGGGCGATTTATCGCATGATCAAGGCGTAAACTCAGGGGAATTTTCATGCCCCGGAATAATTCCCTTGACTTTCTGGTTATTTCTTGTTAAATTAGGTCATACCTGGAAAATACTATATTAATGGCCATGTTGCGGCTGTTTGCCAGCCGGGGTTGCAAGAATTCCAATCGCCTATGACCAAGTCACGAGCCTCTTTCCGGTGGCAAATTCTGTTGCTTTCCGCTATTGCTATGCTGGCGAGCATTCTGACTGGTGAAGGCATTCTGCGACTGGTTTTGCATCCCGGCGATTATCTGTCCCCTAGCCTTCAATCCGATGAGATATTGGGATTGGTTATAAGGCCGAATTCAGGCGGCCATGATGCTTGGGGTTATCGCAACTCGACCATCCCGGATAGCGTCGCTATCGTGACCATCGGCGACTCACAAACCTATGGTTGGTCGGTAGCGAAGGAAAATTCCTGGCCTGCGCTTCTGGGGAAAAGAGCTGGGAAACAGGTTTACAACCTATCCCTGGGCGGCTATGGGCCGGTTCACTACGACTGGCTGCTGGAGCATCGCACCGTTTCTCTTCACCCCCAAACAGTGATCGCAGGATTCTACTTCGGCAATGACTTGTACGATGCTTATACTTTAGTTTACAGTCTCGAATATTGGGAATCTCTGCGGCGGCCCGGCATCCCGAGTGAAGAGATCGCCATCGAACCGCGCCACCTGCTGGGGATTCAGCGAGAGTGGCTCTCTACCCACAGTGTTCTTTACCGGCTGCTGGTGAGGTTCATTGCCGATAATTTTGCGGCGTTGAAAATGCGCTACTTTTACTCAAAAGACGCCGACGTTATAATCCTGGAAGACACGACTCGAAACGTAAAAACAGGACTGACACCCTTCACTTGGTTCAAAGCGCTGGATCTGGGTGATTTGCGCATTACCGAGGGATTACGCTTGAGCGAAACAGCTTTTGCCCGCATGGATTCTCTGTGCAAGACGCATGAAATACGCTTCGTCGTGTTGCTTATTCCCACCAAAGAGAGTGTCTATTCACCCTGTATAAGCGAAGGCAGCATTTCGCACCATGCCGATACGTTGACGCAAATGCTGGACGCCGAACAGCAAGTGCGGGATTCGCTGACTGCTTTTTTTAAAGCTCACGAAATCACTTATCTGGATTTGCTTCCATCGCTGCAAGCACAAATCGGTCGTCCAGATCTTTATCCAGCCGACCAGGACGGCCATCCTCGCAAGGCAGGTTGCCGGGTTATCGCTGAAACTATAGATCGTGAATTTTTCTCAGGAGAGATCCCATGAAGGTCAAATCCATTTGTCTACTGGCGGCCGTGCTGATTATGGGTTCGCAAACCGCTCTTCTTGCGCAAACGCACATCTCCGGTTTCTTGAGCGGGACGCTACCGCCGGACACTTACATTGTGGACGATTCCATTTTTGTTCGCGCCACAGATTCACTGCTTATTGAACCGGGAGCGAGTCTCCAATTTACTGCTCGCAGCGCCTTCATCATATATGGCTGGATGCAGGCCATAGGCACGGCGCAGGACAGCATTTTCTTCGTACCTTCCGGGCCGGATTCCGGTGCCAGTATTATTTTCCAGACCGGTTCCTCGCCCGGCAGCCAGTTATCCTATTGCCATGTCAGGGGTTTTAACAACAGCGGGATCAACGCCTATTATGTGGATCTTACGATTTCTCATTGCCTGGTGACCGGGAATCTCGCCACCTGGGGTGGAGGCATCTATCTATCCCACGCGAACGCGAATATTTCCGACTGCGAAGTCAGCGGCAACCTCTGTATACACAACGGCGGCGGCATTTACTGTACAGGCGCATCGCCTATCATCACCAATTGCCTGGTTTCGGGGAATATCTGCAATCTGGGTCTGGGAGTCAGCGGGCACGGCGGCGGAGGTTTATGCGCCAATCACCTCTCCAATCCCCGCGTGACCGATTGCGTCTTCAGCAACAATCATTCCGGCGAGTTCGGCGGAGGCTTATCACTTAGCGATTATTCCCTCGCTGAATTCACGCGCTGCCTTTTTTCCAACAACACAGCCGATTCCAGCGGTGGAGGTGCCGCTATCCTGGCTGGCGGATTCAGTCCCTCGGCGCCGGTTTTAACCAATTGCACTTTTGCGGGAAACTCCGCCGACTCCCTGGGCGGTGGACTTTTCATCGAAACCTCCTATCCGACGATCATCAATTCCATCATCGAAGGCAGCCAGGGTTACGGTGCGATACACTTCATCAACTCGCCCAATACAATCCTGCAGTATTGCGATGTTTACAATCCCCTAACCGATAACTTCGCAGGCGAGGTGCCCCCCGGATTGGGGCAACTTGACACGATCAACGCCAACCTCGATTCATGCGATGCTTTCTTCAATATCCTGGTAGAACCTCTATTTGTCAATCCCCCGACAGGGGATTATCACCTATCAGTCGGTTCGCCCTGCATTGATGCCGGTGATCCGACGTTGCCGCTCGATCCTGACAGTACCATCGCTGATATAGGGGCATTTTACTTTGACCAAAACTCACCCGTGATTAAACCACGGACTCGCGTCGCTCTGGATAATCTCTCGCTGATGCGGCTTAACCCGAATCCGTTTAATCAAACCACAGCGATCAGCTATCAGCTATCAGCTTTCAGCCGGGTTGATCTGCGGGTTTTCGATGTCGCTGGTAGGTTGGTTTCTGTACTAGTTGGGAACTGGCAGGAGCCAGGAGCGCACCAGGTGATCTTTGATGCTTCAAATTTAGCCTCCGGTGTCTATCTATATCGCATAAACGCAGGATCAGTTATTGCTTCCGGTAAAATGGTGCTGCTGAAATAGGCCAAATACTAAAGTAGTCATTTGACATGCAAGGAGGATTGTAATGAAGTGGAGAATCATCTTTGCGGTTGCCTTCTGTTTTCTTCTCCCCATGATCTGCTCAGCACAGTCGTCAACCCTGGTCAGTGCTGTAACCAATTTCGGCATTTTTGGCGATCCTAATGACAACTACCCTTCCAACCAATGGCCGTATGGGACCGTCAACAGTTTCGATTACCTGTGGGAAGGGCGATACTGGGTTGGCGCGGTGGTCAATGGTGTTCGGCATGTGTCCCATGCCGATTATAGTTCGGGGTATGAATGGCACGACATTCGCGGACTACTGCATGACGAGTATACCATTTTGGGAATCACTACTTTCGCAGACACATGCATTTACACCGATATGTTTCCTCAAGCCGAGCATTTTCCTTTGGGATTGCAGGTTGACCAGATCGTCAGCGCATTCCCAGCGGGGGAAGGACCGGACGAGGCCTTTCTAATCCTGCAAACTCTTCGTAATGCAGGCGGCTACAATCTCGACAGTGTCTATATTGCCTGGGTCTTCGATTATGACGTGGCTAGCGGTGATCTGACCAACTGCAATATTGATGACTGGGCTTCTTATCAGCCGCAACGATCCCTGGGGTATATGTGGGATGGCGATGATCCCGCCGAGCCTGGAGATGATACCGGCGATTATGGTCTATCGCTTGGTTATACCGGCATCGCGCTGTTGGAGGCTCCGCTTCCGCTCTGTTCCTTCCAATGGTGGAATTGGAATGACGACCCCAGCAATGATGACGAGATGTTCCAGTTTATGGCCGGTATACATCCCGCTTCCGGCGGTTACGCTTTCCGGCCTGAACCGGATTCCGTACAGGATTACCGCGTGCTGATTTCCACCGGTCCTTATACCCTGTTTCCCGGCGAATTCGTACAAACTGCCTCGACATTTGCTGTAGGCGACAGCATGGATGGTCTGGAAGCGGCTGTGGACGAAATGGCTCTTTGGTATCATGAGAATATCACGAGTGTTTTGCCGGATCCTTTTTCAGCCCCGCATGACGTTGCGATCTGCCATGCTCAACCCAATCCCTTTAATTCCTCAACAGCTCTTAGCTACCAGTTACAAGCGGCAAGCCCGGTAAGTCTCAAAGTCTACGATACCGCTGGACGACTAGTAGCGACTTTGGCGGAAGGAATGCAGGAGGCGGGAATGCATCAGATGATCTTCGATGGCTCAAACTTGCCTTCTGGTGTTTACCTCTACCATCTGGCCTCAGGAGTAGCCAACGTTTCTGGTAAGATGGTGTTGCTGAAATAACACACGCGATCGACTGCGTCATTTGTCATTTATGATTTGTCATCAATAAAGGAGGCATGCCATGAAATTGATTCAGATTTTGTTCATCGGTTCGGCGGCGCTATTACTGACACAAAATCTCTGTGCGCAAGTCAACAGCGATGCCAACCAACCCTGCCCACTCTATGGAGTAGATGGTCAAATCATGCCCATTGGTACGAGACCTTATTTCAAGTGCCGGGAAGGCGCCTGGACGCAGGATCCCGCCACCGATGACATCACATTAGTGCAAATCGGCAGTACCGTCGGCCCTATGTACAATACCATGTCGGGCGGCGATTCTGACGGAGACAGTTTGTTCGAGGCTTACATGTACATTGGAGTAGGGTCAACCTTTACATATAGAGGTTATGAAAGGCAGGCAGGCTCCAATATTTACAATCAAGCCTTCCAGAGCAGCGCCGGTCTCATCCCTTATGCTTATGGGCAGGTGGATGGCGACAACCTGCCCGACGTGGTCGGCCAGTGGAGTTCCTGGGTGTATATCTACGAATCACCTGCTTTGGGACAGTACGCCAATTCACAGGTCTGGCAGTCGCCGGCGATGCCCAATGTCACCGGCTACACGACCATCGGCGATCTGGATCAGGACAATCAAATGGAGATCATTCACGGCTGGAACTCCTTCGGTAGCGACAACCGGCTGGTCATCTTCGAGAACACCGGCAACAACCAGTTCCAACAGATCTTCAGCCAATCAGTGTCCAACAACAACACCGGCCAAAAGGTCGTAGCCGACTTTGATGGCGACGGTTTGGTGGAAGTGGTCTTTTCGACCGGCGGAGGTGAGATATTCGTCTTTGAATCTTCAGGCCCGAACGCCTTGCAGCCGATTTATCACGCCAACATGAATTCCTATAATGCCTACGCCTGCGTATACGCCAACGACATGGACAACAACGGCCGGCCGGAATTTATTGTGGGGGGATCGAGTTCCAGCCAGGGATGGATTACACAAATCTATGAAGCTATCGGGAATGATTCCTTCGCTGTACGACAGACAATCACGATCAGTGACGGCTACTTTGGATTGCCTGGCCTTTGCGCAGGTGATTTGGACGGCGACGGCCGCGATGAGTTTGTCATGCAGCTTGCTCAGGCCCTGCGCATCTTTGATTGGGACTCCACTTCGCAAACCTACACCCAAATACAGAACATCCCGGAGAATTTCGGATTCATCCAGCATGGCATCTTCGCATTCCAGAGCAACACCAACGCCAACGCCGACGTCTTTTGGCTGGGCATTGATTACGATGAGAACACGATTATCTTGGAAACCCCGCCGGTTGGTCAACCGCAACTTGACGTTACTCTGGCAATCCAACTGCCATATATCCCTCCAACCATACCTTTTAACACTACGGTCGTGAACCACGGTCCCAATCAGGCGCCGTTCTGGATTTGGGGACGGATAAAAAATCCTAATGGTACGTATACCGCGCCGAACCTGGGGCCGGTTCAAATCAATCCACCTGTGGGGGTAGTCGTCACTCGGCTGCGCATGTTGACGCCCGGCCCCTGGCCGCCGGGTTTGTACACTCAACTTGGCTACGCTAACTGGACCTTCTCTTACCCGGCTGTGGACAGCAGTTTCTTCACATTTACGATCATCGGGAGTGGAGACGGTTCCGATATCCTAATACCATATTGCCAGGGTGAACTCTTCCCCGGGGAGCAGCCAATGGCTGCCTCTATCCCTTCGGGTTTGCATTTAGAGGCCTTCCCCAATCCCTTCAATCCCACTACAGCCATCAGATATCAGCTCTCAGCGGTCAGCCACGTAAATTTAAGAGTCTTTGACATCTCAGGAAGAACGGTAGCGACTTTGGCGGAAGGTATGCGGGATGCGGGCCCACACGAAGTAACTTTCGATGGTTCGGGATTGGCCACGGGGCTTTACTTCGTCCGAATGCAAGCGGGTGATCTCAATACCATACAAAAGATGATGCTAATCAAGTAAAGAAATCGCGAACTATATTGCAAAGTAAAATCCGCCTTTACGTGGGGCGGATTTTTTAATCTATGTCATTTGTTAACTCTGTGGGAACCTGCGATTCCGTCAATGTTTAAAGCAGTGGCTGCGGCTACTCAAACACCTCCTGCGCGAATAATCCCATGATTTCATTCGCCAGTTCCCGAAGTTTAATCTGCAACGCAGGGGAGAGACTCCCAGTTCGCTTTACGCTGTTGATGCCGACCAGCGCCAGAGTTATATGAGTCTGGCTTAAAGCGGGGTTAGACAAGCGCATTAATGCAACGGCTTGTATAACAGAAAGGTGATGAGCGCCGTCCTGTTGATCCTTAAACCGGGAAAAGTCCTCTTCAATGATCTCAAGCCGACCGGAATTGACAGGATCAAGCATGGCGTCAACCAGGATAATCCGGTCATAGCCTTCCATTTTATCGGCCAATCGCAGGAGATCAGTACCTCCCTGAATGACCTTCGCATGAGAAGGCAACCGGGGATCAAGAGCCAGAGCTTCGGCGATATAACTGCCGATCCCTTCGTCACCCATCAAGGTATTGCCCAACCCGATGATCAGAGTCGAATTCATCTTTTCTCCACCAGATGCACCGAACAGGAGATGCAAGGATCGTAAGCCCGGGCGATCATCTCCAGTTGTTTCTTCAACACCGACGTTTCAGCTTGGGGATTTTGTTCCACCATAGCGCGGAAGTGGTATTCTGCGCAGGCCAAATTCTGCGCCGTGGGTGTGATAACGTCGGCCGCCGTGCAATGACCGGTTTTATCGAATGTATAACTGTGGAAGAGTATCCCACGCGGAGCTTCCGAAGCTGCTGTGCCGGTCCCGGCCTTGACAAGGACAGGAAGCGGCGCCTCCGGTTTGATCTTGTTACGCAGCAACTTTTCCACCAACTCAAGGGCATACTCGACGTCATACAGCAATTCCACCGCCTGAGCCTTGTTGTTATCCATGGGATTATTTGATGGCGTCTTCAATGCCAATTTCACCATAGCGGCTTTGGCCTTGTCGCTTAGTTTATCCCCAAATAATGTCACCCTCGCCAACGACCCCACCATGAAAGGCAGATGGTCATAATGGCTGTGCTTGGCATGAGAATGCGCGACTGGTTGTTCGTTGGTCAATTTGCGATAATCGTTGCGCGGAACGGTCTTGCCGCTGGTTGTACGTATATCAGTGCCATGATAGTAACCGTATTCTCCCGCGGTGTCCAACGCTGCATATATGGTGGGCGCATGAATAAAATCCGCCGCCGGCAGCGTCGCTAAAACCTCCATCATGCTTTCGCAGCCTTTCACGCCCTGCTGCAAGTCCCGGCGCAAGGCAACCAATTGCTCGAACGAGGGGGTTTTGCCGAACCCGCCGATGAGGGCATTGACTGGATGCACCGCCCGCCCCCCGATCACTTCCTGTATCGTATTACCCAGTTTTTTCAACCGAAGGCCCAACTGGACTGCCTCCGGCATATCCGCAGCCAGAGCAATGGCGCTGGGGTAGTTCAAGTAGTCCGGCGCCGCCAGCAGGAAGACGTGCAGGGCATGGCTTTCGATGCTTTCACCTCGATAAAGCAGATCTCTGAGCGTATGCGTCTGCGGACTCGCTTTCAGATCGAAAGCATTTTCGATGGCCTTGATGGCTGTCAAACTGTGCGCTGCCGAGCAGATAGCGCAAATGCGCGACACGATTTGCGGAATGTCCGCCCAGGGGCGTCCCACAACCAGCGCTTCGATCAGTCGAGCGCCTTCGAAAATGTCGAAATGCACCTGGTCAACCTTGCCATTTTCGAGCGTTACAGTGATGCCGCCATGCCCTTCAACTCGGGCCAGATGATCTATTTTTATAGTTTTGGTCATGCTCTTCTCCATTTAATCGGGGTCATTCCGGTGAACGGGGTCATTCCGGCTTGCCCGGAATCTGACCAACCTGTCATTCCGGCTTGTCCGTAATCTGCACCGGAGCAAATGTTCTGAACTTGGCGGCTACATCAGTCAAAGAGATTCCTTTCTCCTGGAATAAAGCCACTGCTGATTTGACATTGGCGTCTGTTGCGGGCCCCCGGCAGCCTGCGCAAGCGACATTTAACTCCGGGCAACGTGCCTTGCACCCGGCAATGGTTAAGGGACCACAACACACTTCGCCCTTCTCGATTAATAGGCAGTTGTTCTCCTTCCACTTGCATTCGGCGCACACGGCATAATCGGGCAGCAGTGGAGGATTGCCATTCAGCAAATCAGCCACGCTCGAAAGAAATTGCTCCTTTTCAATCGGGCAGCCTGAGATATTCAAATCCACCTTGACCACTTCATGTAGGGCTTTGGTGGGCATTGTATCGTATTGTTCTGCTTTGTTCCCGTAGACGGTTTGCAGGAGTTCCAAGCGATCCCGTCCGCGATCTAAGGCGGGAATGCCGCCCCATACGGCGCAAGTCCCCAAAGCGACCAAAACGTCGGAACGTTCGCGGATTTTCTTCAAGGTTTCCTCATCGCGCTTACTTAATACGGCGCCTTCCACGAAGGCCACATCCAACCGACTTTCTGTGTCATTGGCTGACGTCGCCGTGAGGAAATCCCGGATGTCTACAGCGGCCACCAGATCCAAGAGCTGGTCTTCGCAGTTCAGAATGACCAACTGGTCGCCGGCGCATCCGGTAAGCCCGAATATACCTATTTTAGGTTTTGACATTATCACTATCCTCAATTTGTAGTCGAGGTCGTCTCGACCCTGACAACTATACTAACTCTGGTAAATTAATGGCATCCCAATAGGTGAAAATGGGGCCGTGTATGCATGTGTATTTGTAGCCAACACTGCAATGTGAGCATTTCCCTACGCCGCACTTCATGCGCCGCTCCAAGGACATTAAAATGCGATCCTTGGAAAAGTTCAACCCAAGAAGCTTTTGCAGAATGTACTTGTAGACCACCGGAGGACCGCACACAGCAGCATAAGTATTGGCCGGTTCAAGGGCAACATGGTCAAACAGTGTGGGCAACAATCCCACATGATTTTTCCAGGCGCCGGTGGGATCCCTATCCACAATCAACAAACAACGCATGTCAGTGCGATCCACCAGCGATTGCAGCTCCTCGCGGTAAAGCATGTCAGCGGGAGTTTTAGCCCCATACATCAGCGTAACTTTTTTAAAACTGTCGCGATTATCCAGGACATACCATAGTAGCGATCGCAGCGGGGCCATACCCAACCCGCCAGCCACAATCAGTAGGTCGTTCCCAGCGATCTTCTCAACAGGAAAGCCATTGCCATAGGGACCTCGTAGGCCAACCAGGTCGTTCGTCTGCATGCGATACAGGGCATCAGTTACCCTTCCGACGCGGCGAACGCATAATTCCAGCATTCCCGGCCTTGTAGGAGAGGAAGAAATCGAAATCGGCGCTTCACCTGCTCCCGGCACCGAAAGCATGATAAACTGCCCTGGTTTATGCTTGAATCGTTCCGCCCGGCGCTGATCCGTAAAGCGCAGAGTGAAAACATAGTTGTCCGGGACCATCTTGTAGATGCGCACGATCCGAGCCATTTGCGGCCAGTAAGGATTGTCGGTCTGAACCGGATCATTTATAAGTCGTTCTTCAGGATATGGCATGTTCTTCACCTCGCAACCGATTTAGCACCTCGACTATGTCAATCTTCACCGGGCAACTTTCGATACAGCGACCACAACCCACGCAACTTGGGCGCCCGAATTCGGCGACGAAACCGCTCTGTTTGTGATAGTAGCGATGTTTAATGCGGCTGGATCTTTCCTTGCGGAAATTTTCACCACCGGCGACCAACGCATGGCTGTGGAACAGGCAGGAATCCCAGGTGCGCACCCTTGACCCCTCTTTGGATCCCAGTTTGATGTGATCCATCACATCGAAGCAGTAACAGGTGGGACAGACCATGCTGCAGCTCCCACAAGAAAGGCAGCGGTCGCCCAACTCATCCCAGATCTGGCTTTCGTATTCAAGCTCAAAGATCCCCAGCAGGTCGCGAATTTCCACATCCAGTTTGAAGGCCTTTTGCTTTTCGGACGAGCGGTGCTTGTATTCGGCGATATCTTTATCGTTGATCTCTTCGAAGAGCTGCGCAGTGGCCAGAACAAGGTCATCACCGAGACTGGTTCCTACTGCGGTTAGATAATAATCGCCGATGTCGTTGAAGAACAAATCGAATCCTTTATCCACGAAATCAGCCCGCATGGAACGACAGAAGCAGTATTCATCAGGCACGCAGTCTACACCGATGATGGCGGTATTTTTACGACGGATCTGGTAGTAAGGATCGGGATATTTTCCGGCGAACACCTCATCCAGGATGTTTATGGCGAAAATGTCGCAGGAATGCACGCCGAACAGGATGACCCGCTTATCCAGCCCTTCGCGGGAAGGAACGTAACCCTCATGATTCCGATACTCGAACATCGCCTCTTGGGGAGGAAGAAAATACTTTTTGGGAGCCAGAAGGGTGCGATTATAAGCGAGACGAGCCTGAGCCCATTGATCCAGCGGTTTAAACGCAAATTTTCCATTCTGTTCGACCGGCGCGTGGAGTTCCCAGCCTTGGTGAAGGATCGAAGCGAACAGATCTAACTTCTTTTTGGGTATTTTCAGTATTTTCATAATTATCCTCTATTTCTCAGCTTACTCCTAGAATTCCGTGATAGGAATGTACTATAATATTCCTATAATTGGAACCATTTAGGCAAAAATTTTTTGGGGTGGGAAATCCCCAGCGTGTTACAGGTAACCTATGCTCTTCAAGCGTTTGCGAATGGCTTCGACCTCATTGGCTGACAGCTCATCACGCTCGGCTGTGGATAGTTGGGCGACCAGATCCCGTAGCACGTAAACTACGAATTCATTGACCGAGCTGAATCCCGAAGGTTCAATAACCTGCTTGATGCGGTTATACAACGGGCGTGGAATTTTAAGAGTCACTTTGTCCATGATGATCTCCTCACCTTAAGTATAAATGAAAAATATCACAAAGTCAACATGTTTCGTAAATTTTTCGTATAGAGGGTCGTTGTTGTGATGTAGACCACAGTATAACGTGCCGGATTTTTGTATATTTATTACGATTATACAGAAGAGTTCGTTCCTAAATTAACGAAAAATGTGATCCGTTGCACATCCGGAAAATAATTTGTGCAAAAAATCGCTTGCTTTTGTGAAATTTTTTGTTTATATTATTTTCGAGTTTTGTGGAGCAGTACGCTAACAGCGTCCGAATACCGGGGATATTCTGGAGCCGTGACAGGCTGGAATATCCCCAATTTATTTGCCTTTAAGTGAAAAATAACACAAAATAATAGAATTTATCAAGAGGAGAATGGCCGGAAAGACGCTTGTTATTCTGTTTGTAACGCTTCTCACTATGGGAGTTTCCTGGGGGCAGGATGCTTACACCAGAATATCGGCAAAGTTTATTTTCGCGCTGGGAACCGAGGAAACGGCTCTGCAATTAGACCAGCCCCGGCGAGTGCGTCAGGATCATCGCACGGGTGAGTTCTATCTTCTTGATACCGGCCACAACCGCGTAGTGATCTTAAATTCGCAAGGAAACTACCTTTTCGAATTCGCCAACCAAGATAAGTTGCAGTCCCCCATAGACATTGCCGTTGATGACCAAGGACGGATGTACATTCTGAGCATGTTGGTAAACGGTTCTTCTATTCAAGTTTTTGATTATAATGGAGATTATCTATATCCCTTTGTGATTCAGGGCGGTCCTGACTCCGATTCTCTGGCCATCGGCAGTTTGGTGATCAAGGATCAAGATCGGATGTTTTTGACAGACGAATTAGGTGGTCGAATAATAACCTGCAATTTATCCGGCGATTACGTAAACGAGTTCCCCATTTTCCAGGATTTGAAAGATAATCTTCGCCGCGAGCAGATGCTGGGCGCCATCCATCTGGATGGAGACCTGATTTACATTCCTTTGCCCATGCTTGGCTCGGTTTATTGTTACAACACTCAAGGTTCATTGGTCACCGTGGTCGGTCAGTCCGGCGCAGGATACGGCGAATTATCCTTCCCGCTGGCGGTTTCAACTGACCTAAACCACAACGTGCTGGTCTTGGATAAACACCGGCACACCGTAGTCAGCTACGATAGCACGGGTAGAGTCAACGGCGAATTCGGCGGCATGGGCAAAGATCCAGGATGGTTTTATCATCCAATTGACATTATGGTT
This sequence comes from Calditrichota bacterium, assembly GCA_020051775.1. GTDB lineage: Bacteria > Electryoneota > B3-LCP > B3-LCP > B3-LCP > JAGVQJ01. The sequence goes on along the minus strand of JAGVQJ010000048.1, from coordinate 42,339 downwards.
GATGCTCGAAACCGTGTCTGGGTGACGCAAGGATTCAATAACATGGTACAGGTACTGCAGCTTCCGGCAGAAGTCGAATCCGCACCATCGCAGATGGAAAGCACCATCGTCGTGGACGAATAGCAGTTTCAAATCAACACGTTAGCATCTTTTGTACCGCACCGGGGTAACGATCTGTGGAGGATCAAACATGAATGGAGATTTAGGAGGAAAGCATGCGTAAAGCATTACTAGTCGGTACCCTGAGCATTGCCGTGGCTTTATCATTAAGCGGTATTGCTCTTGCCTTCCACGATGGCGGTGTGGCTTATTGTGGCGGATGCCACACGATGCACAACAGCCAAGATGGTCAGCCGGTTGATCCCAATGCCCCCAATGGAAACTCCTGGCTGTTGAAGGATGAAACCCCCAGCGATGTCTGTCTGTCTTGCCATACGCAGACAGGGACAACATCCAATGGCCGCTATGTTCTGTCTGCCAACATGTTGGCTCCCCAGTCCGAACAGGGCGCCGGCGATTTCGTATTCTTGTTGGAAGATAACCTGAATGACGGCCACAACGGCCACCTTACCGCCAATTTCATCCCCGGTTACAAAGGCGGTCACAGCATCGTTGCTCCGAGTAAAAATCTGGCGGCTGACCCCACTTTCACCATGGGCCCCGGCGGCAGTTTCCCGTCCTCCATCTTGGGCTGCACCAGTTGCCACGACCCGCATGGCAATGAACACATGCGCCTGTTGAACACCACCGGTCCCATCCAGGACGGTCTGTATACCTTCACCAACCCGGCTCCGGAAGCTGCCGGCATCAGCACCTCTTCAGCCGAATCCAACGCCAACCACACCGCTTATCAGGGCGGTATGTCCGAATGGTGCTCCAATTGCCATGCGGATTTCCATAACTCCACACACAACTTGCACCCCAGTGGATCTACTCTGACTGGTGAAGAAGCCACCCGTTATGGCATCTACGCTGGTACGGCCAATCAAAACGGCGGCGACCCCACGGCCTCTTATCTGGCTATGGTTCCCTTCGAAGATCCGGCCATGACCATCACCTCGGCTGGCGGCCCGACCGCCAATTCCAAAGTCATGTGCTTGACTTGCCACCGTGCACACGCTACCACCGGCCCGGACATTGGCCGTTGGGACTTCAAAATTACCGTGTGGTCTGAAGAAGGCGTGGAATCCGGCTCTTGGGCTATGCCCAATCCGTACGCTGGGTCAGGCGCCGATCAGCGCTCGCTCTGCAACAAGTGCCACAACAAGGATGAAGGCGACGAACTGAATCCTTAAATCCCGATCTACTTTCTACATGGCGATCGGTCATAGTACCCATTCCAGTCAGGTCGGCGCCCAGATTTTCGGGCGCCGACCTGCACTGCTTAATATAAATTGAGAGCACGCGTGGATCAAAAGTCGAAAACCGGACATTGCTTTGCTACAGCGGCGGCAAAATTTTGCTTATTATTGATCACTTTAAGCTTGTGGTCGTGTTCACCGCGCCTTCGCGCCCAAGAGTCGTTCGGGCAAGTCGCGATTTACCTCGAAAAAATCTCAACTCACTCCGATTCTACTCTCACCTTCGAACGCCTGATACTGCAAGGCGAATACGCTTCTCACGAAATTACTCTGGTTACCCCCCGCCTCAAGCTGCAAGAACTTTCCCAGCAACAAATTCTATTGGCGGAATCCCTGGTTGACCCAGGTCAGTACCATTCCTTAATCCTCTCTCTCGCCTCTAATCATGTTACCCAAGCCGACAGCGCCGATTCCGCCCGCAGGATCATCTCGCTTCCCTTGAATGTCAGCATAGAACAAGGACAGGCAAAGGCTCTTTTTTTACAATGGACGTCGGCTCCCCTGGCAGATTCAAACGCTTACGGCCGTTTTCGCCAGGTGAAAAAAATAATCCCTCCGGTTACCGCCCTGGCATTTGTTGCCAATGAGGCATCCGACAACTTATCGGTCATTGATCGCATTCGTAGCGAGGTAGTTGGCATAGTGCGAGTCGGTGCCAAACCTCGCGGCTTAGCCGTCAGTGTCAAACGGAATCTACTGTTTGTAGCCAATGCCGGGTCTCACAATGTTTCGGTTCTGGAGTTGAACACGCGAATTCCTCGAGCGCTGATAGACTTGGATTTCGGCGACGAGCCCTCCGCGCTGACACTGTCCGGCGATGAACGCCTGCTCTTTACCGCCAACCGCGGATCGAACAGCGTCTCCATTATTGATGCCTTCAACTTCAGTCGCCGCGATAAAATAAGCGTGGGTACGGCCCCCAACGACATTGTCGCTGATCCGGCCAGCGGCTGGGTTTATACGGCCAATAGCTTATCGGATGACATTTCCGCCTTCAACGCAACCATGACAGCGGCTCCGCGCAACCTGTCCGTGGGATCTAATCCGGTCAGCTTGGAGCTTGATGCGCCAGGCCAAAGGCTTTATGTTGCCAATTACGGTTCTGGAACTATCACTCAGATTAATACTGAGACTTTCACCGTCTCCGGGACGCTGAATACCACTCATTCCGTTAATGACCTGGTCAGCGATGCTCGCGCCGGTACACTCTATTGCTCTATCGAAAACCTTAACCTTGTGGCCATACTGAAACTGGCGCTGAATTTGGATATAAACCAGATCGCAGTGAAGTCCTTCCCCAAGCGGTTAGCTCTGGATCCTGAAGGTGCACTTCTGTATGTTGTCTGTTCCGAATCCAATAATCTCAGTCTGATTGGCAGAAATGCGGGACAAGTCAAGGGCGTGATTGCTACGGGACTGAAACCTTGCGCCATTGTCTTCCCCTAATCGGTTAACGCGAGCTGATGAAACATTTCCAGAAAACATGGGGTTTGGTACATAGAACCTTCCTGATATTGATCATGTTTGCGGGGACGACTCTGAGTCCGCCGGAGGCAACGGCCTTCAACAACCTGCATGGAAGCGCGCGTTTTTTAGGAATGGATACCGAAGTGGATACCTCGAGGCTTAGATCATTAGATCAGCAGTACATGATGAATTATAGCCGCTCACTTTTGCCTTATATCTCCGTACATCTATCCTTGACTTACCATGACATTCAAACTTTTCAGACTGCCGAAGCAAATGGTTGGCAGGGTGAATTGATGCCGTCCGGTAATCTGAATTGGGTTAATCCCTTCTTCAATTTGGGAGTTCATGCGCGATATCGTCAAATACGGGATCGTGCCACCGTGAACAATACGATAAGTCGTAGCGCCGGCATCTATTTTAAAACCACCTTCAATCGCCGCATTCCTCAAAGCACTGTGTCGTATGATTGGAGTCACAGCGCCATCAACGCCGGTCTACTACCTTCCGATAATGAAGAGAGACGATTTCAGTATGCCGCCAATTATTCTTATAAGCATGCGAATTCCTATTACACTTACACTAATCAACGGTTCGATAATTTGAGCGGCGGAATCTCGCAAAACCTGGAGCAGCATATTTTCAGGTTGGATTATTCCAATAATTTGATTAAAAACCGCCTTTTGTTTGCCGGTAATTACATGTTCAATTATACCCACCGTCGCCAGGAATCCAGTCAGGCGGTGATGCCGTTTATACAAATACCTGCCGTCATAGGGCTTTACCAACAGGATGCCAGTCCCACTTTGGGGCCTCTTGATACGCTGGCGACATTGATTGACGGCAACGTGGAACAATCTACCGGTATCAATCTCGGCGGCACCTTTCTGCACCAGAATATTGGCTTCGATCTCTCTCTGGCGCGCACCTTAAGTGTGATTTACCTATACACTGATCGCACCGCGGATCCTTCCCTGGCGTGGTCGGTGTACACCAGCGGCGATAATCTTGCCTGGACGATTCAAGCCGGCGGCGTACTATCCACTTTTAACGGACCACTTCATCGTTATGAGATAAGTTTCCCTACGACCACCGCCCGCTATTTTAAAGTCATCAACACCACGACGGACGAGCAACCGGAAGTTTACGTTACTGAAATTCAAGGTTATATCAGCGATCAAATCCTGGGATTGGGTCCAGACCTGACGCGGAATCACCGTGTGAATGCCAGTCTGTCTTACCAGGCGCACTCCTATTGGCGGCTAAGCACTGATGCGGTTTTCGGGTCGCAGGTGGAGGACCTTTCCGGGCAACAACGACGTGATGCCAACGTCTCGGGCACGGTTTCTTTCCGACCCAACGACAAGTTCAGTTCCGTAGGGCGCTATCAACGCGGATTGACAGATTATCGGACGGGATTGGTTACCTCCCTCGAAACAGAATTATATTCGCTGATCTTTTTGCTGAATCCGCTGAAAACCTTGGAAACCTCACTCTCCGGATCGAGGTTGAGATCCTGGCAGAATCAAGATCAAACTCAATTGACGCATTCGGCGCTTTTCCATCTGTCGGCGGTGTTGATTCCCGGGTTAAACATCTTGACTGAGACCGGATTTTCACGCAGCGAACGGCCGACAACGTCCTCTACGCTCGTTACCGACAGCTGGACCTACCGGTTATCAGCCGACGCCACGCCTTATCAGAATTTGAATCTGATCAGCACGGTAACCCGTCGAGTCTATATGTCCAATTATTTGTACCCGGACGGCCATCGAGATGAAGCGGATCTGCGCTTTAACTACAGGATGACTCCGGCACTCTTCTTGCGAGGAGGCATTACTTATGGGCAGGAGGAAGGTAATGAGAGCCTTACGCAGGACTATTCCGTCGGATGGGATTTGACTCGAAAAATTTCCACCAGCGCCAATTTGCGTTTTCAAACCAACACCGGAAGCCTCGGATCAAATTATAGTACTCGAATCTTGAACATGCAACTCTCTTACCTTATCAGCGATAGAGTCAGCAGCTTTGCCGGATATTCTCATAATAAAATTACCAACGGTCTAACCGAGGAGAATTCCTCCTATCAGGTGGGACTGAATGCCAGTTTCTAAAGGTACTATCATGGTGACACGAACTCACATTGGAGTACAACTCGCAGTGTTGCTGCTGGTTTTATTGTTTATATCCAGTTGTGGGGGCTCACACGCCTTCCTGGACCATTCCTTCAATTTCGGTTACGTCGAAAAAGTGGCGGTCATTCCCTTTGAAAACCTGTCGGCTTCCCAGATGGCGGGTAAGCACGCCACGACGGCCTTCCTCACCGAGCTGCTGGCCAGTGAAACTTTTATCGTGATAGAACCCGGCGAGACTGCCAAAGCCTTGTCCGAGATGAACGCACTTCGCAATCCCAGTCTGGATTTGCAGCAAATCAAAGATTTAGGCAAGCGCTTGGGCGCTCAAGCTCTGATTTTCGGTAGTGTCAGCGAATCGGGTTCGACCCGCAGTGGGGGCATAAGCATCAATACCGTTACACTCGATCTGCGTATGGTGGAGACCGAAACCGGGGCGACCGTCTGGTCCGCTACACGCACCGATGGTCGCCCTGGTCTAATGGCTTCTCTCTTCGGACTTTCACCCAAATCCAACGCCGAGACGATGCGGGAATGCTCCCGCAACGTTTTAAAGTCGCTGATCAAATAATTCTGGCAGGATTTCATGCGGTTTCATGCGACGAAATTGACCGGATGCGGTCTTGTGGTGATTCTGCTCCTGTCCGCACTCACTAGTGCCGCACAGGATCAAGCCGACACGACGCTGGTCGTATTGGTAGCGCTCCCATTTCGCAACGTCACGTCTGACGCGGAGGCTAAAACCTATCTCATGCCCATAGTCCGGGAGAGATTGACTACGGCGGGGTTTGGTCTGATAGAGGATGATCTTCTGCAGGATTTACTGCGACGCGATCGTGTGCGGGACACGGGACAATTAAGCCAACAACAGGCCCAGGAAATCAGCCGCGAAACCGGTACCAACTGGATTTTGATAGGCTCCATTGATTGTTATCGGAAAGGTGACCAACCGGAAATTGGGTTGTCCGCTCGATTGTTAAACAGCTACACCGGTGAGGTTGTTTGGGCCGCCACTCGCAGCGCCACTGGCGCGGATCATACCGGATTGCTGGGCCTGGGAGTTATTACCTCCGCGGACCGTTTGGCGGAGCTGGCGATAGATGACATGATTCAGGAGCTGCGTGAATGGTGGATGGCGTGGTTCGTTAATGCTCAAGTAATCGTGGGTAAAAGTAAGGCTAAATCCTCTATCATGGTCATCCCCCTTGAGTATACCGGCTCTTTGACTACCGCAGGGCAAATGACCGATAATATATTGGTATCTCTTTTAATGCAGCGCGGCTACCGGGTGATTGAACCCGGGGCTTTAAACCAGCAACTTTCTGCCTCTGGGATTGCTCCGCGTGATGGGATAGATTTAGCCACCTTGAAAACCCTGCAGGAAAGCTTAGACGCCGATTATTGCCTCACTGGGGCGGCCGAGAGCTATCAAGAAACGGATCAGTTTGAAGAGAATGACATACCCACAGTACAGGTGAGTCTCCGGTTGCTCAAGGCCGAGAGCGGTCAGTTGATCTGGGCTCGCCAGGTGGAACATCGCGGCGATGATTTCGTCAAGATCTTCCAGCTCGGCCGGGTATACGGAACGTCCCGGTTGATGGCTCTATCGCTCAAGGAGTTAGTCTCCGCCTTGCCGCCTGAAACGCTTCAACCTTCACCTCAGCACCACTCGGAAGAATGACCGTATGCTCATAAATCATCCTAAGCAAATATATGTTGTCGTCGGAGTTTTGCTGCTTTTAACGCAGTCTGTCCCGGCTCGCGATAATATCGAATCAACCGCTTTGGCCATTGTTGATGGCGACACTATTTTCGCACGCGCCTTTTCAAGAGAATTGGGTCGCATTCATAGCGGCGAACATGACACAAGTCGCACAAGTTTCGACGTTGAAAAGCTTTTGGAACGCTTGATCAATGAACGACTGATGGTCCAGGATGCTGTCGCTATGGGCTTAAATCAGGAACCCGGCTACAAAGCGCGAATCGAGAAATTTAAGCTGAATGCCGCCGTCGAACTGTTACTGCGCGAGAATCTTCCGGACAGCATCCCCATCACCGAGGGGGAGATAAGCGAAACTTTCGCGAAACAATTCCGAAAATTTCATATTTATCTGGTTATTCTGAACCAGAAATCCCAAGCCGATAGCTCGCTACGGGCTTTAAAGGCCGGAGCAAAACTGGAGGACATCGCCGCACAATATGCCGGGGATCAATACCGCCTCGGGGGCGGTGATAAGGGGCTGCGGTACTGGCTCGAATTGAACGAATTTCTGCGACCCCAGGTTGATTCTGCTCGGGTTGGAGAATTGCGCGGCCCCTTTCCCTACCGCGATGGTTTCGCGATTTTCAGGTTACTGGCTTCGCAGCCGGCCGATACCTCGGAATTGGGTATTTTCCGTGGCCGGATTCTAACCACATTGCAACGGCAGCTTTTAGACACTGTCCATGAGGAGTTTATCGCCTCGTTGAAATCAAAATTTGGCGTGGTTGTCAATGACAGTTTGCTGAATTTGGCTGCCGTCATTACCGATACGAGCGCCTACAGCGCTTCGGATTCCGGTTGGGTGCTGGCTTCGGTGGGGGATTCCACCATCACGCTTACTCAGCTCCGCCACAAGATATTGCATAGCGCAGTGAGCCGCAGTCCTGAAATGCTGAATCCGATGAAATTTAGCGTGCTGAAGGAAATGATCAATCACCGACTTTTCCAAAGAGAGGTGATTTCAAGAGGATACATTACAGACAATGAACGAGTAAAATGGAAAACGGAGGCCTACTCCGATTCTCTACTGGTGATGGATTATTTGTCCAAGACGGTCACTCCACAGGTTGTCATCACACCGGTCATGGAGGATACTTTTTTCCAAGCACATCGAGATTATTACCATTCCTCGGGTGAGGTTAAAATAAGCCAGTTAACTGTGGCAGATCAAGATAGCGCCGACCGTGTATTAGCCCGGTTGAATGCCGGCGCTGATTTCACCTGGATGGTTCGGAGCTGTTCTACTGATCGTTATGCCGGGAAATCGGGTGACCGTGGATGGCTCAAGTTGGTTGAATTTCCAGAATCATTGCGTAAGGTTCTGGATACACTGAGTATCGGCGTCGTGACAGGTCCCTACCAAAACCTGGATGGGTACATGCTGATCAAGTTAACGGATCGCAAACCCGGCGAACCGCTACCATTGTCGCAAGTCCGCGGCGCCGTGCAGGAGAGCTTGAAGCAGATGGAGTTTGATCGGATTTTAAAAGACGTCTTGGAGCAACTTAATACCGGATCGAAAATCACTATCAATCATGAAGCGCTGAAAGCGCTGCAATTCAGCGCCATAAGAGGTAAATAATCCCATGCTTCGTGCATTAAAAGGATTCCTCGGCCAACAGAATCGGACACGACGCGGAGGAACTGTTATCGCGATATTGATACTGGCCGGTTTAGCCTTAACGGTACTGTGGTCTGATCCTGGTTCTGCGCAAGTGAAGAAAGGTCAACTTTTTTCCGGCAAAGGCGATTGTACCGGTTGTCATGAATTGAGTAAATTCCCGGGTAAAAACCTGCATCAACCGGTCGAAAAGGGTGAATGCGGCGTCTGTCATAAACCTCATGGCAAAGTCGGCGCGTTGCGCTTGCAGAAACCGGAAACCGAACTGTGCGTGGGTTGCCACAAACCCGAATCGTTAGGCTTGTCTGGGAAGTTTCAGCATGACCCGGCTCAGAAGGGTCAATGCCTCAAATGTCACGATCCTCACGCCTCGAACAGCGGGATGCTGCTGAAGAGTAGCGCCGAAGAGCTCTGCTTCGGTTGCCATGAACAAACCCAGTTTACGCAGAATAAGGGGCATTCCAAGATCAAGGAATCTTGTTGGGCTTGCCACGACGTACACGGTGGCGATCATGAGCATCTGTTAACGGTCGAACAAAAGGACCTTTGTCGTAAGTGCCACGAAACCGGCACGGCTTCATTCACTAAGGCGCACCGCAATTATCCCGTGGCGGAAAAAAGCTGTACGGTCTGTCATCAGCCGCATACTTCGTCTGATGACAAACTGCTGGGCCAATCAGTTCACGCGCCGCTGGCTGAAGGCAACTGTGAGGCTTGCCACCCGGCGCCGGGCCAGGGTAACGACTTTACCATCGCCGCGACGGCTGGAGAGTTATGTTATAGTTGTCATGAACAATCCCAGGTGGCTCCGTCGGGTACGCACCCACCGGTGGCGCAAGGTGAGTGTTTGTCTTGTCATCAACCCCATAGTTCGGCTCAAAAAGCGTTATTGAAAGCGCCCGATCGCCAACTGTGTCAGGAGTGTCATTCCGACGTTGGCGAGCAGTTGAACAATGCCGTCAAACATGCGCCCGCCGCTGAATCGTGCGCCAATTGTCATATCGCGCACGGTCAGACTGACAAGAAGCTTCTGACGGTTTCAACTCGCGAGCTCTGCCTCAAGTGCCATACCGACCTCATTGGCGGAACCGAAGCCCCCGTCAAGCATGCCGCCTTTGTGGAGGGCTCTTGTACCGATTGCCATACCCCGCATGGTAGTCCTCAGAAGAAGTTGTTGACCGCAAAGACCGACGATCTCTGCTTTGGTTGTCACGCCGACGCCAAGAAAGATTACGATCAAGCTTACATTCACACTCCGGTTTATTCCGGAAAATGCGCCGATTGCCATGAACCGCATCAGGGAAACAATGCCAAATTGCTGAAACTGCCTCAAGGCGAATTGTGTGTTTCCTGCCATAACGACATGTTGAATGCGCCCGACCAAATCTCGCATCATGCCCCCTTCGTGGATAAAGATTGTCAAAGCTGCCATAAATCCCATGCTGGTCAATTTGCCAATCTTTTGACTGCGCCAAAATCCGAACTCTGTGCCTCCTGCCACAGTGACTTGGCCGTGGGACTTAAAACCGCCACGACCACTCATCAGCCTTTTGTATCTGGGGACTGCGGCAGTTGCCACGCCCCCCACAACAGCGCCAATCCGAGTTTATTACTGGATCAGCCGAAAAACCTGTGCTTGACCTGTCATAAGGAAATCGCCGGCCCCTTGAAGACCGACAAGGCCCACTATCCTGCGGCGGAAGGGTTGTGTCTGGATTGTCATGCGCCGCATTATACGCAGACGGCTGCCTTAGCGCGGAAGGAAATGCCCGCAATGTGCCTGAGCTGTCACGATGGGGAGGAGGCGAAGTTTAAATCCAGCCATTTGGGATTAAGCGGCGCGAATCTGAACTGTACCGGGTGCCACGATCCACATTCATCCCCCGGCGAGGGATTAATGGGGCCGCAAATGCACGCTCCCTTTGCCGAGCGCGATTGTCAATCATGCCATCCGGGTCAAAATCAGGAAATCAAGGGTTCGAAATGACCAAAACGCTTCAACATATCGGTGCCTCTCTTTTGGCCGCCACCTGGCTGCTCGTAACTTCAGCCTTTTCGCAGGTGCAGGTGAATGAGCCGCAGGTCTGTCTGCAATGCCACGATACCTTCAAGCAGACTCTGAGCAGCAAGCATGTGCATACTCCGCTGAAAACCGACGGAAAATGCTCGCAGTGCCACAATCCTCACGCTGCCCGGCACAACGCGCTGCTGCAAGATGAAACAAAAAACGTGTGTTATGGTTGCCATTCCGAAGAAGCCGCCAAGCTGGACAAACCCGTGGTTCACGATCCGGTGGCCAAGGGGGAATGCCTGAGTTGTCATGACGCTCACGCCTCGCAGTATGCCGATCAGCTCCGCGCGCCGATCCGAGAGGTCTGCATCAGTTGCCATGAACAGGCTAAGGGTTGGTTGTCCAGCCCTGTTAAGCATGATCCGATGATCAACGGATCATGCACAACTTGCCACGACGCCCATAGTTCGGAACACGACGACTTGACGAAGAAGGACGTCTACACACTTTGCTCGAGTTGCCACAAAATTGATACTCGCTTTTCCACCGTACATAAAGGTTACGACTTACGCGGCGCGAACTGCACCGCGTGCCACAACCCACATGGCTCCAAGAGCAAGGGTCTTCTTATGCCCATGCAGCACAATCCCTTCGCCGCCAACAACTGCCAGGCTTGCCACAGCAACCTGCAATCAGCACAGGGAAAGGGTTTCGCACTGAAAGGAAAAATGAACGATTTGTGTCAGAGTTGCCATAAGGAGATTGCTCAGAGTTACACGTCACTGTATCGCCATGTGCCGCCGGATAAGAATGAATGTACGACCTGCCACAATCCTCATGCAGCCGGCGATGCTCCGCTGCTGAAGACGGATCAAAAGTCACTCTGTTTCGGCTGCCATGGGACTGTGACGGGCTTCACAGAAGATTATAAAGGGTCTCCACACGGCGACCAGAATTGCACCTCTTGCCACGTTCCGCATGGCTCCGATCAGGAACGGTTTCTGGCAGATGAATCTATTGCTCTGTGCAGCAATTGCCATAAGCATCAACACCAGATTACCCACCCCTTGGGTTCCGGCGCCGTGGATCCCCGCACCCAGAAACCCATGACCTGTATCAGTTGCCACCAGATTCACCTTGCCAAAGCCAATCCTTTACTACCTTTAGAAGGCAATCGCGAACTGTGCGTGCAGTGTCATAAAGGTAAATAAGCCGATAATCATTGCTTACTGAGGGCGTCCTGCGCGGCGCCCTTTTTTGTGTCTGATAATCGCTTAGGACTCAGAGTTACCATCTGAAGTTTGCTTAACTTAACAAAAATGTACCATATCCAGGATGTCAATGGTGTTGGGTCAGAATTAAAAATAATCCACTTGTATTTGTTTAAGTTGTTAAATATTATATTACTCGATTCGCATAAAAGGTATACTCTGTGCCCCTTTCCTTGTGGATAAATAAAAAAGGGCTTGTCAGTGGGTCTGCGTAAGAAAACTCTATTGATCATCAGTGGCGTCATTCTGGCGTTGATTGCCGGCCAGTATCTTATCACGTATTATATACTTATCAACGACAATAAAAAAATTGAACAGAATAGTGTATATCGCGATTTGGCTCGCGCGCACGACGCCTTCACCAATGAATTATCTGCTTTAGATAGAATATGCCGGGATTATGCCTATTGGGATGACACTTATCGGTTTATGATTGATTCCAACCAATCTTATATAGAGACAAACATTGTCCCCACAACGTTTACAAACTTGAATGTTGATTATATATTTTTCGTAAAGAATTCCGGGAAAATCCTGCATGCCCGGTACTACGATGATTCCAGCAGTTCCCAAATACCTGTGCCGCTGGAAATCGCCCAGGAGATGGAAAGATTATGCGGGTTACAACTGAATAATGCCATTATCCATTGTGACGGGGTATTAGTCACGGAGTCTGAATCGCTAATTATATCCATAAATTCAATTCTGACCAGCGATGCCGAAGGCTTTCCACATGGTCAACTAATCATGGGTCGCAAACTGGATGAGCAGTACACTCAGCATCTGTCTACAATCACTCATATGAGGATAAACATTTACAATCGGGATAAAATGGTTACGCCGATACCTGGTAGTATCGGCGTAACTTCTCAGGAGAGTGACTTTAAAGAATTCATCCAACCAATTGATCAGGAAACGGTGGCAGGTTATACAATAATAAAGGATGTCTTCGGTCAATCTAAGTTGGTTTTGAGCATCATAATGCCGCGAGACATTTACAAGCAGGGTCTTTTGTCAGCGTGGTATTTTACGTTATCTACTGTTGTGATTGCTTTAACTTTTGGAATCGTTATCTTCATCTTGATGGAAAAACTTGTTCTGTCTCGTTTGGTGAATCTGACTCAACAAGTTGGTAAAATTGCCAACCCCTCAGATTTAAGAAACAGAGTCTACACTGCAGGAGACGATGAATTACACAGTCTCGCAGTGACGATTAATCACTTGCTCACGACACTGGAACATTCCAATGAAGAGTTGCGGTTGAATGAAACGTTTCTGCGCTCCATGTCCGACTCTTCACCTTTGGGTTTCTTGATGGTGGATACTCGTGCTGAAAATATACTGTTTTTCAATCGGCGCTTTTGCGAAATTTGTGGAATTGAGAGCCTGGAAGCTGAACTGCGCAGCCGGAACATTTCCGCAGGGGAAGTAATTAATCAGTGTTCTGCCTTGCAAATAGAAGGTCAAAGATTTAAAGAATTCTTTGACGTATCAAATTGGGATAAAGCCCGATTAGAGATCATTGACGAAATTCCGCTTCGCAACGGCCAGACCATTCGCTGTTTGAGCTCCCAGGTGAAAAATCAACTGGGAGAACACATCGGGCGGCTGTATATTCTGGAAGACGTTACGGTGCAAAGGGAATAGAACACGAACTTGCTTTATCGGAACAACGATACCGGATGCTATTTGAACGCAGTGTAGCGGGAGTGTTCTGCTCGACAGTTGAGGGCAAATTTCTGGATTGCAATGACGCGTATGCTCATATATTGGGATGCTCCTGTCGTTCTGAAGTCATTGGCGCCAGCGTCAAGGATTTCTTCCAAGATCCTGGGGATCGGGAAGTTTTTATCAAGCGATTGGAGGAGCAAGGGTCTTTGACAGAGTACGAATTCCATCTGCGCCGGCGAGATGGTACCTCAGTATGGATTCTCGAAAATGCTTCCCTGGTGTCGAATGACAATGATAAACCTCGAACTATTCAGGGAACGGTTATTGATATCACCGAGCATAAAATAGAACAAGCACGGGAAAAGGAGTTGCAATTGGAGCTGATGCAGCAATCTAAGTTAGCCAGCATCGGTTTACTGGCCGCCGGCATTGCTCATAATGTGAACGTACCCCTGCAAGGCATTATCACCCATATTGAGCTATTAAAATTGACTCATTCTGACCTACCCTATATGGATGATATGCTTGAACAGGCTCTGCGCATCAGCGCTATAGTCAATAATATGCTTTTCAAGAGCCGCCAGGAACAGAGCCAAGACGAGCAGGAAATTGATTTAAACAAATTACTGACGGAAGAGCTGGAGTTCCTGAATGCAGATTTGGCGTTCAAGCACGAGATTAACAAGTCCTACAACTTCGATCCTGATCTTCCCACCATCCGTGGCGTCTACAGTGATTTTTCACAGGCCTTTCTTAATATCGTGCGTAATTCCATTGATGCCATGCACGCCAGTGACAAAAAATGGCTGAGTGTCAGGACTTCTTCACTTAAAAGTAGTATGATGATCGAAGTGACAGACACCGGCTGCGGCATAAACCCTGAAATTCGGGACCGAATCTTCGATCCTTTCTTCACGACCAAACCGTTGGCCGGTCAGCAGCGCAGCGATGAACCGGTGGGCACGGGGTTGGGGTTGTCAAGCGCGCATCAATTGATGCGGAAGTACCGCGCACGGTTTGAAGTTCAATCCGAAACTGAGAAGGGTACAACCTTCCGGATTTATCTCCCATGTTATTCAGCGGAAACGGATTCGGCAATCGAAACTGAGGCAAGTGAGTGGGATGCAGAATTGGAAGTTCCAGCATAGAAACGCCAAACAGATTATAAAAAAGCCTGCCCCATTAGCGAGGCAGGCTTTTTTCGTATTCCCGGTGCTTATAGGAGGCCACCATGCCGAACCAGGTGCCCTTCAACGAGATAAATGACATCCTCGGCAATATTGGTGATCTGGTCGGCAATGCGCTCTAAGTTGCGTGACACGGTCAGCAGGCTGATTTGGCATTCGATCTGATCGAGATGCTCGCGCATACTGTTCTGCACCAGAAAGTACATCCGGCGGTGAATGTCGTCAACCGCGTTGTCTTGCTGTATGACCTCACGAGCTAACAACGGATTTTCCTGAATTAAGGCGGTCAGGGTATCCTTCAGCATCTGCTGGACGATTTCCGCTGACTCGGATAGTTCTGCTGGGATCTTGATATTTCGTTGCACGGCCAGATATTTGGATCTTTCGGCAATATTCACCGCCAAATCGGCCATGCGTTCCAGGTCGTTGTTGATCTTGAGGACGGTAATAACGAAGCGAAGATCCGTAGCTACCGGATTGTATAGAGCCAGGATCTTTAGACAATCCTCCTCAATGTCCAATTCCAGATGATCAATCTGGTTGTCTGACTCAATGACCTTTTCCGCCAACCGAGCATCTCGTTCCTTTAAGGCCCGAACCGCTTCGGTGATAGTGTCCTGAACCATCGCGCTCATGGTCAGAACTTTCCGTTTTAATTTTTCGATTTCCCGTTGCAGGTGAACGGACATGCTATCTCCTATCCAAACCTTCCGGTGATATAGTCTTGTGTTTGCTTCATCCTGGGATTGGTGAATAAATTCTTGGTTACCCCATATTCCACAATATGTCCGTTTAAAAAGAACGCCGTATAATCGGAAACTCTAGCAGCCTGTTGCATGCTGTGCGTAACGATGACAATGGTATAGTTCTTTTTCAGCTCGAACATCAAGTCTTCGATCTTGGCTGTGGCAATGGGATCAATAGCCGAGGCGGGTTCGTCCATGAGCAACACTTCAGGTTCGATGGCAATGCTGCGCGCGATGCACAAGCGTTGTTGCTGTCCGCCGGAAAGCGCTGTCCCGGGTTCCTCCAGCTTATCTTTGACTTCATTCCAAAGAGCGGCTCGTTGCAAAGCCTGCTCCACTCTTTCCGCCAATTCGCCACCCTTCAGGCGGTAGTTGACCCGTAAGCCGTAAGCCACGTTGTCGAATATACTCATGGGAAAAGGGCTGGGTTTTTGAAAGATCATCCCGATGCGGCGCCGCAAGTCTATGGTATCCACCTCTGTAGAGAGAATATTCACACCACCCATGATAATTTCCCCCGTGGCATGCTGATCGCGGTATAGCTCATGCATGCGGTTGTAGGTGCGAATATGCGTGGATTTCCCGCACCCGGAAGGTCCGATGATGGCGGTGATTCGATTGCGAAGGATGTCTATGTTATTGTCGAACAGTGCTTGCTGCCGGCCGTAGAAGAAATTCAAACCGCGAGTGGCGATTTCGATTTCGTCGCTTGGCGAGTCAGAGTTCTGACGTATTTCGGGTCGCTGTATGCCGTCCAGTACGGAATATAGCTTTTCATCAGTTACCATGAATTCCTACGATCTTGCTTTGGAGCGTCCGCGAACGACCAGTCGGGCGATAATGGTCAGCACCAGCACGCTTGCGGTAATCAGCAACGAAGCTCCCCAGGCCATACTCTTCCAGTCGGCGTAGGGTGACATCGCAAAGCTGAAAATGGTCACCGTCAAATTGGCTAACGGTTCATGCAAGGAATGGAGCCAGTAGTTGCTGTTCAACGCGGTGAAGAGCAGGGGAGCGGTTTCTCCGCTGACCCGGGCGACGGCTAAGAGCACGCCGGTTAAAAGACCATTGCGAGCAGCCCGAAAGACGATATTCAAGATTACGCGCCAGTGGGGCGTTCCCAACGCCAACCCCGCCTCGCGCAAGGCATTAGGAACAAGGGAGAGCATATCTTCGGTCGTGCGGACGACCACCGGGAGCATGATCACGGCTAAGGCTATGGCGCCGGCGTACCCGGAAAAGGTATGGCTGGGCGCCACGACCAGTGTGTAGACGAATACGCCTATGATGATAGACGGCACACCGATGAGAATATTAGTTACAAACCTAACGGCCGTCGCCACCTTCGTGCC
This sequence comes from Calditrichota bacterium, assembly GCA_020051775.1. GTDB lineage: Bacteria > Electryoneota > B3-LCP > B3-LCP > B3-LCP > JAGVQJ01. The sequence goes on along the minus strand of JAGVQJ010000048.1, from coordinate 25,758 downwards.
TCGACCAAATTCAGCCAGATAAATCCCCGCCAGCATCCCCAAGGGGATGCCGATAACCGCAGCCAAAGCGGTCATAATCAGGGTCCCCAGGATGGCGCTGCCCAACCCCCCGCCTTCGATTCCCGGCGGTGTGGGCAGTGCGGTGAAAAAGTTCCAATTTAATGCTCCGACACCCTTGTGGATAACAGTGAACAGAATCCACAACAGAGCGGCTAACCCGAGGGCTGCGCCCAGGCTGGAAACAACTTTCACGATATTATTGAAGAGATGACGTTTGCCCAGTGGCTGCAATTCCATGACTTTGGTCAAACGCTCGACATTTGTGGGTTGTGGTTCCATCACGTTGCCAGTTTTTTACGAATACTCCATAACCACCCTTGGGCGGCGGCCTGAAATATAACCGTGATCAAGAATAATACCAGACCTAACTCCACCAGTGAACTTAAGTAGAGCGGTTCAGAAGCTTCCGTGAATTCGTTTGCCAAGGTAGAAGCAATAGAATTGCCGCTGGCAAACAGTGAAGCCGAAATATGGTGATTATTGCCGATGACAAAAGTCACCGCCATGGTTTCCCCCAGCGCGCGACCCAGGCCCAGAAACCCTGCTCCCACAATCCCGCGCAACGAATACGGTAAAGTGACGCCCCGGGTCACCTCCCAGTTGGTGGCGCCGATACCGTAGGCGGCCTCTTTGACGACCACCGGCACCATACCGAAAACGTCCCGTGTCACCGAGCTGATATAGGGCAGAATCATGAAGGCTAAAATAATGCCGGCCGTCAGGATGCCGATTCCCAAGGGTGGGCCTTGAAAGAGCGGCAGAAACCCCAGGGTTTTCTGAAATAAGGGTTGCACGTAATTTGCCATGAAGGGAGCGAAGATGAACAACCCCCACATGCCGTAGATGATACTGGGGATGGCGGCCAGAAGTTCGATGGCGGTGCCGAAAAAAGCGCTGACACGGGGCGAAGCCAGTTCCACCAGAAAAAGGGCAATCACCAAACCTAAAGGAACGGCAATGACCATGGCGATAGCTGTGGACATGGCGGTGCCGAACACGCTGCTCAAAGCGCCGAATTGACCGGAAACTGGATTCCATACGTTGCTGGTCAGGAAACCCAATCCGAACTCTGCTAGCGACAACCTCGAGTTACGAATGAGTTCGACCAGTATCCCCGCCATCAGCAGGGGAATGGCCAGAGCAGCAGCAAAGGTGATTCCCTTGAAAGTAGAATCACCTTTGCGCCGGGCAGTTTTCCGCGTAGATTTCACAGAATTGGATCAGGGCCAAAGGGGCTGATTATTAGAGCGTACAACGGCCTTCCACTCGTCTTCCACCATTTTAACGACGTTGTCAGGCATGGGAACATAATCGAGTTTCTGGGCCTGGTCGTCTCCATGTTGAAAACACCAGTCGAAGAAGGTGAGCATGGTTTTGCTCAGATCGGCCTTGGATTGATTTTTATACATCAAGATGAAGGTGGCGCCGGTAATGGGCCAGCTTTCCTGGCCGGGTTGGTTGACTAAAACCATGTAAAAGCCGGGTGCGTTTTTCCAGTCGGCGTTGGCGGCGGCAGCCATGAATGACTCCTGCGAGGGCGATATAAAGTCGCCGTCGTGACTTTTCAACTGGGTGTAAGTCATCTTGTTCTGCAAGGCGTAGGCATATTCAACGTACCCGATTGAGCCCGATATCTGTTGGACGGTGACCGATACACCTTCATTACCTTTGCCGCCGGTCCCTGTTGGCCAGGAGACGGCTTTGTCTGCACCGACCTTTTCCTTCCATTCGGGTGAGACTCCGGCCAGATACGTGGTAAAAATCCAGGTGGTACCCGATCCATCGGAACGATGGACTACGCCGATAGCTTTATCCGGGAGCTTCATTTCAGGGTTCAGCGCTGTGATGGCAGGATCATTCCATTTCGCGATCTTACCGAGAAAGATAGCAGCCAGAATCGGACCATCCAAATTCAATTGACCCGCTTGAAATCCCGACAAGTTAATCACCGGAACCACGCCTCCCATTACCATGGGGAACTGGATCAAACCGAAGGAATCCAACTCCGCTTTTTTCAGCGGTGCATCCGAGGCGCCGAAATCCACAGTCTTGCTCTTGATTTGCTGAATCCCACCGCCGGATCCAATGGACTGGTAGTTAATCCTGATCCCAGGGTTAATCTGATTGTACTTGTAGGCCCATTGCATGTAAAGCGGTGCGGGAAAGGTAGCGCCGGCTCCATTGATGGCTGAATCAGCGCTCCATACTGTTGGAATCCCAACCAGAAGAACGAAAGCGCCAATGAATGTCAATGCTCTAACCTTTAACATATAATCCCTTTCAAGTATTACGAGGGCGGGCGACAATCACCCGCCCTATTACGATGAATTTCGTGTTACTTTACCAGCTATACTCAAAGGTGACGAAAGCGGTATTGATCGGCTTGCTTTCATCCACCATGAGGGTAGCCGCATTATCCTCCACCTGGAAGGTTTGCATCTGCACATTGGGGATGATGCGGAAATTCTTGATGGGATGGAAATCCACTCCGCCGACGATGTACATGATCTGATCGTCCTTGGCATCCGCATCAATGTTGGGATCGTAGATGTCGAAGCGTCCCAAAACGCTTAACTTTGTGGTGGCATCCACTACCGCCCAGGCCGCCAACGCCGTACTGTTTAGGCTCTTGTTGTCTGTCGAACCGGGATCGGGCGGGAGTTTTTCGCTTAGGCTTTGGAGAGAATACTCTACTCCAACGCGGACTGCCACTTCATTGATCTTATGAGCAAATCCAACCATTCCGGAAACAACCAGGGCGTTCGAGCTATCATTTACGGTTTCGTAGCTGCCATAGGCTGATACCGTTATGGCTTTGTCTAACAGGAACAGACTGGGCCGCAGATTCACTTTCTTGAACATGTCGTTCTCTACGGCCTTGTATCCGGCGCCGTTCAGGAGGTTGAACTCAACTAGTAGCGCTTTCTCCATTAAACTCCCGTTCCAGTATAGACCCAGGTCGGCGGTGGAGCCGAAAGACCTTACGGTGCCGGAGGGATAGAGGCCGCTGAATTGATCCATGGGCATTTTGGCTATCGAACGATAACCCCAACTCGCTTCCGGTACGTTAGTCAAGGCGGTGGGAACCATACCGATGTACCAGCGACTCCCTTCGACCAATTTGCATTTCATCGAAATGTAGGCGTTCTTCATATACGGACGCCAGGCGCCAGCGGAATTTTCCACGTCCATCAGGAAGCGAATACCGAAATTATCATCCAGGTCGCGGTCGTAACCGAAATAAATGCGCGAAAACGAGAAACCGTTGGGTTGCCCAGAAGTTGAGTCACGATCGGCAGTGAAATCATGGCTATAGCTGAAGAATGCTTTCCCCGAGAAAGTCCCAGCCGTGTTGATTTCTGCTGCACTGAGGCCGATGGCCATACTGCAAACCAGTAGTGTGATGATGAACAATGCTCTTTTCATTACTTCTCCTTTTTCCGGTGGAATCGTCCACCTGCAGCGGATTCCGGCTACCGAACTTGAATTAAGGGTATGACCCGCTCTTCATCTCAGTAGCCAAATTTAGGGATTGTATGTTAAAGGTTTATGAGAAAACTGTTAGATTTCTGTTAATAATTAATCCGAGAAAAATATTATTGTAGTACTATTGTAGTACTATTGAACTACAATATAACGATTTACGCTTACGTAGTCAAATGAATTTTTCAAAATTTCGGGATAGGGTACATTGTGGAAGCGTTGTCAATTTCCACCTTGATTTACAATCAAAGGGGTAGGTGTATTCGGAAGGTGCTCCCCTGGCCGGGGGTGGAGGAGACGCTGACGTTTCCTTTATGCGCCAAGGTGATGTGTTTGACAATCGCTAACCCTAATCCAGTGCCGCCTTGTTGACGATTTCGGGTTTTATCTACTCGATAGAAACGTTCGAACAGGCGCGGGATATGTTCTTCCTCAATGCCGCAGCCCTCATCACGAACGTAAATAATCCCTTCGGCGGCCGTCTTTTCGATACCGATATGGACGGTTTGCCCTGGTTCGCTATAATTGATGGCATTATCCAGCAGATTAACCACGGCTTGTTCCAACATTGGTGCGTTGATGCGGGCAAGAGATTCATCCTCAGTTTCTAATCTGCACGTCACACTCTTCTCGATCGCCTTGTGCTCGCAAATCTGCAGCGCCGAGATAATGACCTCTTTAAGACTGGCGGACTGCATCTGGATGGCGCCGCTTTCTGCGTCCTGTTCCAGGCGGGAAAGACTCAAGAGATCTTCGATAATGGCATTGAGCCGGTCGGTGTGACGGGCAATGATGTCCAGAAAACGAGCTGATTCGTCCGGGTCGGAACCGCCTTCGCGCAAGGTTTCAACGAATCCTTTAATAGCGGTGATCGGCGTTCGCAATTCATGCGAAACATTGGCTACGAATTCGCGCCGAAGATTTTCCAGCCGCCGCAGTCGGGTAACGTCGTTGACTACGACCAGGGCGCCGATGTCCCGGCCGGAAGCATCGTGCAGTGGTGCGCCTTGGATCTGCACGAATATGGCTCCGCGACGCAGGGTTAATCCCTCCTCAATGCGCTCCCGTTCGCTGAACACGCGCGCTACGAAATGTTGAAAATCTCGGTTCAAGATGACTTCCTGGATGCTTCGCCCCCGCACTTCCGGCAATGTGACTCCCAACAGCTTTAAGGCAGCCGCATTCATGCTCAAAACGCGCCCTTCGGGATCGAATACCAGCACACCCTCAATCATACTGGAAAGAACGGCTTCCATCTCGCCGCGTTGGTAAGTGATGGTGCGAATTCGTTCCTCCAACTGCAGCGCCATCAGATTAAGCGTCTGCGCCAATTCATCCATTTCCAATGATTCCGGCGCCGAAAGTTTATGGGACAGATCGCCTTCAGCCAGACGGCGCGCTCCCTGCCTCACTTTGAGGAGCGATTTTCGAAGGCGGTGGAAAATAACAAATCCGGCAGCGCCCGTCAAGGTGGCAATAACGATACTGCTTAATCCAACTGCCACGTAAACGCTATTCAATGCCTGAGAAGTCAACGCCGTGGACATGGAAACTCGAACCACACCGCTAACCTGTTCATGATCGCGTAGAGGAACAGCGACATAAGTCATTTCCTGCTGGAGTGTGGGGCTGAGCCTCGTTGAGGACCCGGTATGACCTGCCAAGGCTTGACGAATTTCCGGGCGGTCGGCGTGATTTTCCATCGTGAGGGGTGATTCGTGGCTATCCCCCAAGATCGAGCCGTCTACCGCAATCACAGTCACACGAATACCGCTGGATACACCCAGGGCTTTGCAGAGCGAATCCGTTTTCCCAGCACTATCCGCCGCGGCCACACCTGTCATTGAACTAATCAAATGTGCGTAAATTTCCAGATCATGACGAATCTGTGAAAGGTGCAGGTTCCTGGCAACGCGTGACGAAATCAAACCCAAAGCCAGTAGGGCGATCAGAATCGTGGTCAGATAAACGGGGAAGAACCTACGCGTAAAACTCCGCCTGGGCACGTCTTAATCCTCCTCGCCGAAGGAATCCCGCAACCGATAACCTGCTCCGCGCACGGTGTCAATCATGCCACCATACTTCCCGAGTTTGCGGCGCAGTGACACCACGTGCACGTCCACACTGCGATCGGTGACGGGATAATTTTCTCCGCGAGCGCTATCCACGATTTGGTCGCGGCTGAAAACCCTACCAGGATGTCGGGCCAGGAGTTCCAGGATACGAAATTCAGTGGAGGTAAGGTCCAGTGGCTTATTTTCAAGTCGAACTTCGAATCGTTCAGGGGATATTGTCATGACCCCGATGATGATCTCCTCAGTATGGAGTTCTGAGCCCTTTCTGCGGCGTAAAAGGCTCTTCACGCGGGCTACCAGCACCCTGGGGCTGAAGGGCTTGGTGACATAATCATCCGCTCCCAATTCCAATCCCACGACCACGTCAGCATCCTCGCTGCGTGCTGTCAGCATGATTATAGGAATCCGGGAGGTGACGGGATCGCTTTTCAGAGACCGGCACACCTCCAGGCCATCCACACCCGGCAACATTAAATCCAACAGCACCAGGTCAGGATGTTCCTCGCGCGTCAGCCGCAGAGCCACTTCTCCGGATGCGGCGCAGAGTACGCGATACCCTTCGCGGTTGAGATTGACCTTCACCAGCTCCAGGATGTCCTCTTCATCGTCAACCGCCAGAATGGTAGCCTTAACCGATGGTTCCAGCATGATACGATCCGATTATGCAAGATATGCTCATTAAACGCAGGGGCACGAAACGCCGTGCCCCTCGTCTATTCAGCGATTTTGAAGCGACGGCTCACTTCATCAGAGTCATTTTACCGGTCGCGGTCTGATTGCCCGCCCTAAGGGTGTAGAAGTAGATCCCCGAGGACAATTGCGAACCATCGAAGATCACTTGATGTGTTCCGGCTTCTCTATTGCCATCAACCAGCACTGTCACCAGTTTCCCAGCCTGGTTATACACCTGCAAACTAACTCGACTATTCACTGTTAACTGGTAATGGATGGAGGTCGTGGGATTGAAAGGATTGGGTGAAACCTGAACGACATTGTATGTCGTGGGGGAGAAGTTGGCAACCACTTCTCCGGAGAAGGGTTCTCCCGAGCAAACAGCGTCCCACACGGTCGGACCGCCATCGGAAATCGCTGATTTAGTAAAAGTAAAGGAAGAGCTGTCGAGTGCCGGATAAGTGACCGTGACAGCGCCATACCCCAGGTACGTGTATTGACCTGATGGCCAGGTGCTCGGCACGTTCTGCATGCGCAGGCGAGTCACGTTTGTCCACACGGGCGGATTGATGATGACTGGACCAATGGTCGGAGTAGTATAGGTTCCATTCGGATACTTGATCCGTGCCCAGACATAGAAGGGTTGCGCGGGGCCCCAGTTGATCACTGAGGCGTTAAACTGGAATGTGCCGCCCTGAGCCGGCACGACGATAGGTGGATTGACCGGCGTCATGGTGACGTCCAGGAAAGGAGCGGCAGGTATCCCATAAATGGCGATGATGCCGTTGAGGTCGTCCTGATCCAAAACCCGCTGAACTTCACCGTTGCTGATGGTGGGCCACATCACCGCTTGTGAAAATTGAGAATGCCCCAATCCCACGGTGTGTCCCAATTCGTGCAAGGCTACGCTTTCGACGTCAAACTGCGTAAAACTGGGGGATGAAGTGCTCCAGGTCCAACTATCCCAGAAAACGCAGTCAGATTCAGTCATGTTGCTACCCTGATACCACATATACGTAGTAGCCAGGGCGCCGCCGCTGGATCCCGGATTCCAGCACATTTCATTGATATTATTGGCAATGTAATTGGTATTGGTGCATGGTCCACTGTAGGCAAAGTTGAAGTTAGCCGGGCAGTTGGTCCAAGTGGTGAAACAGTTCTGGATTGCCTGTAAATCATTGGGTGCAGAGGGGTCAGCGCAGTTTGGGTTGATTTTCAGTTCCACCGTAGGACTTGAACCTAAATATAACCAGTCGAATCCTTCCAGGACGTATGCCTGGACTGAACCTGCTGCCAGCAGGATGGCCAGGGCCCATAAGACTGCGGCCGGAATGTTTCGTTTTATCATGATTGATCTCCTTTCCGGTTACTTCGCGGTTGTTTCCACCAGGTGGCGGAACTGTTCTATGGTCATATTGTAATCGGGGATAGCCTCACCCATAACGGTTAAGCTGCCCTTCTCCCATCCATACACTCCAGGATAACCGGTATCCTGGGTGTACACATGAACCAGAACCTGCTGCCCCACGTCAAAGCTGGGCGCATCACTAACCACCTGAGTGATTTCGCCCACGCGCCCACCGGGAATTTGCAGGGTGATTTCCTGCCCAACCGGTTGCCCTTTGAACTGATCTCGGATCTCGAGCCGCACGTATGTAAAAATCCCGGAGTGATCTACAGACCAGGAAGAATTAACTTCCAGAACTGTTCCCATCACGATGCTTTCCGACTGTTGGATCAGATCCACTTTGGTAAAATTCGGCAGCAGAGCCCATCCGGTCCCTGCTAACAAGACCAGACAGACACTGGTCGCCGCCGCCCTCGCTATCCATTTCATGGTGAACTCCCTTTTAACCAGGTTAGTCCGCCGGCCTGAGTGTTTGCCGGACTCGGTTCATAATCTAAGCAGGTTTTCTCTGAAAGTCAAGTGGAAACAAGCGCTAAAATTGTTTTACCGATGTGATCGTGATGATTACACGGATTAAAGCCCATACTCCGGCAGCGCCAGAGGAATGGCTTGGGGTATGGTGCGGATGCGAATTTCCCGATCTCCAGGATAGGGATCGCCGTCCAGGTGAATGACGCCATCTTGAGCGCGTTCGATGACAGCCTCACGGATTTGAGTATGATGATAGCCGGGGATTTCATCTATTCTTCCGTTGAATAGCTCGCGCAAGTGAAGTATACTTTCTTTAAGTCCGAGAGAATTCAATGCAACCAAATCTAATAATCCATCGCTGGTGCTGGCGTTCGGGGCAATGATTGTACCCCCGCCATAGCCTCGCACGTTTGCCAGCGTCAACAGCAGGGGGCGACCGGCATAAAAGAGTTGCCCGTTGGCGTGCACCTGTGTTTCGATACCTTGGTAATCAGTGAATGCTCTGATACCGTGATAAAAATAGGAGAACATACCGCGCACTGTGCTGTGCTGATAGCGGTCGCTGATGGAAGCATCCACACCACAGCCAAACGTGACGATGAAAATCCTATCCGAAGCCACGCCGACATCGCATTGAACGACTCGGGGATGCAGTAATCCCTGGCAGGCTTTGGTCAGATTTAAAGGAATATTGAAATGCCGGGCGAAACCGTTCCCCGAACCGGCCGGCAGCAAACCCACGACCGCTTTTGTGCCCAATACTCCGCGCACTACCTCGTTCAGCGTGCCATCGCCACCTACGGCCACAATCAGGTCCGCGCCACGGCCGGCCTCTTCTCTGGCCAGGCGTTCGCCTTCCCCTGCCCGAGTGGTTACCAGAATGGAATAATGCTTTTTCGCTCCGCCCCAGACGCGATCAATCAAGCGAATCAAACTGCGCTTGTTGCCCATCGAGCCTGAGCGGGGATTGCTGATAAAAACCGTGCGGAAGAATTGCGCTTGATTTTCCATGTTATATTTTCCTGAATCGCAGCAACCGTACTATCTCTCCGGCAGCGCGTTTATGTCTTTCGAATCGGCTGACAGGCCGTCCCGGTTCCTGCTCGGCTGTATAAAAGGGCGGCGGCAGAAGGCTATCAAAGCGCGCATCGGTCTCGAATAAATGCAGAATCGTGAAGAAGTAGGCCGCTTGGTCGCTGGTCACCTCGATCTGTCCACCGGGGGAGAGAATACTCGCCAACCAATCCATCCTGGCCGGTTGGAAAAAGCGATGGCGTTCGTGTCGTCGTTTAGGCCAGGGATCGGGGTGGTTGACCAGGATCCCGTCAAAGCTGTTTTCGACGAATAACGGCCGGTCAACCAAATCCAGGTTAGCACGAATCAGCGCAACATTGGAGACGCCTGCGCGCTGCAGCCGTTTCAATGCTTTACGCACGCGAAAGGGTCGGCGCTCGATCCCCACGAAAGCCGTATTCGAATGGCGAACGACCAACTCTTCCAGTACTTCACCGTGCCCGAATCCGATCTCCAGAAAAGTTCGCTGCAGGGTGGGAAACTGACTGCGGGGATCCAGGGGCAGCTCCGGCGGATCGAATAACCAGACCAGCGGCGAATCAAAAAGCCGGCGGTTCTGGGCGCTTAAAGTCTTTAGGTAATTTGTGAGATATTCTGGAATCATAAAAGGATGAGGAATGAAGGATGAAGGATGAAATTATTTTTTGAGCTTCACCTTTCGTACTGTTGCCACAAAAACGCCCAACCCACCTATTAATCCTGCAAGAAAGATCTCCCAACGGAATGGATGCGGGTAGCCTCCCGCCACGACTTGCTTTACATCCAGGACAAAGGAAATAATGATGATCAACCCCGCCCCGATCTCCGCCCACCATGCCCACCACGGCAGCTTTAAGACAATGCTGCGAGCTATCGCGATTATGATCCACAATCCCGCGCCGATTAACGCCAGAGATACCAGCACCGGCGCGAGCACCGGCCCGATCCAGGGCACGGGGATCAGAAATAATATATCCCATGTCAGCAGCGACGCAGGCCAATCAATAAAGACCTTGAGCCAAACGTAATACATAATGTCCCAGATTCCGAACGACAGCATCACCCAAGCGAATCGTTCCAGGGGACTGCGTCCGCACAGGATGCCGATCGCCACCAACATGACGATCGTAGCGGCTTCACGGCCGATCTCGACAGCCAGGACGGCGTCCAGCGGCGCCATGACGAGAGGAAAATCAAACCCGTGCGGGTAATAGAGAGCCCGCAGATAAACCACTACCGCTGATTCCAGGTAGGCCATCGCGGCGGCGAAGAGAATCACCCACAGAAGTTTACTACTTGTGGACGGCATGGATCGGATTATCCCAGTTTAGCATGGCGCCAGATTTGGCAGAAGGGGAAAACTATAATATAAGGATTCACAATGCTCAGTTCAAGCAGAAATGGGGGAGATGCTGAACGCTTGGGGAGTAGAAATCGAAAAATCACTCCGACAATGATTACACAGGTTAGGGTTGAAAGTGAAGACGTTACCCGCCACGTCCCAATATACCCGGATTCTTACCGTATAGTCTAAATAATAACAAATTGGCTGTCATCTTCGATTAGTCGGGGAAAAGTCTCATGAAAACATTGTCTACTGTGGTCCTCACGCTGGTGGGGGTTGCTCTGGTGTGCTACGCCTACTTACTGTCCGGTTGGTACAATATCGGCGCTACTGCTCACCACAATGCCCTCACGCTTTCAGTGTTGGATCTCACTCTGGATCGCTCCGTGGCACACCATGCTTCTGGTCTGCAAACTCCCGCGACCGTGCAGGAGCCAGCCACCCTTCGCGCCGGAGCGCGCCTTTATTCCCAGCGATGCCAGGGCTGTCACGGCGCCCCGGGTATCAAGCCCGGCGCCACCAGTATGTATCCCCAGGCGCCGGATCTGACCAAGGAGGCTAATGAATGGTCTGTTCCCCAACTTTTCTGGATCGTAAAAAACGGCATCAAAATGTCCGGCATGCCGAAATATGAAGGCACGCTTAAAGATGAAGAAATCTGGGCGATTGCAACCTTTACGGCAGAATCACCTAAGCTGAATCCCGCCCAGTATCAGGACTTGAGCTTCGACAGCACGGCTGTTGCCCCGCACTGAGCGCTTTATTGAATCAGCGACAGATTTTTCCATAGCAGGGATTATGCGGCTTCGACATTCGGGACAAGAACTAAAATAATCCTTGCATTTGAGCAGATTTCATCTTATATTATCTTTCGACTGTCAGGAATATGCCATAGGAGTGACCATGTCAGGGCGGGTTACCGGCACGGTTCTGGTCTTGTTAGCAAGCTTCTTGTGCCGGGTGAACGCGACGGAATCCGGGCCTTCCAACACCGTTGGTTTCTGGAAGTTAGACGTGCCTCGCGGATTCACCCAGGTCTCGTTCCCGTTGTTAACGGCCAACAAGAGCGTTAACTATGTGCTTGCCGGACAACTCACCGGCGGCGCCACCGCCTCCGAATCCGACCAGGTGCTGCGTTGGGATCATACCACCAACCAGTTCCAGATGATTTGGTATAATACCGGCACTTCCACCTGGCAAGGGGATTTTACCGTCTTCTCCGAAACCCAGAGCTACTGGATTTACGTGCCACCCACTCACCCGGAATCCCAGATTTTGATGACCTTCGGCAACGTGGTGGAAACTCCATCTTACGCTATGGGTTCCATGACTCCCGGTTATAATGCCGTAGGCAGCGTTTGGGCGACGCCCGCGCCACTATCCCAGGCCGGACTTACCGGCTTTACAGGCGGCAATTATCTCTTCCAATCCGACCTGGTCATGAGCTATGACGCTCTGAACGGTTCCTTCCAATACGCTTGGAAAAACCAGACCGGTGTCTGGCAAGGCAATTTAACGCAACTGGAACCTTTAAAGGGCTACTGGCTTTACGTGGCTCCCGGCCATACAGGCTTCAATTGGTCCAATTATCCACAGCCCATCATGGGCGCCTCCGGATTGTTACCTACACCCGAAGTGGTAACCAATACCCCTGTTTCGGGTACTTTTCCGGCACTGCTGCCAGTTGTACCTGCATCTGCTCCTGTTATTTCAGGAGGTGAACAATGAAAAAAATGACTTTCCCTTTAATTCTGCTCCCGCTCATTCTCTTAGGCTTCATCGTATTGGGCTTGCATGCCCAACCATTTATGGTTACCGCGACCAACTACGCTTCGGGCTTCTTCGGCGTGGTTGCTGATGAGAACGGCCAACCGCTGGCAGTCGGCTCCCTATTGCAATTGATCTGGGACGCCGATGGAGACGGCATGGATAACCCTTCGACTCAACCCGGTTTCTGGGGCGCTCCCACCGGCGATGACGTGCTGATGGGAACTTGCCAGGCGGGAATCACCGGCGGAGCCCCTTCGGCCGGAACGTTCGTCCTGCCGGGAACTGTAACTACAAGCACCGGTTTGTGTTATGTGCGCGCTTTCCATGCCACCACACCGATACAGGGAACATATTTCTCCGAATCGGTTATCCAGTACTCGATGCCGCCCATGAACGCGCCGACGATTTACGGGGTACAGTTTCCACCGACGATGAACCGAATTCTGGGTTCCACGCCTATCATTACGGTGGACCTGATTCCCACCGGCTCGCCGATTGTGATTGGACCAAGCGGCGGCAATTTCCAATATACTATCCAGGTGCACAACACCACGACTCAATCTCAGCTCACCGACGTCTGGATCAACGTTATGTTACCCAACGGCACGATCTATGGGCCGATTTTCCAGCGCTTGAACCTGAACCTGCCCGCTAATACCACCCTCACCCGTCAGATGACTCAGTCGGTGCCCATGAGTGCTCCGCCTGGCGTTTACGGTTACCGTGCTCATGTTGGTGACATGGAACCCAATCAGATCGTGCATCAGGATGCTTTCCCCTTCGAAAAACAGGGAGCCGGAGGAGCAGACGGGCTGCCGGATGACTTCCTGGGGTGGGAAACCTCTGGCTGGGAAGGCTCCGAACCGGTGGCAGAGATCCCCAATGTCTTCTTTTTGGGGACGCCTTATCCGAACCCTTTCAACCCAACAGCGCAATTCCAATTCGGTCTACCCCAGGCTTCCTCGGTGCGCATCGAGGTTTACAACATTCTCGGCAGCCGTGTGACTACCCTGGTTGATAAGCGTCTGGATGCCGGTTATCACAGCGTTTCCTGGAATGCCCAGGGCATTGCCTCCGGTCTCTATTTGGTGCAGATGAAAGCTGGTGGATTTGTCTACACCCAGAAAACGCTTTTGGTTAAATAGCCCCCCCATCATCATCACGTGCAGCATACATAGCAAAACACGGCCGATCCATCGTTCCACGGGTCGGCCGTCGTGTTTTATCCTCCTTTAACTCTGCAATCTATGCACTATCTCATAGTAACTTTCTTTCCTTTTGGTCAAATGAAATTCGTAGAATTTCGTACAACCATCGCAATGTTAACTATGGTACATTATTTGCGGTCATCCAAGATTGCGCAAGGATCTGATGTATGATATACGATGCCTTAGGGTAGGTTTTGTAGGATGACTGAAAGGAGACAAGATGGATGCATCTATGCCAAACGCGCGAATTCGCCGGGATTACAGCCGATCACGGCAATCGAGAAAAAATTTTCTGGTCGTGGATGATGATAATGCTATGCGCGAGTTGATGGAGCAGATGGTAGATTATTTGGGCTATCACCCCATACTGGCTTCAGATGCCGACCAAGCCCTGCAAAAACTGGTAAACATTCGGGTAGATTTAGTCATCAGCGACATCCAGATGCCAGGCAGTTCCGGTCTGGATCTTTTACGAAGGGTAAAAGCTCAACGACCTGACCTTCCCGTGTTGCTGATGTCCGGATGCTACAACGACTCCGTAAAGCGTAAAATTCAGCAATACAATGCCGACGGATTCCTGCCCAAACCGTTCAGTCTTGATGACCTATCTCGACATATCGAGCGTCTCGTAAAGTAGACATTACTCAAGATTCGCCCACAATAGATATCGTGTAAAATCTTCCGAACTTGAGATACAGGGATGGTATTATTTCCGTCTCTCAAAGTAAACCTCCTTGGATGCTCATTCCTAATCCAATATCCGCCTTGTTATCCCTCCCAAAAATGAATATTTAGGCGTGGTGCAAAAAATTGCGCTTGATTTTAACCGAAAGTATAGTTACCTTTGAGTAATATGTCCCAAGCCAGGAGGTTAATATGCTGCGGCTTTTCATCTCTCTGCTAATTTTTAGGCTGGTTACCAACCAGGCCATCGCGGATCACATCACCGTAACCGGGAACGTCTCCGGCGTGTGGGATGTGGATACGGTATTGGTGACGGGGGAGATTGTCGTTCCAACGGGGCAGTCGCTGTCAATTGAACCGGGTGTAAAAGTACTGTTTGCTGCCAATGTCCAATTCCAAGTGCAAACCGGTTCCTTAATAACCGCCATCGGCAACCTGCAGGATTCAATCCTTTTTGAGGTTGCCTCGCCCAACGGCCATTGGAAAGGCATTCTTCTGAATAACGCCTCGGATTCTTCATGTTTCGCCTATTGCCGTTTTCGTCACGGATCGGCAAATTATGGTGGTGCTATTTACTCGGTTTCAACTAGTGCCACCATCGAAAATTGCTGGTTCGATAGCTGTCATGCAGTGTATCGCGGGGGTGCTATTTACAGTACCATGGGAGCTGATTGTAAAATTCTTCATTGCAAGTTCAAAAGAAATTCAGCTCAATATGGCGGAGCCATTTGTGCCGATTTATCTGATCTCCTGATCGCCTATAATTTAGTAATTGATAATATAGCGGATTTTGATGCCGGGATTCGGTGTCAAAGGAACGCTGATGCAGTGATATGCAATAATGTCATCATCAATAATAATAGCGGGGGGATCTCAGCAGCTGACACGTCAGAAATTTTTGCCTACAACAATATTATAGTTCACAATAAGGGCGATCAGGGAGGCGGGGTATACTTGAGATGGAGCAATGCACAAATCATAAATAATTGCATCACTGGCAACGAAGCTCAAAATGCAGGGAGCGGGGGGGGTATTTTTTCTTATCATTGTAGCCCTCTAATAAAAGGAAACATTATTAAATTCAATAACGCTGTCGGTCCTTTTAACGGCGGAGGAGGTATTTTTCTTTGGTCGAATGGGTCGCCAATTGTTGAGAATAATTTCCTGCTTTGGAATCATACGGCCTACTGTGGCGGTGGAGTCTATTGCACAGAATTCACAACCCCCATCGTGCGAAACAATATCTTTGCCCGCAATACTGCGGGCTTTGGTGGGGGTTTTTATTCCTATGGATGCAGTTCAATAATCTACAAAAACAGTTTTGTATCTAATATTTCAAATGAAAGTGGTGGTTCGTTAAGGATACATGGCAATGCTCCGAACGAAACCACTCTTGAAAACAGCATACTCTGGAACAACAGCGATCCCGAAATTTATATTACCTCCCCGGTTTGCAGTTTGAACGCAAGCTATTGCGATATTCAATCCGGTTGGCCTGGCCTCAGTATGATTGATAGCGATCCGCTTTTCGTTGATCCGCATCACGACGACTACCGGCTATTGTGGGGTAGCCCCTGTATTGATGCCGGCCACCCCGATTCTTTAGATCCCGACGGCACCCGTTCCGACATGGGAGCTTTCAACTACGAGCAGCGGTTCCCCATTAGCGTTCTTCTCACTCCGCACGAATTTCCGTATTTGATCCAGACAGAAGGTGGCAGTATGGATTACACTTTGCGCCTGAGTAATCACGATCCTTCGCCTTATAATGCACTGGTCTGGTGCGACGTTACCCTGCCTGACAGCAGCACCTTCGGCCCGGTCTTAGGGCCGGTAACAGTCACCGTACCTGCGAGTACGATCCTGGCTCCGGTGCGTTTGCAAGCCGTACCCGGCTCAGCCTCGATGGGTGTCTATCATTATAACGCTTATGCCGTAGTGGGATCGGACACCAGCAAAGACATCTTCATGTTTGGGAAACTCGGATCCGGGATTCAGGATTCAGGGTTTAGTCACTGGACTAATTCGGGCGATGAGTTGAGAGTCGAAAGTGTTAATCCCCAAGAAATTTATCCTTCATCCTTCATCCTTCACTCCTCCCATCCCAACCCCTTTAATGCTTCCACCGCTATCTACTACCAACTACCAACAAGCAGCCTTGTCCGCCTGAAGGTCTACGACACTGCCGGGAGACTGGTAACGACCCTGGTTAATGGTTGGAGGGAAGCCGGTTCCCACGAGGTCACCTTCGATGGGTCGGATTTATCCTCGGGTGTCTATCTTGCCCGGTTGACGGTTGGAAATTGTGCCTCGACTCTGAAGATGGTTTCGCTCAAATGAATGCAAGATAAAAAGTGCAAAATGAAAAATTGAAGGCGCCTTAGCGCCTTTTTATCACTTACGGCTTACACCTGTTTGCTGTCTGTGGAATACTTTCCCTTGACATTCCCGCACAAATTCCGTATATTGGGGCTATAACATTTCTCATTTAAGCTATGTCCCGTAGAGTCTTCGACGAAATCAAAGGGCTGACGACCGAAGCGCTCCACCCGCGATCAACCGACCTGGATATCTACTCCGTTCGCCAGATTCTGGAATTCATGTCCGATGAGGACGCTGGTGTAACCGCCGCTGTCCGTAAAGTGCTTCCGGAGATCGAAAAAGCGGTGGATCAGGTCATCCACTCTTTTCGTTCCGGAGGCCGGCTTGTTTATATTGGCGCCGGTACGTCCGGGCGATTGGGCGTTATAGACGCCGCAGAGTGCCCACCCACCTTTGGCAGCGATCCTCAAGCAGTGGTGGGTATCATCGCCGGCGGTCCTGATGCCGTCTTCCGGTCGCGCGAAGGCGCTGAAGACGACATGAACCAATCGGGGCTGGATTTAGCGGCCATTGCCCTCAATGAAAGCGATACTTTGATCGGCATTACGGCTTCTCGACGTACGCCTTATGTGCTGGGTGGTCTGGAATACGCCCGCTCGGTTGGCGCCGCCACGGTGCTTTTAATCTGCAACCTTCCTGACCCTGAAAAAGAGACAGGCCATCTGGCGGATGTGATTATCGCTCCACTTCTAGGCCCGGAAGTCCTGATGGGATCAACGAGGTTGAAAGCCGGATCCGCCACCAAGATGATCCTGAACATGATCAGTACTACCGCCTTCGTGCGTATGGGTAAGGTATTTCAGGGCATGATGGTGGATCTTCGCGCCGGTTCACAGAAACTGAAAGCCCGTTCCCGGCGCGTGCTCATGCTCGCTGCTGATTTGGATTATGATCGTGCGGGCGAGTTGCTCGATGCCGCCGAAGGCAATGTAAAATTAGCCATTGTCATGGCTTTGTGCGAGGTGGACACACCACGCGCACGCGACCTTCTGGCAAAGTCAGAGGGTTTTGTTCGCGAGGCCGTAAAGGTATTCAATACATCGTAAGTATAAAACATTTCCCCAATCCTTCGTTCTCATAACTTCGGGCCATCAGATAAATAAGAACCCCTCGCCTAAACCACCTTAAGCGAGGGGATGCACCGAGATGAGTATTGCGAATCAACCACGATAATAAAGTAGTAGATAACGTGGCGATTGTCAAGCTTTATTGCAGAATATTTACCGCGTTCACTTTTCAGACTGATCCAAATTTGTTGTTTTTCTGAGTTGTCGCATACCAAATTCTTACTAAATACCCACCACGATTATTATCGCCAAATAAAATCCTTAATACCATTCCATGCGGGGATCTCTGGATGAGACCTTATTGTTAAATATGAGTGTCAGTTAAACTGCATCTTTGACTATAAAGTAACTACCCTAAACCGATCACTTTTTTAGCAGTTTCATTAAGGTGGAGAGATTTACCTGCCAGTGAATTCCTATGCGCGAAGTCGAATTTTACCACGCCGAGAAGGGCAAACTGGCCTGTGATCTTTGTCCGCAGCATTGCAAGCTCCGCGATGGACAGTCGGGCGTCTGTCGCGTACGGCAACGAGTTGGGAAAAAGCTGGTGGCCGCTAATTATGCGGAGGTCGCCTCCATGGCCCTGGATCCCATCGAGAAGAAACCGCTGTACCACTTCCATCCCGGTTCGGTGATTTTATCGGTCGGAGCCAATGGCTGTAACCTGCGGTGTCTCTTCTGCCAGAACGCCGAAATCTCTCAGGGACAAGTCCCCACCCGGCATCTACCAGTGGGTGAATTGGTCAAAATGGCTGGAACACAGGGTTCCATTGGCGTCGCTTTCACCTATTCCGAGCCGTTGATGTGGTATGAGTATATCCTGGACACGGCGCCCGAATTGCGCCGAAATGGCCATGCTGTGGTTCTGGTTACCAATGGCTACATTGAGGAGGAACCGTTACTCCGTTTATTGCCCCATGTGGATGCGATGAATGTGGATCTGAAATCGCCTAAGGACGAATTCTATGTTAAGATGTGCAAAGCGCGCTTGGAACCGGTGCAGCGCAGTATCCGTCTGGCCTGGAAAGCGGGCGTGCATGTTGAGATCGCCCATCTGGTCGTGACGGGTTGGAATGATAACGAGGCTTCCGTCCAGGCGACAGCTCAATGGATTGCCTCAGTGAATCCAGACCTCCCCTTGCATCTTTCGCGTTATTTCCCGCATTACCGCTCCGAGGCGCCGTCAACCTCGGAATCCTTTCTGCGCCGTGCCTGGGATATCGCTTCCAGGGAACTGAATTACGTTTACCTGGGTAACATTGCCGTGCCCGGATCATCCGATACCATTTGCCCGGAATGTGGAACCATTTTAGTGGAAAGGGCGTCGTATCGCACGCGCATCGTGGGTTTGGAGGGCGATCTTTGCTCACGTTGTGGCCGCAAAATACCGATCAAGCGGCCATCCAACAGCCAATAACGCATTATTTCATTGCTTGTCTGGAACCCCTTATGTAAATTATACAATTTACGGAGATAATTTCGATTGAAACACTCACCTGAAAATCTGCTGTCGTTGCTGTTCCTGGCAGGGTTGATGATAATCGGTTGCGCCCAGAAGGATTCACCTGTGGGATCCAACCTGGCGCCAGGGTTGAACGATATCCTGCCCAATGAGATGATCCTGCCGCCTGAGGATGTGCGAATTTATCGCACTACCACGACTACTGGCGTGAGCGGCTATCTCTACCTGGGATACAATCAGGGGTACTATGCCAATAGTCTGCTACGCTTCAATCCTACCGGAGCTCTGCCGGACAGCTTCTTAGTGGATTCACTGCGCGTGCGACTCTTACTGGACAGCCTGGCCTTGGATGGAACCAGCCCTATGGGCGCCTCCGCGTTCATGGTCAATCAGCAATTGACTTGGACTGAAATTGGCGTCAATTGGGATAATTTCAACACGGATTCGTTGTCGCAGGGCCTCTCCTTCGCCAATATTCAAATTCCTGTCGCCGCCTCGGATAGTGACACAGTACGGTTCACTCTACCGGAACCGGTTGACAGCCTGCTGCGTGCCTGGCTATCGGCAGGTTCGGGCGGTAAGACGCTTTACTGGAACAACGGAATCTACCTACAAGCCGCCACCGATCAGAATTACATGTTGCGGTTCGCTTCGGCTGAAAATTCTAACATTAATCGCCGCCCCAAACTGGAGATGTTCCTGAAAAATTACGATACTACCGTTACGCATGGCGGCGATCCGGTGGACACCGTCCTCTACCTAAATGCTGCCTCGGATGCTTTCATTGCCAAAGACTCTACCACCCTAACCCCTGTCGACAGCACCTTTATCTGGATGGGAAACGGCGCGCCCTACCGCACGATCATGCGCTTTAACATAGACAGCGCCTTCACGGCCCACTATGGCGTAGCGGTGCAACGCGCCGAACTTATTCTCCATGCCGATACCACTAACGTACTGGCTTTCGATCACATTAGCGGAGCTTACGGTCTTCCCATGGCGGATTCCAGTTGGCTCGAGGATCCGGCCACTGCTGAAACTACCCCCATCAGTCTACCGCTGGTTTCTCTTTACGACCAAGCCACCGGCACCTTAGCGTTGAACGTCACAACGCTAGTGAATGACTGGGTTCTCCATCCCGGCACCCATTTCGGTCTGCGGGTAAATTCTTCCAATGAATATCAGAATGTGGCGAGAATGCCTTTTTATGGACCGCAGATGCTGGCCGATTCGTTGAAACCGGCCTTGCGCATTGTATATATCCAGGGGGGAGGCGGTCAGTGAACCTGTTTTCTCGCAATTTTCTCAGCCTTGCCGTTCTGGCCCTTATGGCGTCGGGAGCAAACGCCACTGGTTCGATATTCTCGGGGTTGGGCGTCGGCGTCCTCGAAGACGTAAATTCTTCGCGCGCCATCGGCATGGGTAACACCGGCCTCGCTTTGGAAGATTCCAATACGATTAATTTCGCCAACCCGGCGCTGCTGTCTACCCTCCATCGCTCGAGAATCACCATAGGCGGGTACATCTCTCGCCAATGGATGACCGATCCCAATTCGAGTGACACAGATGACTGGGCGCAGCTTGAATATTTCGGTATTGCTATCGCCATCAAAAAAGGCTGGGGATTAGGATTTCATTTGACTCCCTACAGTCGCGTGGAATTCAAGTACGCCTGGACGGGTACATTGGTCAGTCCTCTTCCGGGCGTGCCGAACGCCGATTACTTGGAAACCTATCAGGGCATTGGAGGCTTGACTCGAGCTGCGTTGAGTTTGGCCTGGGCGCCCAAGCCTGGTTTAAGTGTGGGTATTGCCGGCAACTTGACTTGGGGTGATGTCCAGGAATATCGCACCAGTGTTTTCAATGCTCCCGGTTACTCAGACGTCCAGTTCACCAAATCCAAGCAGTACCTGGGGTATGGCGGGACGATTGGCATCATTGTGAAACCGACGCCAAAACTGGTTTTGGGAGCGACATTCGAGCCTCAAGTTCCTTTGCAACTGGACCGGATTTTTTCCTATACCAGCGGAGATTCAATCGTCACCTCGCAACAGGATCTCCAATTGGCCGCCCGGTTCGGTTTCGGTGCAAGCTACCAGATTGCTCCCAAATGGCTGGTGGCCGGGCAAGTTGCTTATAGTGATTGGTCCAGCGTTGAAAATCTTCCCGGTGGTTCCTCCACCTATCGCAACTCCAACAATGTCGGCATGGGCGCCGAATGGACTCCGGGGACCTGGGATTCTGACGCTTTCTTCCAACGGTTTCAATATCGTTTTGGCCTCAGAAGAGAATCCACCTACCTGGTCAGCGACGGTAGCGGGGTGGACGTTTATACGGCCTCAGCAGGTTTGAGTTACCCTTTTCATCAAGGGGTGGATCGTTTTGACCTGGGATTCGAGTTTGGCCGGCGTGGGAATTTGGATAGCAACGGGGGGCAGGAAAACACCTTTAAATTTCGTCTCGGCCTGAACCTGGGTGAATCTTGGTTCCAACGCAGCAAACCGCCTTGGGCAGAATAAGCGGGGTTTTCCATGAAAATATCAATGGCCTCTGATCATGCGGGATTCCAACTCAAAGAGAATCTTAAGTCGAGATTGATCTCACAGAGTCACGAAATTTTGGATCGCGGTTGTTTCGATGATTCTTCTGTGGATTATCCCGACTTTGGCGTTCTGGCGGCTAAAGACGTCGCCTCCGGAACGGCTGAACGAGCCGTGCTGATTTGCGGATCGGGTATAGGGATGTCCATCGTAGCCAATAAAGTGAAAGGTGTTCGCGCGGCGCTATGCTTGACGACAGAGTTGGCCGAGATGAGTCGCCGTCACAATGACGCCAACGTTCTTGTCCTGGGCGCCCGTTTCGTTGAACCCGTCGAAGCTTTCAATATTCTGGATGTTTGGTTTTCCACTCCCTTCGAAGGTGGCCGCCACCAGCGAAGAGTAGATAAGATCGGCGAACTGGGTGACTATTAAGTCCTTCAGTCGTTGCCCATTCCTATAAAACCTCCGAATCATGACCAAACAAAACGGAAAAGATCCGCATCGCGTTATTTTCAGCCTGAGCAGTGGATCCATTGTTAAACTTTTGCTGTTCGTAGCGCTGGCTTTCCTGCTCTATCTGATTCGCGAGATTCTCATTCTGGCGCTGGCCGCACTGATCTTGTCCATGGCATTGGAATCGTGGGTGCATTGGCTGCAAGGATTCCGCCTCCCCAGGGTGTTAAGCGTCTTGATTATCTTCACTCTGGTGTTTGGCACCGTTACGTTAACCATCATCCTTCTGATCCCCCCCGTCTACGATGAGATTTCCGATCTCGTCGCTAATTTTCCCACTTATTATGACCAGGTCACTGACGTCCTGAAGAATATAAACTTTCCCGGCGAATTTGACCTCAGAGATCAGATCAACTCCTGGCTGAGTAAATTAAGTGATTTTGTAGGCGGCGCCGCCTCCGGAGTGATCAGCACCGTGATGAAGGTTTTCGGCGGGCTTTTTTCGCTGGCCGCTTTTCTTGTCATGACCATCTACTTTGTCGCCTCAGCGGGCGAGTTGAGGTCGTTTTTTACTAAAATCGCACCAAAACCGTACCAATCCTATATTCATGACTTGATTCCCCGCCTTCAATCCAAATTGGGATTGTGGCTGCGCGGCCAGGTCCTTCTCTGCGTCATCATTTTCGTTCTCGTTTTCATTGGTCTAAGTCTGATTGGCGTCAAATACGCCTTTCTGCTGGCACTCCTGGCCGGAGTTCTCGAGATCATCCCTTACGCCGGGCCGCTCCTTTCGGCCGTACCCGGAGTTTTCTTCGCCCTGGCACAATCGCCCACCAAGGCCCTGCTGGCCTTATTGGTGTATGTCCTGGCCCAGCAGATTGAAAATAATTTCCTCGTGCCCAAAGTCATGGGTAAACAGGTTGACCTGAATCCGATTGTGGTCATCATGTTCCTTTTGGTCGGCACAAAACTTCAGGGCATCCTTGGAACTCTGCTGGCAGTACCCGTGGCGGCGGTACTCTCCATCATATTTGCCGACGTCATGGCCTACCGAGAAAGCCGTAGTCTGGACAAGCAAACCTAACGCTCCCACTCTGCGGGAGGTATATATATATAATCTGCTTCCGTACTACCCTAATTTCCCTTCTGGAGACCCCTATGAAAAGCCTGCAAGAAGTTGATCCTGAAATCAAAGCCGTCATTCGCGGTGAACTACAACGTCAGAGTTATACACTGGAAATGATCGCCTCCGAAAATTTCACTTCACGCGCCGTCTTAGAGGCCATGGGATCGGTGCTGACCAACAAATACGCCGAAGGCTACCCGCATAAACGGTACTATGGTGGTTGCGAATACGTGGATCGCGCCGAGGAGCTGGCACAGGAACGCGCCAGACAGCTCTTCAAGTGCGCCTGGGCCAACGTACAGCCGCATTCCGGTTCGCAAGCCAACATGGCTGTCTACATGGCGCTACTTCAACCCGGCGACATAGTCATGGGTATGAACCTGTCGCACGGCGGCCACCTGACGCATGGCAGCCCCGTCAATTTCTCCGGGAGACTGTACAAGATCATCCCCTATGGAGTGGAGGAGAAGACCGGCCGCGTTGATTTCGACCAGGTGCGCGCGCTGGCCAAAGAGCACAAACCTCGCATGATCATGACCGGCGCCTCGGCCTATCCGCGCATCATTGATTTCGCCAAATTTCGCGAGATCGCGGATGAAGTCGGCGCCTACCTGGTTTCCGATATCGCGCACATTGCGGGGTTGGTGGCGTCAGATCTGCACCCCTCGCCACTGCCGTATTGCCACGCCGTTACCACAACCACACACAAAACCCTGCGCGGCCCTCGCGCCGGATTGGTCGTCTCCGATTTCAAAGGCGGCGAAATCCTGCTGTCCGGCATGCCCAAGCCCAAGACCATCACTGAAGCGATTGATTCCATCACCTTCCCCGGCATCCAGGGAGGGCCGCTGATGCACGTCATCGCTGCCAAGGCGGTGGCATTTCTGGAAGCCCTACAGCCCGAATTCAAGGAATACAGCCGCCAGATCATCACGAACGCGCAATGCCTGGCCGAAACTCTGACCTCGGCGGGTTTCAACCTCGTTTCCGGCGGCACTGACAACCACCTCATGCTGGTGGATCTGCGCAATAAGGACATCACCGGCAAAGCCGCCGAAGAAGCGTTGGAAAAGGCGGGCATCACCGTCAACAAGAATACCGTGCCCTTCGAGACGCGCAGCCCCTTCGTTACCTCCGGCATTCGCATCGGCACGCCGGCATTGACCACCCGCGGCATGAAAGATGCCGAAATGAAGCAGATCGGCCAATGGATTATCCAGGTGTTGGCCAAACCGGATGACGAGCAAACCATCGCCTCCGTCCGTGCCCAGGTGCAGGAGTTCTGCAAAGGGTACATCATCTATCAGGATTACATGGATTGACGTTAAAGGGGAGGTCAGACATTCCTGTCTGACCGTCACTACGTCAACTGCTGGACAGACAGGAATGTCTGTCCTCCCTGAAGGGGGTGGCATGCTTCTGGCCCTTTAGAGACGAAGCATGTTACCTTCTGTTCGATCCCCCCTTAATCCCCCCTTGTTAAGGGGGGAAACAACCCTCTTCGTACAGCATCCCCCCCTTAAAAAGGGGGGGGTGGGGGGGATCAGAGAAATGACCGGGAATCGCTTCGCTTCAATCGCAGCAGGAACAAAAGAAGTCTAAAATAAGGGGAATAAAATGAGCGCCGATCGGAATTCAAGTCCTGTATGGCCAAAAGATGTTATCTCATCACCACCAGTAATGCCCCGAAAGTCGGCAAACCACCTTATTTGTTTTTTAGCGTGTCCTTTTAATCCAAGAGAAAAATATGATGACCTTTTAAATTTTATTCAAGGTGTCTGTGACTTTGTCGGCGCAGAAATTGGTGCGTCGGTTGAATGTAAACGATCCGATAAAATATCAACACCTGGAATCATTCATTCTGATATTTGGAGTTATCTTGCTCAAGCCGATGCGCTTATTTTTGATGTCACTGGAGAAAATGGGAACGTGCTTCTTGAACTTGGGATGGCCACGAGTTGTCGTTCGCCGCATAACATTATCATTATTAAAGATGATGATGATTTGACTGCAAATAAATATCTTTTCGATATTCAACCTGCTAGACACGCACATTATTCAAAAAATTCTTTTAGTGGTATGAGTACATTTTCTGCACAATTGCATGAAGCTCTTCTTTTTGCTTTGGCATCGGCGCCTTTCAAACCTTCAAAGCCTTTTGGACAAATATCAGCGTTTGAATTTTCAAAACAAACTGGTTTTGACCAAAACCTCATGCTATCACCCCCAGAATGCCACCGTAATTTATTGGACGATGGTTTGGAATTTGGTTCACTATGGTCTTTCAGGAGTTCATGGATTACAATTGGCGATAATGATTATCAAGACATAGAAGTCGAAGCAATACTTAGGTTTTCCAAAATACGATCTGGTCTTGATCCTAGCCAGACGTGGATTGGAATAGCTGTGCGAAGTTTGCATTTTTTTGTAAATTTCGGCTATCTGATTTATGTAAAAGGAGATGGAGAAATATATTACACTTATTTGGATGCAGAAGGG
>JAGVQJ010000034.1 GCA_020051775.1 Calditrichota bacterium | reverse complement strand
GTAGTACAGGTGTCACCGGTAGTACAGACGTCCCCGCCTGTTTTTAAAGAATAACACAGGCACGGAGGCCTGTACTACCCCCGAACGGGAATAATCATCCTGTAGTATAGGTGTTATCAGTAGTACAGGTGTCACCGGTAGTACAGACGTCCCCGCCTGTTTTTAGAATCGCCAGCCTGGAGGCCTGCTTCACCATGGCACTAAACGCTTTGGATAATGCCTATTGCGCTTACAGAAGAAAACTTCCGCATTGGCGGCTGGAAGGTGGAGTGTATTTTCTCACATGGCGTCTACGTGAACATCAATTGGAAATGAATACAATTGAACGTGACTTGATCGTTTCGATTTTATTGCACTTCCACGGAATCCGTTACAGATTGCATGCTTACGTCGTAATGAACGACCATATCCATGTTATTGTGGAACCTTTACCAGTTTATGAGTTGAAATCCATCACCCATTCTTGGAAATCCTTCTCTGCGAACCAGCTACAGAGAAAATTCAATCGAAAAGGCTCGATATGGCAGGAAGAAAGCTTTGACAGGATTATCCGGGATGAATCGGAATACTGGGCGAAGGCCAAATATATCCATGATAATCCTTTCATACGTTGGCCAGAAATCAACGAGTATATCTGGGTAGGGTTTCCACAATGGGATGTCGGGTTGGAAGCGAGACAAAAATAAAGGTAGGAAAGAATCGTATTACAAGTGTCCCCGCCTGTTTTTGAAGAAGAACACAGGCACAGAGGCCTGTACTACCCTCGATTAAACAAACACAAACACAGGCACAGAGGCCTGTACTACCAACCATAGGAGCACACCATGTTCAGGAAAATGCTGGGAATTTTGACCGGGGTGGGGATATGGGCAATGCTGGCCGGAGCGACCGACGTTTCCGGGCCGGTGTCCGGAACGTGGACGGCGGCGAACAATCCCTACAACGTCATCGGCGAAATCAACGTCCCCACCGGGCAGACGCTGAACATCCAGCCAGGCGTGCAGGTGATTTTTCAGGGGCATTATAAGTTCATTGTAAACTCAAGAGCAACATTGCGTGCGTTGGGAACACAACAAGATACAATCCTTTTCACAGCTATAAATCCACAAGAAGGTTGGCGTGGGATTCGGTTTTTATCATCCTCTGATTCTTGTCTAATAGAATACTGCCATATTACTAAGGGCAGGGCTTCAGGTATTGCACCTGATTGTGATGGGGCAGGAATCTATTGTGATGATTGCAGTCCCGTAATTAAACATTGCCTTATAGAGAATTGCCGTGCAAATCAACTAGGTGGTGCTATAGCCTGTAAGGAAACCGACAGTGTAGAAATATCCGATAATTTAATAATGAATAATTTCGCTTTGTGGGGAGGTGGCGGGATAGCATTTTTCGATAATTCGACAGCATTTATAACAAATAATATAATAATGGACGATACTACGGACTATTATGGTGGAGGAATTTATGTGTATAATGATTGTAATGGTCTTGTCGAAAACAATTTAATACAAAATAATAGGGCAAATTATGGCGGCGGTGGCATTAATTGCTCAATTAATTCAGGAATATTAGCAAAAAATAATTTGGTCTTCAATAATTCTGCACAACATTATGGTGGTGGTCTTTTTATCGAGCCACTGCCACAAGGTGTATCGCCAACTTTTATTAATAATAACATAATAAGCAATTATACTGACTTCAGTTATCAAGGAATTTATGCATTAAATACTCCTGCCATAATGAAGAATTGTATCATCTGGGAAAATGGAATAAGTGGAACTGTACTAATAAGTTATTCCTGCATTCAAAATGGCTACCCCGGCTCCGGTAATATCGACTCTGATCCTTTATTCGTCTCAGGCCCCGACGGAAATTTCTACCTCAGCCAACTGGCTGCCGGACAGACTCAGCAGTCTCCCTGTTTAGATGCGGGACATCCGGCCTCGTCGATGATCGAAGGGACGACCCGGACAGATTCTGTCCAGGATGTAGGTATTGTGGATATGGGTTATCACTATTTCCCGGCGATTCCTCCCCCGCCGCCTCCTCCGTCCCCGCCCGTATCTGTCACCCTCACCCCTGTCAATCCACCTATCGTCATCCCGGCTTCCGGCGGCGCGTTCTTATTTGACGCCTTGCTGCAGGTCAATGCCGACACCGCGGTGTCGTTCCATGCCTGGATCATGCAGATCACCCCAACCTGGGCCTGGCAGGGGCCGATGTTGGGGCCCGTTCCATTGTGGCTGCCAGAACAGGCGATCATCGGCCGCCAACGGGTGCAGAACGTTCCCTCCATCGCTCCGCCTGGAACCTACACTTACATCGGTTATGTGGGGATCTACCCCTCCGTCAAATGGGATTCCAGCTACTTCCAATACACCAAACTCACCACCGGCGACGGGCCACTTGTGAATGATTGGCTCTGCTCCGGCGACCCCTTCCCCGGCGAGCGGTCAATGACCGCCTCTATCCCTTCGGGTCTGACCCTGGGGGCTTCCCCCAATCCTTTCAACCCCTACACCTCCATTCGCTTCGATTTGCCCCAGGCGAGTTGGGTGCAGTTGGAGGTGTTTGATACGGCGGGGCGCATGGTGTCGGGGTCAGGGGCGACCCCGACTATGGAATGGTATCCTGCCGGTTCCCACGAGGTCACTTTCGACGGCAGCAACCTCCCCTCCGGCGTCTACCTCGTTAGATTGACGGCGGGAGAGTTCACAGCGGTGCAGAAGATGGTGCTGTTAAAATAAATTATGAATTATGAGTTATGAATTATGAATAAAAACAAATACTTATAATCATAACTCAGCATTCATAACTCATAACTTAAAAGGCGCTCATGGAGCGCCTTTTTCAATCTGCGTCATCTGCTAAATCTGCGCGAATCCGTGATTCAGACAAGAGTAAATCAGCGGTGCAGGCGCCCGCTACTTCTTCGCCACCACGATATAATCCGGCGAGTTCGAGGGATGGAAGGCGGAACTATCCATACCGCCGTATTCCTGCACGATCTTCAAGTTGGCGTCGTCGAAGGCCATGCGCAGGATCTCGCGCCGCCAGGGGCGCAATGTCGTGGCGGCGGTGCGGGTGGACCATTTGGGTTGCGGCGTGGATTCTTTTTGAAAAATCACCAGGTTCATGGTGACCAACTCTTCGTGGAAATCCAGGAAACGGAAGAAGATCTTTTCGCCCTCTGGTTGGGGGTGGCTGCGCGGAGGAAAGTAGCGTTCCACCTGCGCGATCTTGCGCTCCCAGTTCAGCAGATGGATGAGCACCACGCCGTCGCGGGACAGCAGTCGCCGGAAGCTCTTCAAGGCCAGTTCCAGGTCGTCATAGGTCAGCAGGTGGGAAATAGAGTTGCCCAGCGCGCAGACGAGATTGAAGGGGCCGGCGAGGCGGTCGGCGACTTCGGTAAAGCCTGCCTGCACAAAGCGGATCTCTCCGCCGATGGCGTTGGAACGCGCCTGCGCCAATTCCGCGATCTTTTCGGATGCGTCTGCGCCGACGACGATTTCGGCGCCCAGGGTGGCGAAGTGAAAGCAGTGTCGTCCGGTGCCGCAACCGGCGTCCAACACCGATTTGACGCGGTAGTCCTTGAACAGCTTCTCGAAGAATGGCGACTCGCGCGTCAGCCGGGATTCCCAGTCAATCATCTGGTCGTATTCGCCCAGGAGCTGGTCGTAGAAATTCCGACTTTGGCTGTTGGCGTACATATCTTTCATCTTATCATGATTCATCGTAGCCATGGTATGTCCAAAAACGGTTAGTCAAAATTCATCCTTGTTCGTTTCCCTTTTTCTTGTTCACGGTTTCAGGACTATCTCGATTCTTCGATTCAACACCCGGCCGGCGGCATTTTCGTTGGAGGCCACAGGAACACTCTCGCCCAAACCCGCGGCGCTAATAAGATCTCCGGAAATTCCCGCTTTTTCGATCAGATAATTCCGCACCGCCTCAGCGCGCTTCTGTGATAATTCGAGGTTGGCCGCCTCTTCACCCTGGGAGTCCGTGTGCCCCTGCACTTCTATGGCGCGCTCAGGAAACTCCGCCAGGGCTTCCTGCACTCGACCCATCAATTCGAGGTTGTCACCTTTCAAATCCGCCTTGTTCGAGGGGAACTGCAAGCCGGTCAGTCGGATGATAAGCTGAGCTCCGTTCTGTAGCACCACCCCGTCAGAGGGTTTGAATAACGCCGTCACGCGGCCGATTTTTTCTTCGAGCCGCTTCTTACGATCCAATTCCTGGCGCTTGCTCTCCAATTCGGAAGCGTATTGGCCGCTCTGCGAGCGCAATTTTTGGTTTTCCGCTTCCAATCTGCCGATCAGCGAATCTTTCCGGATTCCTTCCGTTTTGAGCCGGTCGCGTTCTTCCATCAGACTACGCAAATCGCCGCGCACAGTTTCCAAAGGGGCTTCGAGTCCCTGATCGAACTGGGCGTTCTCATTTAATGCGAGGGCCAAATCCGTGATCCCGGCCTCAAAGTCCAGAATCTGCTTTTCCCAGTTATCCTCTTTTTTCAGTAAGGTGATGCGCTGTGCCAGATACAACGCATGACGACCGGCGTAAGCGGCTTCGCGAGCCAAAACGCGATTGATCTCCCGGGCATAGCGGTCTTTCGTAATGGCTTCAAGGGTCATCGCGATAGCATCTTGAGCCTGCTTAAATGTAATGGGCGCCAACTTGGGAGCGTTGGCCTTATCGGCTTGCTCCAGCATATCCCAGGCGGGACCGAGCAGATCGGATTGGATAGCTTCCAGTTCCGCCTGGCGCAGCAGGGAAAGCGCTTGGGCAGCTTCCTTGCGTGCCTCTTCGAGTCGAGTCTCTTCGAACTTTCGTATCGCCCGTTGGTAGGCGTCCGATCCCTTTTTCCAAGTCTTGGCCGCCAACTCCGGCGCTCGCGCTACCAGGGCGCTATCGTAAGCCGCCATCATATCCGGAAATTCGACGGCGACCTGTCCCTGAGCCCGGCTTGCCGTCAGGAAGCCCAAAGCGACCCATAAAACGACGACCGCGGCCTGAAATTTGAACCCGCTTGATTTCATGATTTTTGAGGGGCGGTGAAGCCCGCAACTATAGGGTAGCATTTTTTTCATAATTTTAAGGTGATGAAGATCACACTTTGTCTTTCTTGAAAATTCTGGTTATTGCCGTCCAATCCAGGAACCGCATCTCCTTGACGGTGCGCAGAATGAGGTAGACGCCGATGCCACCCAAAAGCACGTTGGGCGCCCACATAGCCATGGCCGGCGTAATGAGGTTGCGATCGGCCAGATCCTCGCCGCCAATCAGGAAGGCCCAGTAGATCAGAAAGAAAAACACACTCAAGCCCGAGGCGACTCCCATCCCCCCGCGATGCGCTCGCACTCCCAACGGCGCTCCAATCAGCATGAATACGAGGCAGGCTACGGGAATGGAGTATTTCTTATGGATTTCCACCAGGAAACTATTGATGCGCCGCCGATTCTTGGCTGGCTCCTTTCTCATCTCCTGAACCTGTTTCAGCATCTGCGGAGCCGATAGTTCGCGATCCGAACGATAGCTGCTCTCCTGGTGCTCGAAAACCATATTAGGGGCGGGGATGCGCAGCAGCGACCGTTCAAATCGGGTGCGCTGATAATAGGTCGGATCTTTGGAATCCTCGCGATGAATTTCCCCGTTGAACAAGTGCAAATGAAAAGCCTCTTCCTCGGGGACAAAGACCAGATCGCCCCGTTGTGCCGACACCACCGTGGGGTGGCGGGATTCACTTTCGTCGAAGATCACCAGGGACTCGAGCTTCGAAGTTTTTTGATCAATTGACTGTGCCCAGAGCGCGTATTGCGCTAAATCGAAAATGAACACTCCGGCTTCCAGGTTTAAGGTTGGTCGTTTGCGGTAGATGTCGCCGGAGAGCACTCGCGACCGGTGGTTGAATTCAGGCAACACCCGGTTGTTGAATTCGATCAATCCGTAACATAAACCTGCGGCCAGAATCAACATTGGCATCAGAAGCTGCCACAAGCCTATTCCAGCCGCTCGTAAAGCAGTGATCTCGTTATCCGCCGATAACCGGCCGAAAGCCATCATCGTAGCGACCAGCACCGCCATCGGCACAGCCAGAGCCACGATCCAGGCCAAATTCAGGACGAAGAATTCCGCTATGATCACGAAATTCAAGCCTTTACCCGCGATTTTTCCCAACATCTGCACCACCAAATTCAGCAGGATGATCAACGTGATCAGGCTGAAGGCGTAAAAGAAGGGCGGGATGAATTCTAGAATCAGGTAGCGGTGAATGATCTTCATATTTTCATTTGACTACCAATGGAGGTATTACCACTAAAACGCTTGACATAGGATGGAGGATTCATTATATTTAACATTTTGGAGATTCGGAGGAGGGGAGGACTAGTCCTAACGGTAAGGCAGCGGCCTTGAAAGCCGCCGGGTCTTTCACGGCCCTTGGGGGTTCGAATCCCTCGTCCTCCGCACAGTAGATTGTTTGCAATTTCGCGTTTGAATCGCGATGGAGAGGTGGCCGAGTCGGCTGAAGGCACCCGCCTGCTAAGCGGGGGTGAGGCCTTAAAGCTTCACCGCGGGTTCGAATCCCGCCCTCTCCGCATATAGATCATTAATGTAAGAAAGGAGCAGTACCCATGTTTCAAGGTACGGTCAAGTGGTTAAATCCGCGCAAGGGATATGGTTTTATCAAAGTGGATGACAGCCCCGATGACATATTCGTTCATGCTCGTGATGTCGAAGGCGTAAACTTTCGCAACGAACTTCTCCAGGATCAGCGTGTTGAATTCGAAATTATGAACGGCCAAAAAGGTCCTATCGCTAAAAACGTGCGCATCAAAGAATAATCGGTATACGGAATTACGATGACCCCAACGTTATTCAGGACGCTGGGGTTTTCTTTTGTTACGCCAACCAGCGACGACTAACGACTATTTCCCCCCCAATTCCGCCAGCCGGTAAATCAGCTTCACCCCCGTCATGAATCCTTCGATGGAAATGCGCTCGTCCTTGCCGTGCATGCGCGAGATGTCATTCTCCATCAAGGGAAAGGGGAGCAGACCGTAAGTGGGGATGCCGGCGCGGCGTAAACGCGCCGCATCCGACATTCCGGGAGAAAGATATGGCAATATCGCTGCTCCAGGAAACATTTTCCGGCAGACTTGTTCGATTAGAACGTACCCCGCTCCATCCTGTGAAGACGGTGGCGGAGCCGAGCGAGCCGTATAATTGAATTCATAAGGGCCTTCGCCGACCCAGGTTGTAAGGCTATCCACGAAGGCGTCGGCGTCTTGTTCCGGCAACAGGCGGCAGTTCAGATTTACCGTCGCGGAAGGCGGAATCACATTGGTCTTGTATCCGGCTTCCAGCAGAGTAGGGGAGATGGTGTTGGATAAAATGGCCAGGTAGCTGCGATCGTCCGTCTTAACCTGGCCATCCAGCCATTGGACCGACGGATCAACTTTGGCAATTCCCTGAAAAAAGGCGCGCGTCACCGGGTCTAAAACCTGGCGCGAAGAGTATTCTTCCAGCCGGGCCAGCGCTCTGGCCAGCGCGTAAATGGGATTGTCTTCGCGGGGTACCGAGGCGTGTCCTGAATTTCCCCGAGCGATAAGCTTGATATTGTAGGCTGCCTTCTCTTCTGTCTCGATGCCGACCCAAAGTGGTTTGCCGTTCTGTGTGACGATGCGCCCCCCTTCATTCAGTGCGAAGACCGCGTCGAGTTGCTCGCGCTGGTTTTCCAGCAGCCAGCCGATGCCGGGACCTCCGCCGCTCTCTTCCGCCGCTGTAGCGACCAGCACGATATCGCGGCGTAAATGAACTCCCGAGCGTTTGAGCAGCGCCAGCGCCACGGCTTCAGCCGCCAGCATTCCTTTGTTGTCAATGGCGCCTCGCCCCCACACGTAGCCGTCTTCGATCTGCGCACCCAGAGGCGGATGCGACCAGGAGGCAGAATCGAACGGTACGACGTCAGTATGCGCCACCAACAAAATGGGTTTGCTCGCACCCGTTCCCTTTAAGCGGGCGATCAGATTGCCTCGCGATGAATCCACCCGGTATGTCTGCACAGGGATGCCTTCGCGGCGAAAGTAATCCTCCAGCACGCGGCAGGCAGCCAGTTCGTTCCCCGGCGGATTCTGTGTATCGGTCCGGATTAGTTCCTGCAACAGAGCCACAGCTTCCGGCTGAACCTTCTTCCAGTCGGGCTGTGCTGCCCCTGTACTCGAAATCAGGGTAGCATAGAATAATATCGCTCCAAGAAGAGGAACGCTTTTATTTCGATACAAAGAAATCTCCAATTTAAAGGGCTTTGATAATCTCGCGCAGTAGCATTTTGAACCGCCCCTTGACGCGGTGGGCGGTTTCGATGACGTCAGCATGATCCAGTGGTTTCCCGCTCAAGCCCGCCGCTCTGTTGGTGATGCAACTGATCCCCATGACCTCCAACCCCAACCTCGCGCCTTCTACGGCCTCAGCAGCAGTGGACATGCAGGCGGCATCCACACCGATCCGCTGCCACATTCTCACTTCCGCCGGAGTTTCATAGCTGGGGCCCGTCAACGCACCCAGGACGCCTACCTGCAGAGGAATGCCTGCTGCACAGGCAACTTCTTCAGTCATCTCTCGCAAACGCAGAGAATAGAGTTTGCCGTTATGGCGCTGGGATACTCGCGCGGATTGAAGCGGAATAGTTTTGTCGTGAGAGGTACGAATTTTGCACCGGAATTGCAGGTCAACGTGATCTTCGATCAACATCAGCGATCCCGGTAACAAATGGCGGTGTATGCCACCCGCGGCATTGGTCAGGATCAGAACTTTTGCTCCCAATGCTGCCGCCATCTGCACCGGGAACACCACGCTTTCGAGCGGATAGCCCTCGTATAGGTGAACGCGCCCCTGGAAGCAAATCAGGCTTTTGCCGGAAATATTACCCGCAATGATCGCTCCGGCATGTCCTTCAACTGTTGACGCAGGATATCCGGGAATATCGCGTGTGGAAATTTGGCGGGCGTCTTCAAGATCATTGCCGAAATCACCCAGTCCAGATCCCAGCACCAGGGCGATCTCGGGTGGGTGCGGGAAAAGATCTCGCAGCCTGCGGGCCGCTTCTTCGATCTTTTTATAATTTTCTTGCGTTTTTTCCGCCCTCGTGACAGCTATGGTTTAAAACCAATCCCGACCAAATGACTGCCTTCCAGCGTCGGATGGGAGACGAAAGCATAATCGAAGCCCAGACCTTGGTGGTGCAAACCGAACCCCAGGGTAAAGGAATTCGGTTCGGAAAAGGCGCCGGCGCGCAGTCGGATCGGTGCGCTCACGATCATTTCCAATCCGCCTTTTAGCCGCATCTGCCCGCCTAAAACTTTTTCCGCGCCCAGCGCTGCCAGCACCCCCCGATACGGTTCGTAAGTCAAACCCAATTCCACCATGCGCGGCAACTCATGCTTCTGCACAGATCCCACTGTGGGCGCGTTAAGGTTGCGAATCGCGCCTCCGACGCGAGTCCGTTCCCAGATCATGCCCACCACGCCGAGATCCAGACCACCGGCAAAATCGGATCCCAATTCCATCCCGCTCACAGAAGTGCCCAGATCCCAGTTCATCAGCCGCAAGGTATAACCCACGGCCAGCGAACTGTGCAGATCTTTCTGTAGGTAAAATCCATGCGAAAAACTGACCGTGCGCTCAGCGGAAAGGTCCTCGCCTTGATACCGCACTGAGAATGACTGCGCCGAAAGCGCCATCGTTCCCCATCGCGGTGTGGCATACGCCGCTCCCAATCCCAGATCCAAAAAGAAGGGAAGGTTATAAGGCCGCTGGTAAGTCGCAAAGGCCTGTAGTTGATCCACTTCCGCCAAGCCCGCCGGGTTGAACCACACTGCTGCGGCGTCGCCGGTCAAGGCGGCTCCGGCGTATCC
Source organism: Calditrichota bacterium (assembly GCA_020051775.1). Classification (GTDB taxonomy): domain Bacteria; phylum Electryoneota; class B3-LCP; order B3-LCP; family B3-LCP; genus JAGVQJ01. The sequence goes on along the minus strand of JAGVQJ010000034.1, from coordinate 14,231 downwards.
GATCCCTGCTTGCCGCGGCGTCGGCGGGTTTCCCACCGTCACCACCTGCGCGCTCGCTGATAAACCTACTCCCAACAAATAGCCCAATAGGGGATACGTCAGGTAGAACTTCACATTTCTTTTATAATTCATAATTTATAATTATTTAAGCCTCGTTCCCACCACCACCGGCGCCGAAGCGATCGTGGTTTTCCCATTCAAAGTGGACTGTAATTGCAGGATGTACACTCCCACCGGTACTGGTCGCAGCAACTCATCGCGTCCATCCCATTCGATCTGATAACCTCCACCGGACTGCTGATCGCGGATCATGGCGCATAATTGACCTTTTAGATTCAGTAGCCGCAGCCGTATCCAGGCTCCTGCCGGAGCGTTGAAATTGATAGTGATGGTTTCGCCAATATCCGGCACAAAAGGGTGAGGATCTACAGATACTTTCGCCTCCGGGCTGGCCGGTTCGAAGGGCGCTTCAATCTGGAAATCCACGGCATATCCCGCTTCTATCTGAAAGCCGTCGTACCAGGAAGCGGCTCCGGCCACACCTACCACTTGATTGATCAGGCTTGTAAACGCGACGGTATCTCCATTAGCAATAACTCCCGGCACGTTCATGTCATCCCAAATGCGCACGACCAGGTTGCCGGAACCGTCATTCAAAGTCAGGTTACGCCCGCCTCCGGCGCTTTCAACCGACAGCAGATAGCCCTTGGCGCGGCACCAGGTTCCGTTGGCCATTACTCCTGATACGCTGGTGGCAAGCAGGTCATCATTCTGAGGATCTCCAGTTCGCAGAAAGGTATCGGGAAGCACGTAGGCCATCGGCCAGTTGGGATAGATGACCGTGATGTCCGTGGCGTCGAATTCGGAGATTTGCGCTGAACCCTCAAATTCGCCCACCAGTCCGTGCAGGGAAACGTAATAGCCGCGCACCAATCCTGGAAAGGAAGCCATCCCACCTGATTGCGATAGCTCGATGCCCCGTCCCGAACCATCCTGCAGGTAGGCGGTGATGCGGCTGGATCCTCCGGAGGTGGTCCATTCCATGATGTAGGTGACTAATCCTTCGAGGGTGACAGTCTGATTTGAAAATTGCGAGAAGTGGTTAAGGAGCGAATCCATCGAAAGCCCGTTAACCGTGTAGGAAACGTATGTGGCCGGTTCCTGTGAGATAGCCCCCTCTGCATCCTCGGCAAGAACGAAAAAGCGAACCTGCGAGCTCTGCGGATGCGGCGGAATCAAACCGGTGTGAAGCGAATCATCTTGAACCATTTCCAGCGAATCCCAGATGACACCATCAGCAGAATAATGCAACTCCACACGATCCAAGGGATCGTCATCCATCACCCGGCAACGCACCAGCACACTCATGGAAGGATCGGGATTATGCGGGACGTACTGCAAGGCGGCAATCGCCGGGCGAGGGTTGCCGGAAAAAATCAAATCGGCATCATAACGGGGTTCCAGCCGGAAGCTGCCGCTCACCCAGACATTTTGGCCGGTCAAAGTGAACAGGCTGTCGCCGACCGCCGGTTGGTATGCGTAAGGCCAAGTGTGCCCGACATTGGCTTCGCCGGTTGCGTCCTGCACTCGCCAGATATTATTGGCCTGGGGCGCCGATACCGTGACGTCATTCAGAACGCACAGAACGCCTTCATAGGGTTCCGTGTTGAACTGCGCCGTTGTCACTAACGCAGCCGCAGGCAAAGGCGCCGTCCCTAATGTCGTCAAAGTGGGGAACTGGATCGAGGTCTGCCCGCCGGTCTCCTTGACCTGACCCGATACCTCCACCCAATCGCCGGTATCGGCGGGCAGGGTTGAAAAGCTGGCCACCAGAAGTCCCGACCATTCGCCTCCGGTAGTATCGGCGATGAACAGGCAGTGGTTGTATGGCGCCAGAGTATATTCGACCGCTGTCACCACTCCGCGCACCTGCACAGTTTGGTTCAGATACGGCGAATTGCCCGCCGGGTCAGTCGTGAACTGAACCTCATGAACGGATAACTGGGCATAGACGGGTGTAGCAACATTAAAAATGATTGCCAGGTGAACCAGGAGAACTGGGATTTTCCTCATGTTTTTTTCTTGGTTACGTGGTTACTTGCACACTTGGATACGATTAAAATGGCGTTTGCGGCTTGCGCAGGATCTTCAGCACCCGATCCAGGAACGCGACCTTGGTCTTGTAGGGCATGAAGCTGCTTTTGAAGCCCATGATGATGATGTTCTTCAGATCTTGCTCGGTGAATCCGAAAGTACGGCAGGCGGTCAGGTATTCCTGCGTCACAGTGGTGTTGGACATGAGGCGGTTGTCGGTGTTCAGGGTGACGCGCAAGCCCCAATCGTAATACAGCCGCAGAGGATGCGTTTCCAACGACTTGGCCGCTCCGGTTTGCACGTTGGAAGTGAGGCAAATCTCTAAGGGGATGCGGTGGTCATTGACGTAATTCAACAGGTCGCCGTCCTCTTTCAAGCGCGTGCCGTGTCCGATGCGGTGGGTGTTCAGGTTGTGCAGCGCCTGCTTGATGGAATCCGGGCCATAAGCTTCTCCGGCATGAACGGTGCAATTGACATTGTTTTTCCGGATGAGGTAAAAAGCTTCGGAGTGATCCTTCGCCGGGTAGTTGTCCTCGAAACCAGCCAAATCGAAACCGACCACCCCCTGATGTTTGTAGGCTACGGTTAATTCCGCCAACCGCAGCGAAGTTTCCGGCGATATGTTGCGGATTCCGCAGACTATGACTCCGGTTTTAACGTCGGCTTCCTTTTCGGCGCGCGCCAACCCGTCCAGCACGGCGTTCATCACCTGCGTCAATTTCATCCCCTTTTTCGTGTGTAGGATGGGGGAATAACGCACCTCCAGGTAGAGCACATGCTCGGCGGCATTGTCCATCGCCAGTTCGTAAGCGGCGCGGTTCAGGCTTTCAGCATCCTGCATCACTGCCAGAGTGTACTCGAAGCGCTTCAGATAATCCACCAGATTTGATTTGGCCTTCTCGGGACGAAAAAGCGCGTACAGCTTCTTGAGGGAATTTGCGGGGAGTTTGACCTTGCGTTCCTGCGCCAGTTCCCAGATGGTTTCCACGCGCAGGGAACCGTCCAAGTGGCAGTGCAGGTCCACCTTGGGCAGCGACCGGATCAGTTCCTCGGAAGGTTCATCACCCGGCTGTGCGGACGCGTCTAAGTGTTCGTATTGTTCAGATGATTGAATCATAATGGATGCTTTCTATTGTGCCGCTCCGCCCACCGTTGAAACGGTGGGCTATTTCATTGCAACCCACTAAAGTGGGCGCTTCCTCAATCCCCAGAGTATTTCATAGTCGGGGTCGCCCCTGACCCCGACAAATGTTGTCTGAACCGCTGATTAAGCAGATCCCGCTGATTTTGACAAAAATAAAATCCGTTGCATCCGTTTCATCGGCGATTCAGACAATTTACAGCAGCAGCCCCGCCACCGTCCCAGTCATGTAGGACGCCATTGCTCCGGCGAACATGGCCTTCAGGCCCAGCCGGGATAGATCGGATCTTCTCCCTGGAGCCAGCGCGCCGATGCCGCCCAACTGAATCCCGATGGATCCGAAATTCGCGAAGCCGCACATGGAATAGGTGGCGATGGCGATGGAGCGTTCGCTTAAGGCTCCCGATTTGATCAGTTCGGACAGCTTCAGGTAAGCCACGAATTCATTGGCGCTGATCTGCGTGCCCAGCAGATTGCCCACAATGGCCGCTTCCGACCAGGGCACCCCCATCAGGAAGGCCAGCGGGCGGAAGAGCGTGCCGAAGATAACCTTCACCCGCCCAGGGAAGATGCCATCGTAGCCGGTTTCGCTGTTGAAAACGCCGCCCAGCAGATTGCCGTCAATCAGTTTATCGAGAAACCCCAGGATGACGTCGCCTAAGGCCAGAAAAGCCAGGAAGCTGATGAGCATGGCGATGACGTTGGCGGCCAGTTTTAAGCCATCGGTGGTACCGCGAGCGGCTGCGTCCAGGGCATTGTCGTAGAGTTTCAAATTTGGTACAGCCACATCACCAGCGGTGACCGAATGCTCGGTCTCCGGAAACACGATCTTGGCCATGACCAGGGCCGCCGGCGCCGACATCACCGAAGCAGCGATCAAGTGCGTGGCCGGAACGCCCAGGCTCATGTAAGAGGCCATCACCCCACCCGCAACGGTGGCAAAACCTCCGACCATCACAGCGAACAGCTCCGACTGCGTCATCCCTTCCAGGAAGGGGCGAATCAGCATCGGAGCTTCGGTTTGCCCCACGAAGATGTTGGCCGAACAGGAGAGAGATTCTGCTCCGGAGGTGCGCATGGCCCAGCGCATGAATCTGGCCATGCCGCCCACCACGTATTGCATCACGCCGAGGTAATAGAGCACGGCGGTGAAGGCGCTGAAGAAGATGATTGTGGAAAGAATAATAAGCCCGATTTGGGTGCCGTAGGTGACGTAATTTTCCGGTGCGCCCAATTTCCCGAACAGAAAAGTGATGCCTACCTGCGAAAGCTGTAAAAACGAATACACCTGGCCGGAAAACCAGCGAAAGGCCAGGTTGCCCGGTTCCCACCACAACAGTACCACCCCTAAAACCAACTGGAGAGAAACTCCCACAATGATTGTGCGCGGCTTGATTCTGCGGCGGTTATTGGAAATTAGAAACGCCACGCCCAGGAGCGTGAACATACCCAGCAGACTGCGGAGGTTTTCCATAGATTTATTCCTAATTCCCCCCCCTTATCAAGGGGGGAAGGGGGGATTTGTTATCCTTCCGCCTTCCAAGTCATCGTCTGCGACGCTCGTTTCATCGCCCACCACCCGCAAATCGCCGCCGGCGGTAGTAGCAGCAATCCCAGCCAGAAATTGCCGAAGATCATCAGGCCGATCCCGAACGTTGCGCCGTAGATCATCACAACACCCAACACCCAGTTTATAATATGGTCGGTCAGTGGTGTGGCGCCCCACTTGTTGCGCCACTCTTTTGGCCAGAATCCGCCAGGATAGATGCGTTCATAAAACGCTTTCAAATGCTCCCTGGGTTCCGGCGATGTCAGGATCGTGACCATGATCCAGGTCAGCATCGAGATCGGTACGATGATCAGCGCTTTGTGCTGTACGGCTAAAGCCTGCCCGAACAACACTGGAGCTTTGCCGAATAGCGTGTAAGGCAGCCCTGCTTGCACTGTTTGCACTGCCGCGAGGATTTCCAGACCAATGGTGACGGCAATGGACGAAGCCAGCGCTGAAATCTCCGTCCAGGCGTTAACCCGCCACCAGAACCAGCGCAGGATCAGCACCGGACCGATCCCCGCTCCCATTGCCCAGATGAATTCCCAGGCACGAGCGATGGAACCCATATAGGTCGCTGTCAGCGCTCCACCAGCCATCATTAGAGCGGTGGCCAGGCGCGAGACCCAGACGTACTGCTTTTCACTGGCATCTTTCTTGACAAAGCGGCGATACACATCATTCAGTAAGTAGGAAGCGCCCCAGTTCAGGTGAGTGCTGATCGTGGACATATACGCCGCCAGAAAACTGGCGATCAAGATCCCTAAGGAACCCGGGCCGCACAGCGCCGTCATGACGCGCGGGTATCCAGCTTTATCACCGATGGGATCATCCGCCAAGGAGGGGAACATCACCAGGGAGGCCACTGCTACGATCACCCACGGCCAGACGCGCAACGCATAATTGGCGACGTTAAACCAAAGCGTCGCCAGAAGGCTGTGGCGTTCATCCTTGCAGGATGACATGCGTTGAATGATATAGCCGCCGCCGTCGCTGTTGTGCGAAGCCCACCACATGACCCCAATAAATATTAAAAAGGTAAATAAATTGCTGCCGAAAAAGCTGCCACCACCGGTGGGTAGACTGGGGAAGAAAGAGAGGGTATCCTGGGTGTAAGCCGCGGAAGTTTTCACCTGATCCAGCATCGGACCGATACCGCCGAAGTGGTTGATGGCCAAAACCGCCAGCAGGATCGCGCCGCCCATCGCCAGGATGAATTGGAAGAAGTCCGTAATAATCACACCCCAATACCCGGAGGTCATAGAATAGATCAACGTCAAAAATGCGCATCCCCACACCGCCCAGGCGCGATTGACTCCCAACGTTACCGAGGCTACCGCCGACATACCGTTGATCACCCAGCCCATAACGATAAAGTTGTAGAGCAGGGCAAAATAGAGTGCTTTAAATCCCCGTAATATGGCTGCCGGTTTACCGCTGTAACGCAACTCGATCAGTTCGTTGTCGGTCATCACTTTGGCGCGCCGCCACAACCGGGAGAAGAAGAACACCCCCAACAACCCGCCCAAGGCGATGCACCACCAGTACCAGTTGCGCCAAATGCCGTCAGCCCGCACCAATTCCGTGATGGCCAGGGGAGTGTCAGCCGCGAAGGTAGTGGCGACCATCGAAGTCCCCGCCAGCCACCACGGCAGCGACCGCCCGGAAAGAAAAAACTCCTCCGTGGATTTTCCTGAGCGCCGAGCGTAGTAATATCCGATGCCCAGTGAGAATGCCAGATAAACGACGACGATGGTCCAGTCTATAAAGTGCAGAGGGTTCTCCTAATCCCTATGTTTATACTTGATTGGGACGATACCCCGCTAAAGTCATCGGTAGCGGTTTTAATTCACGTTTCAAGGGGTCAATTGCCAATCCCAGCGCTTCAAGGGTGAAAGCGCCCAGCAGTTGGCTGTCTCCCGGTTCACCGAAGATGACGTCTGCACCGCCGATTTTGTCTTCGTACATGAAAATGGCTACACCTTTTTTCCGAGTGATTAGCGAACCGTCGGCGAGACGAAATTCTTGTTTTGAAATCGGCTTGATGCCCAGTTTTTTCAGTATCTTGGCTGGCACCACGGAGTAAATTGCTCCCGAGTCAATCAGGAATTCGAGCTCCTCGTTGACTTTTGGCGTGGCCGGGTTACCGACTTTAATTTTAAGAACGGTCAATCCCATATATCTCTCCGTGAATAGAATTTTTGCCTTTCCAAAGTGAATATCATGACTTATCGTCAGAATCGTGCATTCCGCAAATCTGTTCTACCGGCACGGCGAAGATTACCCCGTTGCCCGGTTCGGAAAGCGGCCCCACGGCTTCCTCGAACGCTTCCACCACCAGCGGGATCATCTCTTCCGTTAAAAGGATCATCAGGGTTTTATTTTGCGGCCTTGTGCCGGTCAGCAATCCCCTCAGTCCGGCGAAGATCGGGACGTCATGAGTCAGGATTTGACCCATGCCCACACTGTCAAGAACTGTGGCGCCTTTTATACCTAATTCAACGAAAATTACCATCAAATCCTGCAAGCGTTCCGGTTTATTCAGGATGACGAACAGCAGTTTACTCTTTTCAGAAGTATCGGTCATGATCCCTTCAAGGAAATTAAATTGAACAGGAATGCAGAAATATAAGCACCCCGCCCTTCAAAGGCAAGCGAATTCTACTGGTTTCATTTCATTACTCCTCGCCACCATACCGGGTAACGGGTGTTTCATTTTGAGGCTTGACCCTGCGGTATTCCGCCACCACCTTTTCCACTTTGGCCTCGCTGCGGAAAGTGGAATCCAGCAGCGTTCGTGAAAAGCCGCAAGCCAGGCTATCCCCGAGAATCTGTCTCAAAGTCAAGATTGTCAGCGCTTTGCCTCTGCGGCTGGTACCGGCGACGTAAGCGTACCCAAATTTGCGAATGAAGCTGGTCGGAGTGACTTCTAATGTCGAGATGATGACATCCAATCCAGGTATTTTCGCAGCCAATTCACGGCTGGCACGAGAATTCAGGTCGGAAAGAAGAATTACAATATCGCACTGCGATCGTACCTGCTCCAACGCCCGGCGAATGGCAGGCTCGGGATCGCTGAATTTCAAGGTGGGGTCACCCGATAATCGCATTTCCAGCGGTCTTAGGCTGCCGATGCCTATCACCCCGATGGCCTTGTGGTTCACTTTTTTGATTACCCAGCCGGGAAGGGGGTGTTGGGTGGAATCCCCAACCGTCAAATTGGCGGAAATCAGCGGTAATCCGAGCGAATCGGCCGCTCGCTGCAAGACCTCGAATCCACAAATCAAATCCTGAGCGGTCACATTGATGGCATCGTAACCCATACTGTGGTAGGCTTCCAGCAGAAAGCGATTTTTGGGGTCGCCGGGAAACGCATAGGTTTCGGCGAAATCACCTGCATCCACCAGCAATGCATCATCCTTCCATCGCTGTAGCGAATCCTGGATGCCGCCGGCCAGGCGGGCCAACCCCCCCACTTTTCCTTCTTTACAACCGCAGGGTTCCAAATAACCGTCCAAACTACCGGTGTAAATCACTCGCCAGGTGTTATTTTCCGGTGGCGAACAACCTCCCTGGAAAGCCAGCCCAATAAAAAACAGAACTGTTAACCATCCCATGATTCGATCCATCCTTAGCACATTCTTCTCCAACCACGATATAAATTAATATAAATCCTCCATGAATACAAGTATTCTAACGCTCCGTTTCATTGAGATCTCCGGAGGCCTTAGAATTTTTGCGGTTGCCGATTTTGGCTCAATTACTATACATCTGTGCATTTCTATGGATGTGTCACAGAATTTGCCCAATATCAATAAGAGAATTTTATCATAATATTATGATGTGGTGTAAGGATTGTAGGAATTTTTACTTGCAATTGATATGTGAATTCACTATTTTAACACCTCAATTAGGGGTGTACTGTCTGTATCTTTAAAAGTTAGTGAGGTAACATGAGACTCAACGTCATCCTTCTGGTCGTCCTGGGATTTTTACTCCTGGGATGTTCGGGAACCCGCCGTTTCCTGTGGCTTCCCGACAGAGCACAGTCCGTTCAAAATGAAGAAAATGCCAGCCAGGTGACGTCTGAATTTGAAACCCCGGCTTATCTTTTGCCCCAGGAACGCTTAAATGAGGTACTGAGCTGTTATGACCAGGCGCTGGATAGCGCCAGTGCCAAGCGCAACGTGGCCGCCCAACGCTTGTTTGAAACCTCTATCGTGAAATTATCGGAACTACGCGCCGATAGTCTCGAAGTTAATCAAGATTTGGATCATCTGGGCAACGAGATTATCGCCAACTACGCCAAATTCCTGAACCAATTGCCGGATCTCCCGGCAGAAACTTCCCCCACGGCAGTCTACCTTAGCCTTTCTGAGTTCCTGGGCGATTCGGTGGAATCCTGGGAAGATCTGATTGACATCGTACTGTCCCCAGAAGATGGCGATGCAGTGTATTCAGATTCACAGACGCGGAGTGAAGCCTATCCAGACATTCCCCTGGTGGTGAATTCATACGTAGAAGAAGCTGTCATATTTTTCCAAACCAAAGCCCATAAAGTTTTTACGAAATGGCTCGAACGATCCGAAGTGGCCGTCCCTTATTTCGCTGCCTTGTTGAAAGAGGAAGGGATGCCCGAAGAACTGGTTTACCTGTCCATGATTGAGAGCGGTTTCAGCAATATTGCCTATTCGCGTGCGGCGGCCTCCGGCCCCTGGCAGTTCATCTCCTCCACCGCGAAGATTTACGGCCTGAACGTAGGCAAATATTACGATGAGCGTCGCGATCCGGATCTCTCCACTCGCGCCGCCTGTCGGTACTTGAAAAAACTCTATGATCAGTTTGGAGATTGGTATCTAGCCTTCGCTTCTTACAATTGCGGTGAACGGCGTGTCGAAAAAATCGTGCAGCGCACAGGCAACAATGACTATTGGCAGATCCGGCAGCATCTCCCGAAACAAACTCGTGATTATGTGCCTTACTACCTGGCGGCTCGATTAATCTGCCAAGATCCTGAACGTTATGGATTTGTATCGCCGACTTTTCGCGAACCGATCGAATCCGGTGTGGTGTATGTGGACGGCTGCGTGGATTTAAAGGTGATCGCTAAGTGCGCCGAAGCCGATTATGATGAATTGAAGTCGTTGAATCCGGCCTTGAAGAAGGGATGCACCCCCCCCAACTCCAAGAATTTTCCCATCCGGTTACCCAGCGGAACAGGCCAGAATTTCAGCGAGAAATTCACTCAGGTGCCGGCCAAACAACGTTATCAAACCCCCAAGCAGGAAAAGGGTGATTGGGTGCGCCATCGGGTGCGCAAGGGTGAAACTCTGGCAGTCATCGCCAAACGTTATGGTGTTTCTGTGGAATCTATCTCCCTGATCTCGGCCAATAAAGTTTCCAATCCACACAAACTCAGAGTCGGCCAGTATCTCTTGATTCCCGTAAGAGGGGAATACATTGCTTCCAGCAAAGAACCTGAAGTTGGTAAACCGCAACCTCCGCGCCTGACCTCCGAAGATGGCCGCAATCGTACCATCTATACGGTGAGACGCGGTGATACCTTAGCCGAGATCGGCGTTCGATTCGGAGTGCAATCCTCTGACATTAAGACTTGGAACCATCTATTCGGAGAGCGCTATATCCACCCTGGACAGAAATTGATTCTGTGGTGCGAGACAGATGCTGATCAATCCCGGCGTCACTCCGAAACTCTGGCTGTTAATGAAGCCGGAGACGATTCGCCTGACAGCCCGCATGTCTACAAAATTCGACCCGGCGACACACTCTGGGATATCGCCAAACGTACGGGTATATCTGTTCAGAATCTCAAAAAGTGGAATGATATCCGTTCCGCTTACAAGCTGATGCCCGGATCAGAACTTAAATTGCAACCGTAACTCTTGGTATCGTGGCCGTTGCGCCGAATCTTGAGTTATCCGCATTGATTTAGGTGCGTGTGATTTTATCAATGGAGGTTTGTTGAATAGACGTCGAGATTTTGTGGTGTTGTTGTTTCTCCTGCTGGCACTGGTTCTGTTTTTTTATATAAGCTTCGGCGTCTTCAGTCCGAGCGGTGACACGGAGAGGACCGCATTTACCGGCGGCGGAGATAAAGTCGGACTGGTTGACGTATTCGGACCAATCTACCAATCGCAGCCGGTTCTGGATCAGCTCGAAAAGGTCGAAAACAATCCTTCTATCAAAGCCATTCTGCTGCGCCTCGAGACTCCGGGGGGCGGAGTAGCAGCCTCTCAGGAAGTTTACCAACGATTGGCCTACCTGCGGGACACCAAACGCATTCCTATCGTCGCCAGCATGAGTGGGGTCGCTGCCTCGGGCGGATACTATATTGCTCTGGGTGCAGACACCATCGTAGCCAATCCGGGGACTATCACCGGCTCCATTGGTGTGATCGGCCAGTTTCCGGTATGGGACAAGCTCGCCGATAAAATCGGCGTGAAACTCGAAACGGTCAAGAGCGGTAAATTCAAGGATGTGCCTTCCCCGGCCCGACCATTGTCCCCTGATGAGAGAGACTACATGCAGTCTCTTATCAATGATATGTATCAACAGTTCGTGGCCGTGGTCGCGCATGAGCGCCACATGGAGGGCGCCCAAGTGGAACTTCTGGCCGATGGTCGCGTTTACACCGGACGGCAGGCCTTGGAAGCAGGTCTGATTGATCTTCTGGGAACCCCCGATGATGCTCTTAAGCTGGCCGCTGAAATGGCCGGTATATCAGGCAAACCGCACGTTTTAGAGCTTAAGGAGAAAAAATTGACAATGCGCGATCTGATCTTCGGCGATTTGAAGGAGTTGTTGATTACGCATTTAGGCTTGATGGTCCCGTTACGCTACGAACTTTCCTGGAAAATGCCCTGATTTTGTGAAAAAATATAAAACAAATCGCCTTGACCTTCGTATAATCTGTGCAAAGCGCGTAATATTCGCAGAAAAGTTATGCCGCCTTTAGAAGGAGGAGAGATTATGAACAAGAGCGATTTGATCCGAGAGATTGCCAATCGCACGGGCTTGACCCAGACCGAAACCCGATCTACTATTGACCACCTAGTCGGAATCATTACTCAGCAGGTGAAAGTAGGCCGAAGCGTAAACGTCCGGGGATTCGGAACATTTAAAGCGGTGGCTCGCCAGGCGCGCAAAGCCCAGCACCCCCGCACCAGACGAACCATTGATGTTCCGCAGAAGAAAGTCCCCATTTTCAGGGCCTCGCCCGAGTGGAAAACCGAGTTAATGAAAAAATAATTAATACGTTAAAACCAAGGAGATCCGGCATTGCCTTGCGGCAAGAAGCGCAAGCGGGCCAAAATGGCCACGCACAAGAGAAAGAAACGGCTGCGTAAAAACCGTCACAAGAAGAAGTAAATTCTGACTTTTCTTCGCGGCTATGACCCGTATTCTGGTATTGTCCGATACTCACTTGTCGTCAAGAGCCATTGCTCCGCCCTTTGGGGAGGGGATATATCCGGGTGGGACGGAACTGCTGGAAAGACTCGCAGAGGTTTTGGAATCAGCAGATCTTATTCTGCACGCCGGCGACCATGACAGTTACGCCTTCTATCAAGCGTTGTCAGAAAAAGGCCGCCTGATTGCCATTCATGGCAACTCGGATGATTCTGAGCTAAAAACTGCTCTGCCCGAAAAACGAATCATTGCCTGTGAAGGACTGCGCATCGGGCTGATCCATGGCTGGGGTGCAGACGAAGGAATGGCCCGTCGGATATACGATTTCTGGTCGGTTGATCCGCCCAACGTTATCGTCTTTGGGCATACGCATCAAGCGTATCATCGTAATTTCGACGGTGTTCTAATGTTTAATCCCGGAAGCCCGGCCCGACCTCGAGGCCACGGCGCGACCTGCGGTTGGTTGGAAATCCATGGGAACCAATGCGTTCCCAGCGTGATTTCTTTGCCCTAAAGACGTTTGGATCACACGGCGCGTCCTATCTTTCAACCTCAGATCCAAAAGCAGCATCCTGATAAGGGTGGACGCGTTAGGCCTTTATCGGGAATGCTCGTTTTGGGGGGCTCGAAAATCCTGTGGATCAGAAACCCTTAAGCATCAGCGAATTGACGGCGCGCCTTAAAATCGTGTTGGAAGGCGGGTTGCCGGCACTCTGGATTCGAGGCGAGATTTCACAGTTTACCGGCCACCGATCCGGTCACAGCTATTTCACTCTAACCGATGAGCGGTCGCAGATCGCCTGCGTGTTGTGGCGCGGCCGGTCTCAGGATCTGGGTTTCACGCCCCAAATCGGAGACTTGGTTATCGCTCACGGCCGAGTGGTCGTCTATGAGCGCGGCGGGCGTTATCAGTTCGATTGTTACGAGCTTCGACCCGCTGGTGCGGGTGATATGGCTCAAGCCTTTGAGGTTCTGAAAAAGAAACTTGAACAGGAAGGACTTTTCGCGCTGGAGCGAAAGATACCTCTTCATCCTTTCCCGGAACGCATCGGTTTGGTTACCAGCCCAGGTGGAGCCGCTCTGCAGGATATTTTAAAAATAGCCCGGCAGCGAGCGCCCTGGGTTGAATTCCGTTTAATCCCCACCAACGTACAGGGTTCCGGAGCGGCGAATGAAATTGCAGCCGGTTTAAAGGAACTTGATCAAAGCGGCTGGCCCCAGGTCATCATCGTGGGACGGGGGGGAGGGGCGCCGGAGGATTTGTGGGCCTTCAACGAAGCGGTAGTGGTGCGAGCCATAGCCGCCTGCGTTACTCCAGTCGTCAGCGCGGTAGGACACGAAACAGACGTCACCCTGGCGGATCTGGCTGCCGATTTGCGGGCTCCCACCCCTTCCGCCGCAGCGCAAATATGTTTGCCCGATAGGGACACTCTCCAAGACCGACTGCGCGAGATTGAAGTAAGACTGAGACGGTCCCTACAGTTGAGTATTTCCGAGCAGCGCCGATGGTTGCTTGACCGTGCTACCATAGCCTTGCGAACCGGGGTGATGAGAGCCTGGGGCGAGGAAAGTCAGAAAGCCGATGAACTTTCTCGCAGGCTTGATTCCGGTTTCGCTCTTTGCCTGGAACGCCGACGGTCACAATTCACACAGCTTGAGGCTCGGCTAACCAACTTAAATCCGTTAGGGATTCTGCAGCGCGGCTACGCCATTGTACGCCGGCGGGGAGGCGAAGCGCCGATCACGCGAGCCGCGGATCTGAATCTTAATGACGATTTGCGCGTTATATTTCACGAGGGGGAGGCGGGTGTAAAGGTGATAGAGATTAAGCCCAATTGATAAAAACGATATCAAATGGCCAAAACCCCTGAAAAAACCTTCGAAGAAGCTATCCATCGTCTCGAAGAGATCGTCCAGTTTCTGGAAGGCAACGCTGCCTCTTTGGATGAGTCCCTCAAGCTATATGAAGAGGGGAAGGAATTGCTTGGTTTTTGCCTCAAAAAATTGGAAACTGCCGAG
>JAGVQJ010000005.1 GCA_020051775.1 Calditrichota bacterium | reverse complement strand
ACCGCGTCTTTCTGCCTGGAGGCGTCCTCCAAATGGTTCATGGCCAGACTCTCTTTCGCCAGTGAGGCGCAAGGAGCATGAGGATACTCCGCCAGAACCTGCGCGAACTTCCCCTGGTTGAATAATTCCTGCGCCAACTGATTTTTGGCCTGCAAGGCAAATGGCGAGTTGGGATAGGTCTCCAGTATCTCACGATAACTGCCTTGCGCAAATAGGGATTCCGCCAATTTCTCCCGCGCTTGATCCGCAATGGGCAGATCCGGATAAAGCGCAATCAGTTCGGTGTATTTACCTTCTTGAAACATGCGCTGGGCTTTCTTCTCCGGCGCTTCGCAACCAAGAAACAAGAGCATCACCAGCGCGGTCAATGAAATTCTGCATACCCTGCTCATATTGCCCATCCTGAATTGTTCATCGAAATTATTTTAAAAAATATATGGCATCAAAGGGATAATGTCAATACTTTATTATAGGGATTGGTCAAGTCGAATTAAAGCGAGTCCGTGGATAATTGTCCATTTGGTTGTGGGGAATTTTGAACTGAATCGGGGATTGGGATGATGAACTGTCAGAGATGTGGAGTGGAACTGCCCGGCGGGCGCGGCGCTTACCGCTGGCGCAGTGAGGTCGTGGCGATCGGTGAAGATGCCATGTTCCCCAGCGGGATTGACGACGCGGTTAAAACCCGCCGACGCATTTTAGGAGAACTGGCCGCCATGACGCCCGAGGAGGTCGAACATGACGTCTATCAGTTACGGGAGGAGGTTTTCTGCCGCTGCTGCCGCTTCGAGTTGGGGAGAATTCTGGGGAAATTTATGGGGAAGTAGTTATGCTTTTCTCAGTGTTCTGTGTGTCTCCGTAGTGAATATTTACACTGCAAACCTGAACTCCATAATATCCCCGTCCTCCACAATATATTCCTTCCCCTCGACTCGCATCACGCCATCAGTGCGGCAGGCAGCCCAATTTCCACGGGCTATGAAATCGCGGAAATGCGCTACGTCGGCGCGGATGAAGCCGCGTTCCATATCCGTGTGCACCGCCCCGGCAGCTTGTTTGGCGGACTGGTCTCTTTGGATAGTCCAAGCGCGGCATTCGTCATGCCCTATGGTGAAGAAGCTGATCAATCCCAACAAGTGATATGAAACCCTCAGCAACCTGTCTAAGGCTGAAGCTTCGATCCCCAGATCGTCCATGAATTCCCGCGCTGATTCCGAATCCAACAGCGCAATCTCCATTTCAATGGAAGCGCAGGCGGCAGCCAGTTCCACCCCCGGTCCTTCGATTTTGGCTTTATAATCTATCATCAACTCTTCTTCACGCCGAATGTCCGCCTCCCCGACGTTCAGCACGGCCAATTGCGGCTTCAAGCTCAACGGCTGATAAGGCCGCAGCATGGTCATCTCATCCGCTTTAAGATTTAATTGCCGCAGCGGAATTTCATTGCCCAGCGCGTCCAGACAGCGCTCCAAAAGAGCAATCTCCTTCTGTGCCTCAGACTTGTTGGGCATCTTGGTCAGATCCTTCTGCAGCCGCTTCATGCGTTTTTCCAGGATAATGTGATCGGAGAGCATGAACTCCTGGTCCGCGGAACGGAAATCGCGCACGGGATCGCCCTTAGTCAATCCCGGTTGATCGAAGCACCGCAGGACTTGCAGTAACGCATCGCAGGTGCGGATGTCCCCTAGGAACGAATCCTCAAAACCGGCCTTGGAGACTTCCCCGGCGTTGAAGCCTACCATGTCCACGTATTCCACGATGGCATTAACCTTCTTCGCACTGGGAAAGAGCGCGAAGATCTGATCCAATCGCAGGTCGGGCACCTTGGCCTGCCCCACATGCATTTCACGCCGCCCGGCAGCGCCGACCTCGGTGACAACCCCGGTCAGCGCCCGAAACAGTGAAGTCTTCCCGCTACCGGAAAGCCCTACAATACCGATTCTAAGCATAGTCTATCACCTAAATGATTAAGGGTTCCGGCCTTATAAGCGGAACCCTCAATTGCAACTTTGTGAGCCTCCGGATATCAGCGCGCCAGGATGTCTAAAGTTTCGTATGCTTTGTGCATGTTGTCGAAGGCGCTCAGGATAGCGGCATCGTCGCTCTTCTGAATGGCAGCCACAAGGGCGTCCACCTTCTCGCCAAAGGCAGTGCGCGCGGCGCCGAAACCATTCGGACAAACGCCATCAGGGCATTCAACGGCCATCACAGCAGCTTTGCGCGAAACCAACTCAGCGGTATTCGTTTTAATTTTAGCAACGTCGCGGGTTTCAAGAACCGGCATGAGTTCATGGAACTTGTTGAGGGCGGTTAATTTGGTTTGACCGCACTGGCCGTCGCAACTTTCACCCTCGCCGTGAGTAGTGGTTTTCGTGGGAGCGGCAGCTGCGGCAGTGGTTTCATTCGATTGACCGGCGCAACCTTCGCAACCGGATTTGGCGGTAGTCGTAGCGGTCTTCGTGGTTTTCACGTACGCCGACGGATTGGCTTGGAACTTGTCCATGCACCCCTGGCTGCAAAAATAAATGGCGCCATGCGGGCTGTCAATCTTCAGTGTAGCAGTGGCGGCATCCACTTCCATGCCGCAGACGGGGTCTTTGGCGGCTTCTTTGGTGATGGCCAGAGTGATCACGGCGGCCGATATCAGGATGGCCAGTCCCAGGACGGGGAAAATTTTCTTCATGTTCGAGTTCCCTTGCTTTGAGTGACTATATGGAGTCTATTTATTTTTCTGTGAAGTTATTCCTTTGTACCAATTAAGGGATATTTGGTTCCAGCAACGGCTACCCAATCTCATTCTCTTCCTTCGCCTTCTTAAACCTCTTGAAGACTGGATTGCGGTAGAAAAACAGCCCCGAATTCCAGCGGAAACGAACAAACTTGCAGGAGACGCAGTCCAAGCACTTGATGCACTGCGGAGAATTGATCTCGGTGCGCACTGCCAGGTCAGCGGGGCAAAGTGAAGTGCAAGAGGCGCAATCCACGCAGGTGTCCACCACTTCCAATGAAATCAAGCTGAAACGGTTGAACCAGCTATAAATCAATCCCAGCGGGCAGGAAGTGCGGCAGAAGGGCCGCTTGGCGACCACGAACCAGAACAGGAATCCTGCCAAGATGGCAATCTTCAGCCAGAAGTCGAAATCGAAGGCCTCCGAAGCGATATAAGGTTCGTTCAGCACCGGGTCAATGGGGTT
>JAGVQJ010000026.1 GCA_020051775.1 Calditrichota bacterium | reverse complement strand
TGCTTCATCTGCATCTTCGCCTCCTGGGGCATCGTCAAGGGCGTGAAGGGCTACTTCGCCCTGTTCCTGCTGTTGGAAACCGGCATGATGGGCGCGTTCGTCTCCCTGGATTTCTTCCTCTTCTACGTCTTCTGGGAGATCATGCTGCTGCCCATGTACTTCCTGATCGGCATTTGGGGAGGCCCCCGCCGCGTCTACGCCGCCATCAAGTTCTTCATCTACACTCTGGTGGGATCGGTGCTGATGCTCTTAGTCATGCTGGCCTTCTACTTCAACGTGAAGGACCCGG
Source organism: Calditrichota bacterium (assembly GCA_020051775.1). Taxonomy (GTDB): domain Bacteria; phylum Electryoneota; class B3-LCP; order B3-LCP; family B3-LCP; genus JAGVQJ01. The sequence continues at coordinate 22,072 of JAGVQJ010000026.1, read as the reverse complement.
CCACGGGGCAGAACACCTTCAACATGCTGCACATCATGAACCAGGCCAACCACTCGGCGTGGTTGCAACTGTTCAACGTCCGGGCGCTGTTGTTCTTCGGGCTGTACATCGGCTTCGCCATCAAGGTGCCGGTTTTCCCCTTCCATACCTGGTTGCCGGACGCTCACGTGGAGGCGCCCACCGCTATCAGCGTCATCCTAGCCGGCATCCTCTTGAAGATGGGGACTTACGGCCTGATGCGCCTCTCCCTGCCCATGCTGCCCGACGCCGCGGTGCACTTCGCCTGGTTTTTAGCTCTCATGGGAGCGATCAATATCGTCTATGGAGCCTTCTGCGCCATGGCCCAGAAGGATTTGAAGAAACTGGTGGCGTACAGCAGTATCAGCCACATGGGGTACGTCATGTTGGGCATGGCAGCCCTGACCCCGGCGGGTATGAGCGGCGCGGTCTTCCAGATGTTCAACCACGGCACAGTGACGGCCATGCTCTTCCTCCTGGTGGGCGTCATCTATGATCGCGCTCACCACCGTGAAATCGCCCGTTTCGGCAACCTGGCCAACATCATGCCCCGCTACATGGGGATTTCCGCCGTGGCCTTCTTCGCCGCGCTGGGTCTGCCCGGCATGAGCGCGTTCATCTCTGAAGCGATGGTGTTCTTAGGAGCTTATCCCGTCTGGCGCGTGTACACGATCATCGGCGTCCTGGGTGTGATCATCACTGCCGGCTATGTGCTCTGGACGGTGCAGCGCATGTTCTTCGGCGAAAAGATCAAGGATGAGAAATACGACGGCATGACCCTGGAACAGATCCGCTTGAAGCTGCCGGAAATCAACGGCCGCGAGCTGTTCACGCTGATCCCTCTGGCGATCATCGTCATCTTCCTGGGGATTTGGCCGCACCCCATTTTGGGGCTGATGAACGTCACCCTGACGCACCTGGTGGAACTGGTCAAAGCCGCCCCGGTGATCGCGGGGTTCTGAAGAAACATGAACGGGGGCTGATGGAAATCAGCCCTTCTGTTTTTAGGATTCAGGACACAGGATACAGGAGATAGATTGAAAGATTCACTCATCATCAGCCCGCTTCAAGAGAAAAACCTCCCCGAGGCTGACCGCATTTTCCGCCTGGCTTTCGGCACCTTGCACGGCTTGCCCGACCCTATGATGTTTGGTGGGGATTCCGATTATATTCGCACGCGTTGGCTGGCCGATCCAACGGCCGCGTTCGAGGCCGAACTGGACGGCACATTGGTCGGCTCCAACTTCGCCACCCTTTGGGGTAGCTTCGGTTTCTTCGGTCCGCTGACCATTCATCCCGATCATTGGGATAAAGGCATCGGCAAGAAATTGATGGAGCCGGTAATGACGCTCTTCGCGGCACAGGGTATCCGCCACATGGGGCTGTTCACTTCACCGCAGAGCGCCAAGCACATCGGATTGTACCAAAAATTCGGTTTCTGGCCGCGCTTTCTGACCGCCATCATGGCCAAGCCGGTCGAACCGGGCGGCCTCGTGCCGAACTGGTCAAAGTATTCTGAAGTACCGGTAAATGAACGGGAAGCTTGTTTAAATTCTTGCCGTGATCTGACCTATTCCGTTTTCGAAGGTCTTGACCTGACGCGCGAAATCAATGCGGTTACCACTCAAAACCTGGGTGACACCATTCTGCTAATGGATGACTCCAAGCTGGCCGGGTTGGCGGTCTGTCACTGCGGACCCGGCACGGAGGCGGGCAGCGGCACCTGCTATGTCAAATTCGGCGCCGTGCGGCCGGGGCCAAATACAGAGCGTCTCTTCGAAGAGTTGCTATCGGCTTGCGAGGCATATGCCCTATCCAAAGGTCTGCCAGGGCTACTGGTTGGAGTGAATCTGGCCCGCCACAACGCCTACCGCAAAATGATGGATCGCGGCTTCCGCACGGTGATCCAGGGCGTGGCCATGCAACGCCCCAACGAAGCGGGGTATAATCGCCTGGAAGCGTACGTGATGGATGATTGGAGGTGAGGGGGCTCAATCCCGAAGGGATTGAAAACGGTTAGCCACAGACAAATGCCACGGGAATAAATAAGAGAGGATGATGAGATGCGTCGCTATTACAGCGCAAGGAATAATCCAAATAGCTTAACCTTGACAGATTTATATCAAAAATTGATGCATCTGTTTTATTACTACAGGGATCAGGATTATTTCAAAGAAAAGGCAAGTATCACAAAAGATGATTTACCTGAAGTGATCACGAGTAAGGCTGTGCTTGCTCTAGGATTTCATCTCTTTCCAATATCGGATTGGAATCATGCTCATATCACCGAAGATCATATTTTCGATAGCTTAGAATTTCTTTATGACCATGTATCCAAACCTTATGGCTGGGAACGTTATCAAACGGAAACTGACTTCTGGTATTCTGATTATGAAGGCTACGATGAAGTTAATGGAAAAAACGAATTCAGAGAACAAGCGAACCTGTTCCTTACCGATTACAAATCTGGCTATGAATTGACAGAAACTGGAATCATTTTAGCACTTGCTGAAGGAGGCATTCAAAATATTATTAATGCCGAAATAGTGCCATACGATGAGGTAAATGTTGATAATAAAATCCGCGATGCAATTTTAAAATGGCGCAATCGGCACATAGATTTTTCTATTAGAAAGCAAGCTATTCACGAACTTGCCGATGTTTTTGAATGGCTCAAGAAGACTGGTAAACTTGATAAAGCCCTAAATAGTAAGGATGAGTCTACTCTTTTTGAAATAATCAATAATTTTAATATTAGACATCATAATCCACAACAGAAGCGAAATTATGATGAAAAAATTTGGCATCAATGGATGTTTCATTTTTATTTAGCAACCTATCATGCAGTAATTAGAATATTGAAAAGACAAGAGTAAATGTAATGTCCTCCAATTCCTCCATCGAGTGGACCGGTTCCACCTGGAACCCGCTGACTGGCTGTACCAAAATCAGCCCCGGCTGTAAGTATTGCTACGCTGAGCGCATGTCGCTGCGCCTACAGGCGATGGGGCAGGTCAATTACAGGAACGGGTTCAAGGTCACAACTCACGAGCGTGCGCTTGAAATCCCTCTACACTGGAAACAACCGCAAACGGTTTTCGTCAATTCCATGAGCGATCTATTCCATAAGGACGTACCGACAGAATTCATCTTTAGAGTATTCGAGGTCATGAGTAAGGCGCCTTGGCACACCTTCCAGATTCTGACCAAAAGATCCCGCCGTTTGCGGGAATTGAGTCCGCGTTTACCCTGGCTCCCTCATGTCTGGATGGGTGTGAGCGTTGAAAACCAAGACTATATGTATCGCATTGAGAATTTACGAAAGACTAACGCGAAGGTCAAATTCATTTCTTTTGAGCCGCTTCTGGGAGATCTTCCAATGTTAAATCTGAAGGGACTCGATTGGGTCATTGTGGGCGGGGAGTCGGGGCCCGGTGCTCGCAGCATGAATCCCGCCTGGGTTATGGACATTCGGGACCAATGCCAGGCAAAAAAAGTCCCCTTTTTCTTCAAACAATGGGGTGGATTCAACCGCAAAAAAACCGGTCGAAAACTAGATGGCCGCACCTGGGACGAACTGCCTGCAATCCAAATCTAAAAGTACTTCATTGCCTTGTTCCATTGTTTTCCACCCTCATCAAAGCGAGCACCGGAATTATCCCGGTGGAAAATAACCCCATCTACCATGTCCTCGCCACCTGACGGACCTCCTCGTTCCCGCGCTGCGGTTCGGGGACTGATCATCTTCGCGTTGGCGCTGGCCGCCCGGCTGCTGTATACGTTCGCCGTGGCGGACAGCCTGGGTACGCCCTGGCCGCAACACGTGCCTTCGGCTGATGGCGATGCTTACGACCAGGTGGCGTGGATGCTGGTCACCGAAAATCGCTTCGCGGTGCCGTATGAACAAGCGGCGTTGAATGCCGGTATTCCCGACAGCACGGCTCTCGGGTGGGAACGATTTCGGGGGCGGCAGAGTCGTCAAATGGGAGGTTTCGAATACCTGACCGCTCCGGCAGGCGCTTCCACCGCCTTGTACGAACCGGGATACCCGTTTTTCTTAAGCCTGATCTACCGCTTATTCGGGCGCAATTATATCGCCGTGCAGGTGATTCAGATTCTCCTGGACAGCCTGGCGGCGGTGCTGCTGTTCCGGCTGACCTTACGCCTGCTGCCCACTTTGGCGGCGATGCTCGCCGGTCTCGCTTACGCGCTCTACCCCTGGGCCTGGGAATGCGCCGGCAAATTCCTGACCGAGCCGCTGCTGCTGCCTTTGTTGATCGTCGCCTTCTACGCCCTGGATCGCGCTTTGGCGGGTGGTCGGTTGTGGTGGGCCTTGGCGGCGGGATTATCCCTGGGAGCGGTCTATCAGGTGCGGATGTTGCTGATCGTGCTCCTGCCGGTGATACTCGGGACGCTGTTAATACGGCGACCGCCGAAAGTGTACAGGCGAATGATTCTGGCCTGTCTCGGGTTTACCATCGCGCTGGCTCCCTGGGTTATCCGCAACCGACTGCTCTTCGGCCAGTGGCTGATGGTTCCCACCCGAGCGGGTTACAATGCCTGGTTTCTGCCGGCCACGGCAGCGGATCATCCGCAGATTGGTCGCGTGGGAAGACTGTTGGGGCTATATAACGAGATCCACTGCCGCGATCTGCTAATGGTGCCTATCCTACCTGCCGTCCCGGAACCTGAACGGGATCGCCTGCTGCGACTAAGAGCCCGCGAATTTCTGGCCGCCAATCCGGGATATTACGCGACCTTTTCGATTTACCAGATGGGACGCTTTTGGGTGGGGCGGTCCAGCCCCTGCTACGGAGGAATCTTCAACTTGACATATTATTTATGGACGGCTATGGCTCTGCTCGGAGCCGTCTTGATGTGGCGCCACGCCCAGCCGGTCGGCTGGATGATAGCCTTTTGGGCGTTGTATGTTCTGGCCATTGCCGCGACCTCCTACGATAGCGAACGCATGCGCTGGCCCTTGCACCCGGTGCAAGCCATTTTCGTTGGCGCGGCATTAGGAACAATTTGGGAGAAGTGGCTGAGGAAGCGTGGCGCATGAACTCTACCCAAATCATCTCGATCTCCTCCCTCACCAAACGTTACACCTTGGGCGCTTCTGAAATCTGGGCGTTGAAGGGAGTTGATTTATCCGTTCGTAAGGGCGAATTCTTGAGTCTGGTGGGTTCTTCCGGATCGGGTAAATCCACGCTGCTGAACTTGATCGGCGGGCTGGATACTCCCACCTCTGGTTTGATCGAAACCCCGACGGGGAAAATAGGGACTATGTCCCCGCGTGAATTGGCCCGCTACCGCGCTCATTTTGTGGGGATGATTTTCCAGTCGTTCAATCTGGTACCGCATCGCACCGCTCAAGCCAACGTAGAATTGGCCCTCTATTTTACCGATGCTCACCCCGGGGATCGCGCCAAGCTGGCTTCGGACATGTTGACGCACCTGGGTTTGAAAGACCGCCTCCATCACCGTCCCGCCGATCTTTCCGGCGGTGAACAGCAGCGTGTGGCCATCGCGCGGGCGTTGGTGAAAAATCCGGAAGTCCTGTTGGCCGATGAACCCACCGGAAACCTCGACCGGGATAATTCCTTGGCAATCTGTGAACTATTGGCCGACTGGAACCGACAGGGCGGCACGGTCATCATGGTGACCCATAACCTGGATCTGGCGCGCCAGTATTCGCATCGCGTCCTGCGCATGGATTACGGCGTAATCGTCAATGAGACTGAAGGAGGTTTGCCATGACCGTCAAAGACGTCCTGGGCATGTCCTTCGGCAACCTCTGGCGCATGAAAACCCGCTCTTTTCTGACCATTTCCGGTGTGATCATAGGTATCATGGCCTTGTCTTCGCTGCTCTCCTTCGGCGTGGGTATGCAGCAATTGGCCTCCGAGAATTTCGAGCTACTAGAGCTGTTTACCAGCCTCCAGGTGCTGCCGCACAGTGTGGTGCGCTCGGAACGCGAAGACCACACCGCGGCGGATACCACGGCCCCCCGAGTTGTCATGCTGAACGACAGCGTCATGCAGGACATCAGCCGGATTCCCGGCGTGGCCTCCGTCTACCCCGAAGACGTCTTTTCCGCCCGCGTGGAATGCCGAGGCCGTGAAGCCAACACTTCAGTCTACGCACTGCTGGCTCAGATGGGCCAATCCGCTCCTTATTCCCGGATGAAGAAGGGACGCTTCTTCAGCAGCGACTCGGCCCGCGAAACGGTTATCGCCCGGGAACTGGCGGTACGGCTGGGCTTCAAGCAGCCGGATTCCATCCTGGGGCAGGAGATCGAGGTGGTGACCGCCAGTATGAATCCCGGTGCTGCGCTGCCCATGTTCATGTCCGGCGGCAAAGTTTCGCCCTTCCGCGAAATGCGGTACAAGCTCACCGTATGTGGTTTGCTGAAATCCGATGGCCTCGACGAACAGCCTCGCCAACTGATCGTCCCCTGGATCACCGCTCAGAACATGGAAAAAATCAGCTTCCGCAGCGCCTTCGACATTCTCTCCATGATCCGCAAGGGCGGCAAGGGATACTCCTCGCTAACCGTGCGCATGAAATCCTACCGGGAATTCGAGGCGGTGCGCGACACGCTGGAAGCCCGGGGTTACCGCACCTTCAGCATAGCCGACCAGTTCGAGGAGATGAAGAAGGCCTTCATGATCATTGATACCATGCTGGGTGCGGTAGGTATGCTGGCCCTGGTCGTGGCTTCGCTGGGCATCGCCAACACCATGATCATGTCCATCACGGAACGCTTCCGGGAGATTGGGGTGATGAAATCGCTGGGTGCGGACGACCGGCACATCCAACTGCTGTTCCTGGCCGAATCCGGCGTGGTGGGTTTCATCGGCGGCGTGGTGGGGCTGACTTTCGGTTGGATCCTGACCCGCATCGCGGCAGTGGTGATCATGTGGTGGATGGAGAAGCAGGGGCAGACCGGCATAGACGTATTCGCCATGCCCTGGTGGCTGATGCTGGCTTCGGTGGCGTTCGGCGTGGGCGTAAGCCTGCTGGCGGGAGCTTTACCCTCCCGCCGCGCCGCTAAAGTGGACCCCGTGCACAGTCTGCGGCATGATTAGCGGCGGGCGGGTGCAGAGACTCACTTACACTGTAAATGAACAGGTAGAGGATCTGAATCCAGCAGAATTTAACCATGACCGCAGCAGCTCTTCCCAGTAGACACCAAGGAACCGGCAACCAGCTTGTTGACGGCGTCTTCAATTTTTGCATCGTCACAGAAGATGACGCGAATGTTCCGTGAAGCCAGATCTGCGACCAACCGCGGCCCCATGCCGTGAGCGATCATCACCTGGCAGTCGTTTAGTGCTCCGAGCAAACCGTCATGGCTGTGGTTGTGCTGATGGTGAGGTTGGTGTCCTTGACTGGGACTTTCAGAGGTGCAGTTTCCCTGCGCATGCTGTGTGTAGCTGTTTTCCCGATATTCAATCCGACTGGCTGCGCCTTCCGCCAGATCATAAATAACAAACCCCCGAGTGCGGCCTGTGTGGCCGGCAATGGTGATTTCATCATCCGAAGGGATTGCGATTCTCATTGTTATCCTCTCTTTTAGTTTAATTTCTGCCCTTTTCCATGACCGCGAGGGTGTGAACCCCCTTGGCAACAACCCCGCTGCCGGGGTCCGGCGTCGGTGCGATTGAAATTTTGCGAATTGCAGGACGGGCATTGGTCGGGGCGACCTGTACCAAAAGCAACTTCCCAGGTATTCCCGCAATCACGGCATTGGAATTGTCGTTTTTCCATGATGATTGGTCCTCCCTCTATTTGTAACGCCTGGTGATGGACCAGCGCTGTGGTGATTTTTTGATGTGCGTTTTCAAGTATGCGGCCAAAGGTTGAACGAGAAATCCCCAGAATCTCGGCGCCCTCTTCCTGGGATTTACCTTCCAGATGCGCCTGGCGAAGGGCTTCTAATTCGTCCAACTGCAGCACCACCAGTTCCAGATTGCGCAGCGGGACCCCGCGAGGCTTGAAAACGATTCCCTGGGTGAGTTGGCCCACCCAGCGGCATTTCGGTGGTCTGGACATACTCTAGGATCCAATCTTGTTATGGGCATATACCCATAATATAATATATTCACGCTTCCCATGCAAGGCTTTTTAATTAAATTCGTAAGATAGAATTGTGGAATACAAATGGATCCTCTTTCGATGCGCTCCTTCATCCTGACAATGGCCGTCATCACCTCTTCTGTTCTTGGGAAAGCCCAAACCCTCGTGGACGGCTACCGCGCCCTCTCCTCTATCGAAATCCTCGCTTCGGATTCTCTCCAGGGCCGCCGCTCCGGCCTCCCCGGAGGCGAAAAAGCTGCTGCCTGGATTGCGAACCAGTTCCTCAATATCGGCCTTCAGCCGGGCGTCGGGGATACCTCCTTCTTTCAGGATTTCAGCATCACCACAGCAGTGGAATCCGGGCCGATGGTTATGCAACTATGGCCTGCCTCTGCAGAAACCGAACCGTTTGAATTTGAGTACGGTTCTGATTTCGTCTCATTCGCTTATGGAGGAGCTGGAAGAGTGCAAGGGCAAGTAGTGTTTGTGGGCTACGGCATTCAGGAACCGAGCAAAGGCCGCGACGATCTGGCTGGAGCGGACCTCAAAGGCAAGGTCGCTCTGGCTCTGCGCGGTGCGCCTAATGACGGCGAAGGTTTCTGGGGGCGCGAAGGCGGTCACGGTTATAAAGCCGCTCACGCCGCCGACGCTGGAGCTATCGCCTACCTGCAGGTCGGTGAAGGCCCCTGCATGCAGCGCACCTTGGGAGTTGAAAACCGTCGCGCCAACGTACCCTGCTTTTGGATCAGCCGCAAAGCCTGTGACCGGCTCCTCGCCGCCTCCAGACTTACCGTGGACTCGCTCTTCGCTCGCGCCAACACCCAGCGATCCGGCTGCCATTTGGATCTGGCCGCTACCCTGCAAGTCGAAGCAAATGCCGGAGTGATCCCAAATGCCGCCACCCGCAACGTCGTGGGAATATTCCCCGGATCCGATCCTCGGTTGGCGCACGAGATGGTCCTGGTCGGAGCGCACATGGATCATCTGGGAGTGGACGCCGTCAACCGCATCTTTCACGGCGCCGATGACAACGCCTCCGGCGCCGCCCTGGTCTTGGAACTCGCGCGCACGCTGGTCGCTGATCCCATCCCGCCGCGCCGTAGCATCGCATTCGTGACTTTCACCGGAGAGGACCTGGGGCTGCTGGGATCGGAAGAATTCGTCGCACATCCGCCGCTGCCGCTGGATTCCATCGTGACTATGATCAACCTGGATATGGTGGGAGTGGGCCAAGGGATATCGCTCGGCGGCTTCCCCAATTTCCCCGCGATCTGGGATATCTGGGAATTGGTCATGAGCGATTCTCTACGCCAAAGCCTGCGCCACTTCAAACCCGGTTACTACAGCGATCACGCGCCCTTCGAGGACCTGGGGATCCCCGCTTTCTTCATAGACACCGGTGGCGATCACCCCCATTATCACCAGCCGGAAGATGAGGCGGCCTTAATCCAACCGGAGCTGATGGCTCAAGTTGGCGATATTGTCTATCAAGGGCTGCGCGCCATTGCCGATCATCCCGCCTCGCTGGTTGAAGCTGATCGCCTGACCCATTACCTCTGGCATTCCAGCGAAACAGTTCTCTTGAACGCTCCCACCTTGCCGCCACCCACTTTGGATGACGGCCCTGATCTGGTGCTCTACGAGGCCGGCAAGACCATTGATCAGGCTTCGCGCAATCGTCTGCGCCGCCTGCTGCTGGAACTGAGCCGTCTGGATTCGACCCTGAACGCCGATTCCTTGAACATGCGGAAGGTTGCCTCATTCGTCAGGATCCCTTCGGGCCAACTGGTTCCGGGAGTAGCGCTGGGGCTGGCCTCTCCCAAACTGGTGGAAAACACGCCTGAAATTTATACTATGCTGGCCAAACTCGGCGTACTGTTCGTGCATGTCCCTCAAGATGATAAAGCCTACTTCGGTGTTCGCGGGTTGAAGAAGCCCGCTGGCGACCTGATAGCACAGCTTGAAAGCGCTCCACAAGCGGTGATTTGGGATGTGAATTCCCTGACCCAGGCTTATAGCCTGTTTGTCGCGGCTACACGGCCGTTGGTTGTGCAGGTTAATGGATCAGCTAAACCCGTGACCAAGAGCGAGTTGAAGTTGCTACCGGGGCAGTTCCTGCTCCTGTCAGCCCGGGCGGTCAAGGACTTGGAAGTGAAAGAGTTTCAGGCGCTCGCAGCGAGCGTCGGTTGGTACAACCTCGGAGTGCAAGCAGATGGCATGCAGGAGGCCACGCCACTGATTTCCACCTGGCAGAAAGCCGGATTCAGCCACGGGCGCATTCACGATTTGTTGGGGTTGAATTTGGTCCGGTATTTGAGGAAAATGACCGTTGACCGATAACCGAGCACCTTGTAATGTGCATCGTTATCGGGGTCGTCCCGACCCCGATAATTTTCTCCACCCCCTCACCCCGCCCTGAAGGACGGGGCTACACCTAGAAAATAAAACCCCGTGAACGGGGCTGAAAATAACTGTCTTAACCGCAGATTATCTGGCCCGAACCACGGCAGCATGGACAGACCAGAAAAATGGAGATAACCATGAAAACTCCGGGTATTATTTTAGCGATGACTCTGGCGGGAATGCTCATATCTGGAATAGCCTTAGGCCAGGAAAAGCCTGTTATTGATGATCCTGTCATCCCCGATCCGGGAAATTTTGTTCCTTATGAGAAGCCGCCTCAGCTCGTCAAGAAGGTCGAACCAGTTTATCCGGATTCAGCCAGAAAGCTTAAGGTTTCGGGTAAAGTCACAGTTCAGTTCTATGTGGATAAGAAGGGTGACGTGAAAAAAGCTTGTGCGCTCAAAGCCACTCCAAAGGGGCTGGGATTCGAAGACGCTGCCGTGAAGGCTGTCCTGCAATGGAAGTTCACTCCGGCGCTGCAGTGCGATTGCCCGGTGGGCGTCTGGATTGCCCAAGTCATCCGGTTTAATTTATCCGATATTGAATGTCCTCCCGCCGAGGGGATAAACAACGATTCCCTTAAGAAGTGAGAAATGGAAAGGACGAGGGTGGCCCAGTTTGCTCGCAAACCGGGTATATTGTAAATTATATAATACACCCGGCTGACACGTCAGCCGGGCCACCCAATCTGTGGCAAGCAGGGACGCTTGCCCCACCAGCCACTGACCCAACGACCAACGACTACCGCCCCACCACCAACGTCACCGGCCCGTCGTTGACCAGCTCCACCTCCATGTGTGCGCCAAATACGCCGATCTGCACAGGCACACCTTCGGCTCGCAGGAATTCCACGAACCGTACGAACAGCGGTTCGGCCAATTCCGCCGGAGCCGCCCGAGTGTACGAGGGCCGCTTGCCTTTGCGGCAGTCGCCCAGCAGCGTGAACTGCGACACCGCCAGCACCTCGCCGCTTATATCCTGCAGCGACAGGTTCAATTTGCCCTCGGCGTCGTCCTGAACGCGCAGGCCCGCCACCTTCTCGGCCATCCAGCGAGCTTCCTCGCTGTTGTCGCCGACGGCCACACCCACCAACAAGAGCGCTCCCCGCCCGATGCGGCTGACGACCTGCCCCTCCACCCGCACTTCCGCCCGGCTGACCCTCTGATAAACCACGATCATCATTTGGCCTTTAATGAAGAATAATCTCGCCAAAATATAAGCACGACCAGTTCGATTTAATACAGCAATTTGCCCGTTTTAGCATGACAAAACCCAAAAATCACTGCTTTATTTGCAATCATGTGACTGAAATCACATAATGACCCCCTGTTTTCTACTAAATTTGCATCACATTCGTGGGAGGATTATACCTGCGAACCACTGGTAACAAATGGGGAGGATACTGAATGCACATGCTACGAGTTTTTACACTGATTGGCTTCCTGTTGATCGTAAGCGTGGCACCTGTTTTTGGAACGACGCGCTTAGTCCCGACTGATTATGCGACTATCCAGGAGGCCATTACGGCCGCGGTCAATTCCGATACCGTTCTGGTGGCTACCGGGCAGTATCTGGAACACCTCAACTTCTTGGGCAAGAACATCATAGTGACAAGCTTCTACGCCCTTGACCCCGATTGCAGCCTCATCTTGAATACTATCATTAATGCCAACGGCACGGGTTCCGCTGTGATCTTGACCAGCGGTGAAACTTCTGACGCTGTGCTCATGGGTTTTACCATCACCGGCGGAACCGGTCATCTGTACGAACCCGGTTACGGCACTTTCTATGTGGGCGGCGGCATTTACTTGAACAACTCCTCGCCGACAATTAAATTCAATATCATCACCGGCAACGATACCCCCGACGGCGGCGGCGGCATTTTCAGCGATGGCGGCAGTCCGCTGATTCACCGCAATACCATTGTGAATAACACCACCGCCACCAGTTGCGGCGCCGGCATGTTGATCAAGAACGCCACCGGCGGGTTGGTGGACTCAAATTACGTGCAGTTCAATAGTGCTCTGCACGGCGGCGGCATCGCGCTGAAACACTCCAATATCACCCTCAAACGCAACGTCATCAGCCACAACGTCGCTACCGCCGACGGCGGCGGCATCCGCATTTATACTCAGTCCGCGCCGACGATCATCAACAACACCATCTCGCACAACGACGGTGATGGCACTGGCGGAGCGGTGCAGATTATCGAAGAATCCTCTCCCATCTTCATGAACAACATCGTCTCCTACACAGTCGGTGGCGGAGGCGTTCTGGCCACTCCCGGCTGCACCCCGGATCTGTCGTACAATCTCTTCTACGAAAACACCGGCGGAGACTATATCGGCGTAGTGCCCGGCTTGGGCGACGTTACAGGCAACCCTGCCTATGTGAGCGGTCTGCCTTACGACTACCATCTGACCATCACTTCGCAGGCCATCAGCCATGGCAACCCGGCTTACGCCTACAACGATCCGGACGGCACGCGCAACGACTGCGGCGCGTTCTACTACCCGTTGACCGTCACGCCGGTAGTGCTGGCCTCCTTCAGCGCCAATCTGGCGCCCCAAGGCGTCTCCTTGATCTGGACAACTGCCAGTGAAATCGAATGCTGGGCCTGGGCGGTGCAACGCTGCGTAGCGGGCGAAAGCTTCCAGGATCTGAGCGCCCTGATTCCCGGTTTCGGCAGTTCGGTGGAACCTCACGCCTACCAGTACATGGATGAAACCGCGCAAGCAGGACAGACTTACAGCTACCGTCTGAAACAGATTGATCTGGACGGCTCGGTTACCTTCTCGAATCCTTTGAGTGTGACCGTGAACGGAGTGGCTTCCGGTTATAGCTTGCAACAGAATTACCCCAATCCGTTCAATCCGCAGACCTCCATCGCCTACAGCCTGGCTCAGGCCGGGCCTGTCTCTCTGCGCATTTATGATACCGCCGGCCGCCTGGTCGCCGACCTGGTTTCCGGCATCCGCGACGCTGGATTGCACACCGCCGTTTGGAACGCGGACGGTCTGCCCAGCGGACTTTACCTCTGCTGCCTGCAAGCGGGCGGGCAGATCTTCAATCGGCAACTCGCGCTGATCAAATAAACCCGTCTATCCTCCCTGACGTATGGGCTCGCCACATTGGCGAGCCTATTTTTATTGCGGTTTTAATAATGCAAAAATAACTGAAATATCTCTTGACTTTGCCGGTTTTTTTTTTTTTATATTAAACGCGGTTTTCAATGGGCTTCTTTAACGGCCCAATAATCCATCCACTAAATTTATTGGAGGTTATCATGAAGAACCGCAAGAAGTGGTTAATCGCTCTTGTATTAACGGCCGTTATAACAACTGTCACGCTCATTGGGTGGGCAGACCTCATTGAGCAAACCGTTCGGGTTTGGGATGAAACACAACAGAGTTCTACAGTCTTTGAAGCCAAAAATAGTATTTGGTACAATTGGGCTTGTGACCATCATGGCGGATCGTATTCATTCTACCTGCGTAGAATGTCAGGCGGATCAAATTTAATTGCCATCGAAGGCGCCACCTCCGACCAATCCGGTACCGTAGAACTCCAAACCGGTACACATTACCTTATGTGGGCGGATGATGGATCCATGTCGCTGCCAGGGCATGCTACCTGCACCATAACTACAAATGAGGTTGGCGGTGACAATCCCAACGGACCTTGAAAGAAAACTAATGGGCGGGTTGAATTCAACCCGCCCATCTCATACATTCATATAATCGTGCGAAAATATATCCTTCTAATTCTCGTTTGTACGTTTGCTGACATCAGTGTCTGTGACATTCTGCACGTGCCTGCAGAATTCCTTACGGTGCAACAGGCGTTAAACCTTGCTGCAGAACATGACACAGTACTAATCGCCAATGGAAGCTATTTCGAGAACCTTCGTTTTCCCCCGTTCAACTTGACTCTGGCCAGTCATTATCTCATGGATGGCGACACAAATCACATCTCTCAAACAATTATTGATGGCAGCCATTACAGCGATCCCGACACCGCCAGTGTGATCTATATAAATGGAGGGCAAGATAGCACGACTCTGATCTATGGGTTGAGTATTACGGGCGGTCGGGGAACCTTGCGATGGTTTGAAGCTTATCAGACTCTTTTGCTAATGGGAGGTGGTTGCTATATTAACAATTCAAGTCCTTGCATTAAAAGCAACCATATTTATGGGGACTCCGCATTTTCCGGTGGAGGAATATTCGTCGGTTCCGGCCTAATGCCGATGATAATTGAAAATAATAAGATTTATGGGAATGAAGCCGACTGGTGGGGTGGCGGGGTTTTAATCCTTGACATTCCAGATTTACGATTTATTGGGAACGAAGTTTATGCGAATAACGCTCACAACAACACCGGTATCCATGCAGAATTCATCACCCAAGCAATAATTTCCGATAATTATTTCCATCATAATACCGGCGGTTCAGCGCTGGCTGGAGTATTGGGTAGCATTCAATCGCTTCTTTTTACAAATAATATTGTCTCCGATCACACTTGTGAGCCCACTGCTGGTCTGGGAGCGGGTTTTTGTTTTCTCATCTCTAATGTGAATATACAGAATAATTTATTTGAAAACAATCATGGCATCGGTTATGGCGCTTTAGGGCTGACGCCTTATTGTACCGGGATCGTTGAAGGAAATACCTTCCAAGATAATAGCAGTTTGTATGGCGGCAATGGTTTGGGCTTATGGTTTAGTCATTGCATAATATCAAATAATTCATTCATCAATAACTCTTCAGAACTCTATGGCCCTGCGCTTTTGCTAAGCTCTAATGCTGGAGCTTACATCAACAACAACTTGTTCTTGAATAATCGTAATGAAATGAATTGGGGATCGGCTGTCAGCACTTTACAATGCGATTCCTGCATCATGCGTGATAACATCATCATAGGCAATTCTCCTCCGGCCGTCAATGTGGACACGAATACAATTTATGCAACAGAGATTGACGCCTGCTGGAATTGGTGGGGGGATGCCAGTGGCCCCTATCATGCTATATTGAATCCGAATGGTTTGGGTGACACTATTGGCGAAATGGTTCTCTTCGATCCCTGGCTGTCCTCTCCCGTCTGGGCGTCACCACCTTTTCCCAGTCAACCATTATCCTTCAAGCTATATCCTTCCAGACCAATCCCCTTCAACGCCACCACAGTTGTGAGTTTCGAGTTGCGAGTTGCGAGTCAGGTCCGTTTACGAGTATATGATACCGCCGGGAGGTTGGTCAGCACACTGGTGGATGGATGGCGAGAGGGTGGGAGGCACGAGGTCAGCTTCGACGGATCGGGATTGGCTTCGGGGGTGTATCTGTATCGCTTGGGGGTGTCGGGGTCGGGGACGACCCCGAATATTATGACAGGGAAAATGGTGTTGCTTAAATAATATAAAAACGCAGGGGCACGGAAGGCCGTGCCCCTACCCATGAATAAGCTTTTCTCTTATATCCTCTTCACCACCGTGATAGGCCGGCAGATGCGGCCCTGCGCCCAGCCTAAGGGTTGTTCTAAGTCCCAATCATTCCACCAGCCCACGAACTTGAACTTGCCGCCTTGGTTGATCAAGCCTAAGAATTCTCGCGGCGAAATGGCATGGCGGATAGCGCGATCGGTCAAGACTTCGTGCTTGCCTTTGTCGGTCACGTCCATTTCGATGCTGCCGGCCACGAGCTGTTCGGAAGGATCCATGTTATCCCAGCGCACCGTCGTCTTCACCTGCACGCTGTTCTTCTCGCGCAGCCAGGCGACTTCGCCGTGAGGCTGCGGATCGAAATTGATGCACCATTCCAGCAGGTATAATCCACCCCGCTTCAGCACCGCCGCCACCGAATCGAAATGATGGCGCAGCTCCTCGAAGTTACGCACGCACAGGGAATCCAGTGTGATAAAAGCAAAATCCACTTTCCGGGGGTGCTGAAAGTGGATCATGTCGCCGTGGATGAATTTGACCTCGGCTTCAAGCTGGGCCGCCATCTGCCGGCTGTACTCCAGCATGGGTTGGCTTAAATCCAACCCGCAATAGTGATACCCTCGTCGAATCAATTCCGGCATGTGAGGACTGTAACCGCAGCCTAACTCAAGAATGGTCTTCACCGGAACTTTCGAGAACCTCCGGAAACATTCCTCGAAGACGTCCACCTCGGCTGGAATATCCCGGTAAGAGAAGGCTATCTCATAGTACCGGGGATGCTCGTATAGCGCGGACATGGCTTCCTCCACTTAATATATTTCACCATGGCTAGATCTGCGGCGCTTGTTATATTGTTTACATTATAACATATTGACATTTTGTAACTGCAATATATACAATAATTATATCTATAGACTTCATGTAAACTGGCAAGAATTAACCTTATTATTGTTAATTCTTATTCTAATATAGTGAATGATTTCTCATAAGTCAAGACATTTCGAGAATATTTTCAACTTCTCCCGCTATCTTTTCTGTACCTTTATTTTAAATCCGCTTGATGGTATCGGGCTAATTGCGATCCGCTCTGTGCCTTGTCCGGCCACCCCACGGCTGCGACTAAAAATGGCAAGCAGAAACTGAAATACGAAAGATCGAAGCCATCCCCGAAGATGACCTGAGGCCAGCCTTTTGCATCGCTTGCGAGGGTCAATGCCACCGTTATCGCTCCGAAAAGAATCCCCGCCTGAGCATAAAGCATGCTTCGGAATGTCGTTACGCGCCAGCCACAGATCGCGCTTGCCAGAATGGCGGCGAACGCCACCCATCCGGGCGCGAAAGAAGTTTGCAGGGCGAACGGTCCGGATTTTAGCAGATATTCCCAGTCCCAAAATGCGAAGGGCGCCAACATCAGACAAAATCCCGTCGCGATTCCCAGCAGCCAGGGTGCCGTTTTCCACTTGACACGCCGGTAAAGATAACCGAAGGCAACCAGCAGAATGGGTAGCACGATACCCCGCGTGGCTAAGATCAGGCCTCCTCCCAGACCCCAAAGAAATGTCATTCCAATCTCTGCTCTAGCGATGAATCGTCCCAGAAACGTCAGGTAGAGTAATACCACGACCATATTGCTGAACAAATCACTGCGGGTGACGATCTCGTAGAGAAACAGGGGAGAGGCGACCAATAGTCCCAGGCAAATCAGGCGGTTTGAAGATCCGGACCCAAACCAGCGATGGATCAACCAGGCAAAGACCAAAAAGCTGAAGATCTGGAACAAGCCCAGATCGCCCAAGAAATAAAATGGCAAGGCCAGGGCGAACAAAAACGGGAAGCCGGAAGGGTAAGTATCCGAAGCGTAGGGGAATTGCCCATTAAGCAGGCGAGTGATCCATTCATGCAGCGCCGCATAGCGGCCCACGTGCAGCATCGCGGGATCGAACTGTTTCATAAGTATCGTAAGCAACACCGCCAATACCGCCGCAGTGGAAAAATAGGCGCTGTCGCTGATTCTGCCATTCCTGCGGCGCCACAACAGCCAAATAAGACCCCCGGCCGTGACCATATAGACGAAAGCTGCCAGGGCGGAATTCTCCGTTACCCTGGCAGCATATTTGTAGACGATCAAGCCGTTGATCAGGAGGTAAATGGTAAACGCTGGTGTAGAACGCATCTTAAGGCACTCTTGCTCGAAGTATCAAGCTTTAGGCGTAACGCGTGACCGGACTTTTCCACGTTGCGTCAAGTCCTAGCCGAAGGGATGACTTGACACGATTACTTCTTCACCGCTCCCAGCGGCAACACCGGCCGCCCATAGACCTCGTTCAGCACCTGGGCGATGGCGGTGTAAAACGCCGACAGTCCGCAGATGATCCCCTCATAACCCGCTATTTGCTTCAACGCAGCGTTGCCGGTGAAATCGGAAATCGCCAGTAGAAAGAACAAAACGGTGAGCGAAGCGAAAACGAATTGCAGCGCTCGATTAATCTTCAGCGTTCCCATAAACATGCAGGCGGTAAACAGACCCCAGACCAGCAGGTAAAAAGCCATCGCCGAAGTTTCATTGGCCTCCGCAATGCCCAGCTTGGGCATGACCGACAGCGCCACCAGCGAGAGCCAGAAAACGCCGTACAGGGTAAATGCGGTCGTGCCAAAGGTGTTGCCCTTCTTCCACTCCATCAATCCCGCAACGATTTGAGCGATGCCCCCGCACCAGACTCCCATCCCCAAAATCATGCTGCCCAGCGCAAAAAACCCGGCGTTATGCAGGTTCAACAGTACCGTCGTCATGCCGAATCCCAGCAGCCCTAGCGGCGCCGGATTGGCGGTGGTATCTTTCAGGGTTGGAGCATACTCCACCCGAGTAGCCATAGCGGCCAATTCTTGTGCCATGTTTGATCCCCGTGATGATTTATCGTTTGTCTAATTCCCAAACCGTGGATTGACTACGTTGTTATCAGTCGATCCGAAGGTATAGGATAATCCTATGTTGGTCCAATATTGGTATTGCGTGGCCAATTGTCGCCGCCGCAGCAAAATATCCTCATACGAAGCGTCCTGCAAGGAAAGCGAAAGCTGATTGTGGACGATATACAACCCTCCATCCAGATCCAGGGATAACCCTTTGAACAAGCGCAGCGAGAGATCGTTTTCCAATTGCAGAGAGTTCTTGCTCAGGTCGTGGAAATAGTGCATGCCTTCAATGGAAGTCGTGATGGAACCCCAGGTTTGGGTAATTCCTAGAGCCACACCCACCTCTTCATAATAAAGCGTTTCGTGCAGTTTTCCGTAGATAGTTTCCAGGGTATAATCCACAAAACTCACTCCGGCTTCATAATTGAAGCGCAATTGTCGGTGCGTCGCCTGCGAGTAGGAGAAAAGATTATACTCCAGCGCCCCGGCCAACCCGGAGGAAATGTCCTTGTTACTGTAGGTGGAGGAGGACAACCACCCCTCACCCCCCGCCGACCAATGGTCGCCCAGGCTTTTCACTACCGAGCCATAAAAAGACTTGCTGCGCGAAAAACTCGACACTATAGCGTCGCCATCCTCAAATTTGTCTTCGTAATAGGATCCGTCCAAGGAGAGCTCAATCTTCCATTCCGGGGTGATCCGATCGGCGGAAAAGCTGCCCCACAAGTTTGCCCGCTTGTCCGATTTTTGGCCGTTCAAATAGGCGTGAAGGCTCAGCTCGAATACCCAGTAGTTCCAGGGATCGCTCCCTTTGCCTCGCACCGCTGGCGCAGTATATGAAATGCGAATGTCATCGGCCAGCGGCGTTTTCGCGATATAGCGTATCAACCCCAATTTCAACCAGCGCACACCGACTTGGCGTTCTTCCTCCCCGGTGGCATTTTTAGGCGTGATGTATTTCAATGTATCATTCATGCCTGTAAAATCTTCGCGACCCACAAATACAAAAGTATGCTCTTCGCCCCCGCTGCCGGTTTCCTGCGATGATGAGATGATCTGAACTTGCGCTTCTTTTGAGTCTCGCACTAAATTGATAAAGGAGATCTCTTCCAAGACATACTGGCGGTCGCTCTCCTCTAACTCTATATAAATTCGCGGAGCCTGGGAGGGAAGGGTTGCGGTGGTATCGGATTTAATCTGGGCGAAAGCCGGGGCGTTAAAAATCACCAAGCACAGGCAAGATGGGAGGAAAGAAGAGCGTTTGGACATAATTAATGACCCCTCCCCTTCGCTTCATCCCACAGCTTGTCCATCTCCTGTAGGCTGGATTTGTGGATGTCCTTCCCCTGAGCTTTCAACCGCTCTTCGATGAAATTGAACCGGCGGATAAATTTCTCCGTCGTGCCGCGCAGAGCCTCTTCCGGGCTGATCTTCCAAAAGCGAGCCAGGTTCACAATGGAAAACAGCAGGTCGCCCAGTTCATCCTCCACCTCTTCGAACTTGCCTTCGGCGCGAGCGCTTTTCAGCTCCTCGATCTCCTCGCGCACCTTATCCAGGATTTGCTCGACCTTCTCCCAGTCGAATCCCACCCCGGCAGCCTTCTCCTGCACGCGATAGGCTCGCAACAGCGCCGGTACGCTCTTGGGCACTCCCCCCAATACGGTCTTCCCACGAAGAGGTTCATTCGCATCCGCTTCGCCCAGTTTGATCGTCTCCCAGTTGGTCAGCACCTGTTTGACGCTCTCGACTTTGGTCTCCCCGAAAACGTGCGGGTGGCGCCGCACCAGTTTTTCGTTGATCCCGTTGATCACTTCGGCCATGTCGAAAAGTCTCTGCTCCTGAGCGATCTTGGCCAGAAACACGATGTGCAGGAGAGTATCCCCCAGCTCCTCCTTCAAGTCCGCGAATCGCTCTTTATCTATGCTTTCTAAGATCTCGTAGGTCTCTTCCAGGATGTAAGGCCGCAGCGAGGCGAAGGTCTGTTCTCGATCCCAGGGGCAGCCGCCGGGCGAGCGCAGCCGTTCCATGATGGCCAACAGCTCACTAAACGTCTCGGCGGCGGACTGGCTCATGCTTTTCCCAGGGGGACTCATACGTGCAGCTCGTTCAGAATGCGTGGGATGTCCAGGAAGGTCAGGGCGGGATGTGCTCCGGCGGCTTCCAGTGCGTCGAGCTTGGACTTTGCCGTGCCCATCTGCCCTTCCACGATGGCTCCGGCGTGCCCCATTTGCTTGCCCGCCGGCGCGAATATCCCTCCGATCATGGCGATGACCGGCTTCTTCATGGCGCGGATGGTGTCCACGGCCATCTCTTCGTAGACGCCGCCGATCTCTCCGGCCATGACCACGGCTTTGGTGTCGGGGTCGGCTTCGAAGAGCTCGAGGATTTCGGCAAACGTGCTGCCCAACACCGGGTCGCCGCCCAGACCCACACAGGTCGTCTCGCCGAAGCCTTCGCGGGTCAATGTGTCGGCGATGTAATAGGTCAGCGAACCAGACCGGGATACCGTGCCCACCCGGCCCGGTTTGAAGGCCACGTCGGGGATGATGCCCAGGTTGGCCTGTCCCGGCGAAATCACTCCGGCGGTGTTGCCGCCCAAAATGCGAGCGCCCTGTTTCTGCGCTTCCTGACGCAGTTTCAGCATGTCCGCGATGGGGATGTGCTCGGGCACGACCACGACGAGCTTGATCCCGGCGCGTACTGCTTCGATGCCCGCTTCCATGACGAACCGCGCCGGAAGAAAGATGACAGAGGTGTCCGCCTGATGCTTTTCCACGCACTCGCGGACGGTGTCATAGACCGGCACGCCGTGCACCTCTTCGCCGCCCTTGCCCGGCGACGTCCCCGCCACGATTTTCGTGCCGTATTTCAACATGCGCGCTGTATGCGAAGCTCCGGCTCCGCCGGTGATCCCCTGCACAATTACGCGCGAATTCTTAGTTACCAAAATGGCCATGTGCTGAACTCCTTTTATTTCACGCAAAGGCGCAAAAGCGCAAAGATTTTCATCCTTCTAAGATAACGATCCTATTCGCGAAAGTCAAGGGATTTTCGTTCCCCCCCTTATTAAGAGAGCTTTGAAATATTCTCTGTAGTCACCAGATACTCATCCAAATCGATATATTAGCGATTTGGAGGGATGATCTGGCGCATTACCATTTCAAGGTCGAGAATCTTTCCGACTTGAAAAGCCTGTCATTTGGCTCGATTTGTCGTTTTACG
>JAGVQJ010000036.1 GCA_020051775.1 Calditrichota bacterium | reverse complement strand
GTCCGCAATCGCGCCTATCGTTCACAGATGCGCAGTGTGATTCGCAAAGTCAGGGAATCGGAATCGCAGACGGCCGCCAAGGATAACCTGCGCCAAGCAATGTCCATCTTGGATTCTCTGGCTCGCAAGGGGGTTATCCACCGTAATAACGCTTCCAATTATAAATCGAAGCTTTATAACTTTGTCAGTAAACTGCCGGCGTAAATACTAAACCTTATAATTGGGTGCCTCCCGCGTGATAATCACGTCATGCGGGTGGCTCTCTTTTAACCCGGCTGGGCTGATGCGTACGAACTGCGTTAATTCGCGCATCTCGCTTAGATTGCCAACACCGCAGTAACCCATCGCCGCGCGAACGCCTCCCATCAACTGGTAGACCGTCTCCTCCAGTTTTCCACGGTAGGGCACCCGCCCTTCGATGCCTTCCGGTACGAGTTTGCCGGGAGCTTCGTCGCTCTCCTGAAAGTAGCGGTCGGCGCTGCCGTCAACCATCGCCCCTAGCGATCCCATGCCGCGAAATACTTTATAACTTCGACCTTCCAGTACGATGGTTTCGCCCGGGCTTTCCTCCATCCCTGCAAACAGTTGTCCGATCATCACACTTTGAGCGCCCGCGGCCAGAGCCTTGGCGATGTCGCCGGAATATTTGATGCCGCCGTCGGCGATGATAGGGACATCATGACGTGAGGCTTCTTCGGCACAATCCAAAATAGCGCTGAATTGGGGCACGCCTACTCCTGCCACAATGCGTGTTGTGCAAATGGACCCCGGCCCCATGCCCACTTTCACCGCGTCGGCTCCAGCAGAGATGAGATCGGACACTGCTTGAGGTTGGGCTACATTTCCAGCTATGATCTCTAAGTTGGGGTAATCTTGGCGAATTTTTGCCACGGTGCGCAAGACGCCATCACTATGACCATGCGCAGTATCCACCACGACCACATCTACTTCCACAGCGATTAGCCGCGTCAGACGCTCATCAACATCCTTTCCTACGCCTACCGCGGCGCCAACACGCAATCGTCCCCGGTCATCTTTGCACGCTTGAGGGTATTGCCGCTTTTTCTGTATATCTTTAACTGTGATCAGGCCAATAAGCCGATCGGATTCATCCACCACCGGCAACTTTTCGATGCGATGCTTCTGCAGGATGATTTCCGCTGCTTCCAAAGTCGTATTGGGCGGCGCAGTGACCAGCGGCGCAGGGGTCATCACTTGAGTAACGGGCTGATCCAGATCCGTTTCGAAGCGCAGGTCGCGATGCGTGACAATACCTACCAGCCGGCCATCTTCTACAACGGGAATCCCGGAGATGGACTCGCGCGTCATGATAGCCAAAACTTGACGAACGCTATGCTGTGGCGAAATAGTAATGGGGTTGAAGACAATGGCGCTTTCGGCTCGCTTGACGCGATCCACTTCGGCAGCTTGCCTCTCGGGGGATAGATTCTTATGAATAATGCCGATGCCTCCCAGTCTCGCGAGCGCAATAGCCAGCCCCGATTCCGTCACGCTATCCATGGCGGCGGAGACCAACGGCAGATTTAGCGGTATTCGTCGCGTCAACCGCGTAGACACGTCGGTCTGGGACGGGAGAACGGAGGATCGGCGCGGCAACAAGAGAACGTCATCAAAGGCGAGACCTTCAACGATTACCCGCTCATTACCAGATATTTTCCCAGATTTTACAGCGCTCATTTTAGATCCAAAGTTTGGCTTTATTCCTTAAACCCCAACCTGGGAGTGAGGTTCCGTTACAGGGCTTCGATCTTGCGAACTCGCGTTTCGTGACGGCCGCCGGAAAATGGCTCCTTCAAGAATGCGTCCAGAATATCCCCGGCTTGATCATGGTTCATGATTTTTCCACCCAAGGTAATTACATTGGCGTCATTATGGCTGCGAGCGGACTTCGCTACTTCCACGGTCCAACAAACCGCTGCCCGCACGCCACGAATTCTATTTGCGCATATCGCCGAGGCGTTCCCGAGGCTGTCTATTATAACACCCCGGTCGGCTTTGCCTTCGGCCACCTGGCGAGCCACCTCAAATGCAAAATCGGGATAATCTACGGCCTCCGTACTTGTAGTACCGACATCCTGAACGAAATATCCGGCACTTTCAAGATGTTTTATCAAATATTCCTTCAGATGGAAACCACCGTGGTCGCTGCCGATGGCTACCCGATGGACCGCGGCCACGGCGGGTATGTATCCTGCAGATTCTTCGACGATTTTAAGTCCATGCCGCCGTACCAGATCTTGAGCTGACGGCGTCAGGCGAGCCCCCTTAAGGAAGATGATTCGTTCTCCTCTCTTTATGAACGAAATAAGCTGCTTTTCATCCATGATTTTCATAAATTCATCCGCCGGCGCCAAGTATAAGAAAAAAATATACCGAATTAGCAGCCTAAAAGCAAGAGAAGAAACACAACAAACGCTTGACTTGGGGGATTGAATGGCCTATATTTTTTAGGGCTTAAAGTAGAATAACCCATAACCTGACTCACGTGGAGAACATGAATACCAACGACCTGATTAGAACTTTCACACCTGAAGCCCAGCGTAAAGTCCAACCGCGGCCTTACTTCAACCACTCGGTAGAATTCAAGGGATTATACACGCCCCAGGAACGAACCCGGGCGCTGGATGAAGCTGGGCTGAACGTGTTCAACTTTCCTGCCGATATGGTGACGGGCTGCGACCTGCTCTCTGACTCCGGGACGACGACTATGTCCAATGAACAATGGGCGGCGCTGCACCTGGGAGATGAATCTTATGGATCCAATCGAGGCTACTTCAAACTCCGGGAAGCCATCCGGGAGACGTTTGGGTCGGAGTATTTTAGCGACCGACCGGGATTGGTGCATAATGCGTTCATCTTCCACCAGGGACGTTCCTGCGAAGATGCGTTATTCACCACCCTGGGCGCTCTGGGATCGAATTTACTCATCCCCAATAACGGTCACTTCGACACCACTCAGGCCAACATCGAAGCCAACCACATCGAAGCTTTAAATCTGTTCTCGCCGGAACTGCGCAATCCCGCCAGCAGCTCTCATTTTAAGGGGAATATGGATGTGCAGCGATTTGAAGAACTGCTGAAAAATTCCAACGATAGGATTCCGGTGGCTTACCTGACCCTGACCAACAACACGGGCGGTGGCCAGCCGGTCTCTATGGCGAATATCAAGGAGGTGTTCCTGATCGCCCATTTGTATCATGTGCCTCTGTTTTTCGATGCTTGCCGTTTTGCGGAAAATGCCTGGTTCATCAAGCAGTTCGAGGAGGGCTATACCGAACGGAGCATTCCGGAGATTGTCCATGAAATGTTCACCTACGCAGACGGTTTCACGATCTCCTTCAAGAAAGATGGCATGGTGAATATGGGTGGGGGTCTGTTTTTCAAGGAAGGCGGGCTATTTCTTGATAAATATCCGCACATTCCTGACGCCATCTTCAATTATCAGATTCAAAAGGAAGGGCATCCCACCTATGGAGGACTTTCCGGGCGGGATATCATGGCGTTGGCCGTGGGTCTGAAAGTATCTGCTCGGGACGAGTATCTGGAATACCGCATCGGCCAGGTGAAGCGCTTCGGGAATCACATTCTGGACTACGGTTTGCCCATTCTGGAACCGACTGGCGGTCACGCGGTCTATTTGGACGTCAACCGCTTCTTTGAAGGCACAAAGATGCAACCCGGCGATTTCGGCGGCATATCCTTAACCGCGCTGCTGCTCTCAGCATATGGCACACGCGGTTGCGAGCTGGGTTATTTCGCCTTCGGCACCTGGAATCCCGCCACTGGCGAGGAGAAATTACCCGAAGTCAATTTCGTGCGCTTCGCCGTGCCGAGATTACGTTATGAGGATGCCGATCTTGAGTCGGTAGCCGAGAGTTTGAAGCTCCTACACGACCGCAGGGATCGCATTCCGGGCGTGGAAATCACCTATGGTAGGGAACTGGCTCTTCGCCATTTCAAGGCGCGATTCCGGTTTAAGGATATCAACGTTTGAATGTCCGCTTTTGTGTAAAACCCCAACAATCGCTTGACTTTAATAGCCGGTATCCCTATATTTTGTTTGCTATAGTTCTGCTCTGCTTGATTTGTGTGCCAGCGACTAACCTGCGGTACCATTATTACGCCTGAAAAGTAACGGATCATCATCATAAATCATCACAGGTCGTCATACCCAGGGATAAAGGAGGCAGTATGCCAGAGTTGCGTCAGGTCAATCTTTCCGTGGAGGAGATACCGGATAAATGGTACAACATTCAGGCGGATCTGCCTGAACCGCTTCCCCCGCCACTGGATCCGGAAACAGGGGAATCCAGGATCGCCAATCTCCCCAAGATGTTGATCGGGGAGTGTTTGAAGCAGGAATTTTCACAGGACCGTTGGATACCCATCCCGGAAGACCTGCGCAGTCTGTACGCTCAGGCCGGGCGTCCACGCCCGTTGTTTCGCGCGTTGAACCTGGAAAAAAGGCTTGGGACGAAAGCTCGTCTCTACTACAAGAGCGAATTTTACAGCCCCACCGGCAGCCACAAAGTCAATACCGCCTTAGCTCAATGCTATTACGCCCAGAAAGAGGGTTTCGAGCGGTTGACAACGGAGACGGGGGCGGGTCAATGGGGTACGGCTCTGGCCTATGCCGCCGCATTGACGGGCATGAAATGCACGGTTTACTGGGTGCGAGCTGTCTATAGCTGGAAACCACAACGCCGCAACCTGATGAAATTGTTCGGCGCGGAAGTGTTCGCTTCACCCAGCGACAAAACGGAATTCGGCCGCAAGCTCTTCAGCAAGGATCCCAACCACCCCGGATCGCTGGGCATCGCAATTTCCGAAGGACTCGAAGATTCGCTGAAAGACCCCAAGGCCACGTACTCGCTCGGTTCCGTGTTGAATCACGTGCTGACGCACCAGACGATCATCGGTTTAGAAACCCAAAAGCAGTTTGAGAAGTTCGGAGATTATCCCGACATTATGATTGCTTGCCTGGGCGGCGGTTCGAACTTCGGTGGTTTTACGCTCCCGTTCCTCGGTGAAGTACTGACGAAAGGCAAGAAGATCCGCTTTATTGGCGCTCAGAGCCAAGTCGCGCCGAACCTCCAAGGAGAGTATCGGTACGACTTCGCCGATTACGCCGAGATGACCCCATTGCTGAAGATGTACACCCTGGGGCATCATCTCAATATGGCGCCGATCAAAGGAGACGGACTACGTTACCACGCCTGCTCACCCTTGCTCAGTTTCCTACGGCATAAAGGGTACATTGACACCATCGCGTACCCCGGAGACGAGAAAAAGGTTTTCGGTCTGATGCGGGACTTTGTGCGGGCCGAGGGGTTTCTGCCGGCCCCGGAATCTGCTTATGCCATCGCTTGTGCCATAGAGGAGGCAAAGAAACCGGAAAACGCCGGAAAGGCCATTGCGTTCAACATTTCCGGGCACGGCTTTATGGACATGGATGGTTACGACGAAGTCCTCAAGTTCTAAAAATAAGCCAATTCCCAGTGTATCAAGATTATAGGGGCGGTTCATTTTTAAAATCGCCCCTATGTTAAATCAATGCGGTTGTCCCCATTCTATGAAATCCTACCTGCGGCTTCTTGCCCTTGTCAAACCCTACCGTAAAACTCTGATCCTGGCTTACCTTGCATCTTTATTCTATGCGTTGTTCAACGCCGTTGCCATCTGGCTTTCAGCTTCGTTCGTCACCAGCATTTTCATCCCAGCCGATCCGGCCGCCGCACCGATCTCCATCAATCCAGCCACCAACCTGAATGACCAGTTAAAAAACCTCGCGTGGCAGATCATCGGCGGCGGCGACCGCTTCGACGTCGTCGTGCGGGTGGGGATCATATTTTTCCTGGCCTTTTTCTTTCGGAACATCTTCGACGTCCTCCAATATTGGTGCACTACGTTCGTCGAGATGCGGGTCATCAAGGATGTGCGTGACCGGCTTTACTCTCATCTGTTGTCGCAACGACTGGCCTTTTTTCATAAGCGTAAGGGCGGTGAAATGACCTCCGTCATCCTGAATGACGTTGCTACCCTGAACAACAGCCTCATGAAGGTTATCACCGTTCTCATGAGAGATCCTTTCGTAATTCTGATTTTCATTGGATTGCTGGTTACGATTTCCTGGAAGTTGATTCTGATGGCGCTACTGCTACTCCCCGTAGCGGGCATCATGATTGATCGTCTGGGCAAGAGCTTGAAACGTAAAAGCGCCCGAATGCAAGAGGCTATGTCCCATCTCACGCATATCCTGCAGGAACGGTTAGGAGGGGTGAGACTGATAAAGGTCAGCGGCACGGAAGCCTCCGAAAGCGCCCGTTTCGCCGAGGCTACGAACAAATACTTCAAGCATTCCTTGAGGCAGCGTCGTCTCGACATTCTAAACGTACCGGGCACCGAAATCCTCGGGCTGGCCATCATCACCCTGATTCTGATTTACGGCGGGTGGCTGGTCTTCGCCTCCAAGGCCATGGACGCAGAAGATTTCATGCGCTTCGTTGCGGTCTTGTTTGCCATCATGGCTCCGTTAAAATCGCTGGGGAATTCCTATACCATCATCCAGATTGCTTCGGCTTCGGCAGACCGGATCTTCGCCATTCTGGACGAGCAGGATCGTTTACCCGCACCAATCCAGCCCAAAAGCGCCCTCACACTGGTTGAAACCATTATTTTCGATAAAGTCGGTTTCAAATATGACATTGGTTTAAGTGAGGCTCTTTCAGATGTAAATCTGCAAATACGGCGGGGTGAAACAGTGGCGCTCGTGGGGCCTTCCGGATCAGGCAAAACCACTCTGGCCGGATTGATGATCCGGCTGTATGATCCCACTTCCGGTCGCATCCTTCTTGATGGAAACGACCTGCGGGAGATTAATCCCGCTGACCTGCGGCGGCTTTTCGGAGTGGTATCCCAGGAAATTGTACTTTTCAATGACAGCATCGCCGCCAATATCGGATACGGCAATGATCAAGTGAGCCTGGAGAGAATCACAGACGCGGCAAAACTGGCGTATGCCGACGACTTCATCCGAGCGCAGGCCCAAGGTTATCAAACCCAAATTGGCGATCGTGGGTTGCGGCTTTCCGGAGGGCAACAGCAGCGGTTGGCCATCGCCCGCACGTTGGTGCAAAACCCACCGGTAATTATATTCGATGAAGCCACTTCACAATTGGACAGCGAATCCGAGAGCCTGATTCAAAAAGCGATGGAATCCTTGAGCCGGAGCCATACATTGGTGGTAATCGCGCACCGATTGGCTACGGTGCGCCGCGCCGACCGCATTGTGGTTCTGGACAAAGGTCGCATAGTGGATCAGGGAACTTATAACGAATTACTGGCACGATGCGATCTTTTTAACCGTTTGTGCCAGCAACAATTCTTGACCGCGACATGATCGAACCGGCTTTGATGATAGACGATAACGATGACTACGCCAGGCTCTTGCAGGAACACCTAGAGCCGCGTGGTTATAAATTCGACCGGGCCTGGTCAGCGCGGGAAGGGTTGGAAACTCTGCTGAAGACCGGGGTGGAAAAATATACGCTCATCGTGACAGATATCACGATGGAGAATCAGACAGCAGGATTACGGCTTATTCGCAAGATTCGGCGGAACGGTTACCGGGGTGTGTTAATTGTCGCCAGCACGGGATTCAATATTCCCTTCGTGTTGCGGTTATCGCGACCCTTCCTGACGATTTGGGGCGTGGACGTGCTGATCCCGAAAGAACCGTTGAAACAGGGTAAATTAGTATGCAAGGCGGTCAGCTCCGTGGGGAGGATGTTTTTAGAGGGAGATTAGTGGGCTGCTCCACAGCAGAATCAAACCCATTACTTGAGGCGGGGTCAGGGAAGCGATCCCGTTTTTCTTTTACCAGCCACAATCTTTGTGTGTTGTTAAAGAATATGCAACTTTTTTTCGACGCATAGGTTGAATAAGGAACGTACTTTATCAGAGAATTCATGTAAGCGATTGAAATCTTGACGCAATCCCTATCTCAAGAACTATGATCAAAGGTATGGCACGAACCCCACCCCGCATTTTGCTTATTGGTGCTGCATTTCTGATATTCAATGCGGCAGGAAGAACTCAATTCAGTCCGGCGCCTTTGCCCGCCGGGCAGGATAGTCTACTGCATTCGTACATCGAGGAATCGTTGGCGAACCACCCGAATCTCAATTCCATGCGGGCGATGATCGAAGCTCAGGAAGCTCGAATCCGCATGGCCGGGGGGTGGATGAATCCCAACCTCATGTTGGGGATCATGAACCTGCCCACTTCGCTTGATTTCCACGAAGAGGGGATGACCGCCACGGAGATCGGATTCATGCTGCGTCTCCCCTTCCCTGGGAAACTCAGTGCAGCGAAACAGGCTCAGGAAGCGTCCGAAGCCTCTACGCGATCTGAATATGAGCAGATGCAACTGACCATGATCTCCATGGTGCGCATGGCCTATTACGACCTGGCCGGAAACCTGGTGGTCAGTGCTGCCTTGGATGAAGCCCGAAATCGAGCTGCAGACATGGTCACCACTGCTGGAATTATGACGTCTTCGGGAATGGGAAGTCGGGCGGACATCTTAAGAGCGCAATTAGAATTTGATCAATGGGGCAAGCGCGTCATTGAGTCTGATCGTCGCATCGCTGATGCTCGGTCGAGGCTGGCGTTGGCACTGGGGAGAACTTCGACTGAAGGCTTGCATGACCCTATACCCTTATCCGCACCGGAAGCGCTTCCGTCGCTGGAAGATCTGATTGGCCCCAGTTTGGAGCAAATACCATATCGGCAGGCTCAAGAGGAAAAAGTGAAAGTGGCTGAGTTTGAACTAAAGCGTGTCCGGCTCGATTGGTGGCCGGACGTAGACTTGACGGTCAAATATGGCTTTCGCGGCTATCTAAATCCCGGACCGGATGCCATCGCGATGGGTTTGACTGATCCCATGGAACAACGGGACATGCTGTCCCTGCAGGCTGCTTTTCCCCTCCCATTGTTTGGTCGGAATAATCAGGGCGCTCAGGTCGCGGAAAACGAGGCCAGGTTGCGCCAGACTCAGGCCGATTATCAGGCCGGAGGGATTAATTTGCGTGATGAAGTCCGGCAGGTTTACAATCGTTTGCAGGCTGCTCAAGCGACTTACAGGCTGATTTCGGATACGCTCTTACCCCGCGCAGAAGAGATTTTTCAAGCCTCGTTGCCTGAGTATCAAACCGGCTTGATTCCCTTCATGTCGCTGAACGTTGCGCTGATGCAGGTCGTCATGCAGAAGATGGATCAGGCCATGGCGCTTTCGGAAGCGCACATGGCACGAGCCGAGTTGGAGCGATTGGTAGGAAGGAGATAAGGAATGAATTCCCGTAAGGTTTCATGGATTTGGTTGGTCATAGTCGTGGCGCTCCTCAGTCTGGGATTAAACGTCTGGCTTATAACCGATAACCGAACGCCCAACCGAACCGCGGTTTCCAGTGCCCAAGCGGTTAAAGAATCCTATACCTGCCCCATGCATCCGACAATCATCCAGGATCATCCTGGAGATTGCCCCCTCTGCGGTATGAAACTGATTAAAATGGACGGCGTATCGAACGCACAAGAGACGAGCACTGGCAAGGGTGAGAAGAAAATCCTCTTTTACCGTTCTCCTATGGATCCCAGGCAGACCTCACCGGCGCCACGTAAAGACGAGATGGGAATGGACTATATTCCAGTCTATGAAAGCGAGACCACCGGAGGCGGGAGCACTGTGGCGAACCGCGCGGAAGTCACCATTGATCCTTCCCGCCAGCAGCTTATCGGACTGCGCACCGCGCCCGTTACCCATAGCGAACTCAGCGCCAAATGGCGCACCGTCGGACGTGTACAGACTGATCCCACAAAAGTGAGAAGAGTCAATGTAAAAGTTACCGGTTACGTTGAACGCATTCACGTAAACTTTATCGGACAACCGGTTAAACGTGGAGAACCACTTTTCACCTTATATAGCCCTGAATTATTGACTGCACAGCGCGAATATCTTCTTGCCCTCAACAAACGCGAATCATATTCAGAAAACGGCGCCGCGGTGAGGGACAGTATGATGATCGTGGCAGCTCGGCAAAAGCTCAAACTCTGGGACGTCTCGGAATCGCAAATCAACCGGCTCGAAGAGACTGGCGAAATCGTGAAAGCGCTGACCATAGTTTCGCCGGTGACGGGAATCGTAACCGCCAAGAACATCGTCGAAGGTTCTACACTAAACATGGGTGATACCCCCTACGAAGTCACCGATCTGAGTATGGTGTGGGTTTTAGCGGACGCCTACCAGACCGATGCAGCGCGGGCCAAAGTGGGCCTGGAGGCAGAGATTAGCCTCGCCTCATTGCCGAATCACACCTACAGTGGCATCGTTGATTTCATTGACCCGGTGCTCGACCCGGTAAGCCGAACCTATAAAATCCGCATCAACATTAACAACACCAACTTGGAGCTGAAGCCTGAAATGTTCGCCGAAGTGCTGTTCCAGGGTTCCGCCCATGAGGCACTGATCATTCCGGCGGATGCTATAATTCCATCAGGGCGAGGGAACATGGTCTTCGTCGCTGTCGGTGACGGCAAGTTTCAACCCCGTTCGGTCATTCTGGGTGAAAAATCGGGCGACCAGGTTGAAGTGCTGGAGGGCGTTCGCGAGGGTGAATTGGTTGTCACACGGGCAAATTTCCTGATAGATTCGGAATCGTCACTCCGCGCCGCTCTCTCGGCTGCCGGAGGAGCAGAGTAATGTTGAATGCGATCATCAAATTCTCGGCGGAAAATCGTTTCCTCATCATCGGCGCGACGATGGTGGCGCTGGTGATCTCCTTCTGGACGATGAGGCACATCTCTCTGGATGCATTGCCCGATCTCTCCGATACGCAGGTCATCGTTTATTCCCGGTGGGATCGCAGCCCGGACTTGCTCGAAGATCAGGTTACCTATCCCATAATCAGCGCGTTGCTTGGAGCGCCGAAGGTGAAAGCCATCCGCGGTTTCTCCGATTTCGGTTATAGCTATGTGTACGTCATCTTTGAAGACGGCACCGATATATATTGGGCGCGCAGCCGAGTATTGGAGTACCTGTCAAAAATTACGGCGCAACTTCCGGAAGGCGTCAAAACGGAATTAGGACCGGACGCGACGAGTCTGGGCTGGGTCTTTCAATATGCTTTGCTTGATCGTTCCGGCAACAACACCAACGATGAGCTGCGCAGTTATCAGGATTGGTTTCTGCGTTACTCTATCCAAAGCGTCCCCGGCGTAGCGGAAGTTGCCACCGTGGGCGGTCAGGTTCGTCAATATCAGATCACCGTCAATCCGAATGAGCTGGCCAACTATGGTTTGCCTTTAGACGCTGTAATTGAGGCGGTGCGGAAGGGCAATAACGACGTCGGCGGTCGCTTGGTGGAAATTGCGGGCCGCGAATACATGGTGCGAGGGCGTGGTTACGTAAAGTCCATTGCTGATCTTGAGAAACTGGTACTTAAGACGGAAAACGGAACCCCTATTACCGTCAAGGATGTGGCCACAGTGCAATTGGGGCCGGAGTTGCGGCGCGGCATCGCAGATTACAATGGAGAAGGTGATGTGGTGGGCGGCATCGTGGTCATGCGGCAAGGGGAAAATGCTTTGAACGTCATCGAGCGGGTGAAGGCAAAGCTGGAGGAGATCAAACCTTCCCTGCCGCCAGGAACAGAGATCATCACCACGTATGACCGGTCTGAGTTGATTAACCGGGCCATTGATACGGTCAAGAGCAAACTGATCGAAGAAATGATTGTGGTAGCCATTATCATTCTGCTCTTCCTCTGGCATATTCCTTCCGCAGCCGTTCCCATCATCACTATTCCAGTGAGCGTGGCATTAGCGTTCATCCCGATGTATATGATGGGATTAACGGCGAACTTGATGTCATTAGCCGGAATCGCCATATCCATCGGCGTGCTCGTGGACGGCGCTATTGTGGAAGTGGAGAATGCTTATAACAAAATTTACCACTGGCAAGCTGCCGGATCGAAGGGTAGTTTCTACAAAGTAAGGCTCGAAGCTCTGATGGAGGTAGGCCCCTCAGTGTTCTTCTCGCTCCTGGTAATTGCCGTGGCCTTCATGCCCATCTTCACACTGGTGGATCAGGAGGGGCGGCTATTCAAACCGTTAGCCTACTCGAAAAACCTCGCCATGGCCATCGCGGCGATTTTGGCGATCACGCTTGACCCCGCCATGCGGATGATGTTTGCGCGCATTGAACCGTATAAATTCAGACCCAAGTTTCTCGCCTGGACAGCAACTAAGCTCGCCGTCGGGAAATACTACTCGGAAGAAAAACATCCCATCAGCAGATTATTACATCGGATATATGAGCCACCCTGCCGTTTTGTGTTAAAGTACCCCAAAGCCACGATCCTGGTTAGTGTCCTTATCGTCATCTCAACGATCCCTATCTACCTGAAACTTGGCTCTGAGTTCATGCCGCCTCTTCGTGAGGGTTCTCTACTTTATATGCCCTCGGCGGTTCAACCGGGAATGTCCGTCACCGAAGCCCAGAACGCACTGCAGATACAGGACAAGCTCCTGATGACCATCCCGGAGATAGACCGCGTTTTTGGAAAAGCCGGTCGGGCTGAGACGTCCACGGATCCCGCTCCTTTCACCATGATGGAAACCACGATATTGCTAAAAGCCGAGGCTGAGTGGCGCGAAAAACCCCGCTGGTATTCCGGTTGGGCTCCGGACTGGTTAAAAAGCATTCTGCGCACAGCCTGGC
Source organism: Calditrichota bacterium (assembly GCA_020051775.1). Classification (GTDB taxonomy): domain Bacteria; phylum Electryoneota; class B3-LCP; order B3-LCP; family B3-LCP; genus JAGVQJ01. Next base: position 27,992 of record JAGVQJ010000036.1, on the reverse strand, counting down.
GGGACCGGATCACCGAAGAAGATTTAGTAGCTGAGCTGAATGAAACGCTACAGTTGCCGGGCATCAGCAACGCCTGGACCATGCCGATCAAAGCCCGGCTGGACATGCTCTCGACGGGTATCCGCACACCAGTGGGGATTAAGATCTATGGCAGCGACCTGTCTGTCATCCAGAAGTTAGCGCTCGAAGTCGAAGCAGCAATACAAAAAGTACCCGACACTCGCAGTGTGTATGCAGAGCGAGTGGCGGGCGGCTATTTCCTCGATTTCGTGCTGAAACGCGACCAACTGGCGCGCTACGGTTTATCCGTGGATGACGCCAACATGATGGTGATGACCGCCGTTGGAGGTGACAACCAAACCACTACGGTTGAAGGCCGGGCGCGGTACGGAGTAAACGTGCGTTATGCCCGCGACTACCGCAATGATCTTGAGGCTCTGCGCCAAGTGCTTCTGCCGCTCCCGGATGGTCGCGGGCAGATTCCCATGGTGGAAATCGCCGACGTCGAACTCGTCGAAGGCCCGGCCATGATCCGCGATGAGAATGGGCTACTGGCGGGGTATGTTTTCGTGGATTTCGATCCCGCCAAGGTGGACGTGGGCGGCTATGTGGAACACGCCAAGCAGATGGTGGCGGCGACCGTGAAAATGCCTACGGGCTATTCGCTGGTCTGGAGTGGGCAGTATGAAAACATGCTGCGAGTGAAAGAACGTCTCAAATTCATCGTGCCGCTAACCCTGGTGCTGATCTTCGCGTTGCTGTACATGAACACGAAATCGGGATTCAAGTCCCTGATCGTGATGCTCGCAGTGCCCTTCTCGGCCGTAGGAGCTATCTGGCTGCTTTACCTGTTGGGGTATAATATCTCCATCGCCGTATGGGTGGGGATGATCGCTCTGCTCGGCCTGGATGCGGAAACGGGAGTATTCATGCTCCTGTTCCTGGATCTATCCTACAACGAAGCCAAGACCCAAGGGCGGCTACGCACGGCAGGCGATTTGGTGGAGGCGATAGTTCATGGCGCGGTCAAGCGCGTACGCCCCAAAGCCATGACCGTGTGCGCGGCGTTTATTGGTTTGCTGCCGATCATGTGGTCTACGGGGACAGGTTCGGATCTGATGAAGCGCATCGCCGCACCGATGGTGGGAGGGTTAATCACCTCGTTTGCGCTTGAACTGCTGGTTTACCCCGCAATATATTACCTATGGAAACGTAAGGAAGTTGCTGTAATTGAATAACCAAACAAAAGAGGTTCGAAATGAATCGTAAACTCATACATATCTTGTTTCCGCTCTCTCTGGCGATTTTACTGGCGGTTATCGTGGTGGGATGTTCAAAGAACCAGGGTGATCGGAAGACGGAAGCGGCGAAAGTCTCAGGCAGCCAACAGGGAGTCGAAAGCGATAAAATGAATGCTGTAGATAGCTTGCAGAATGTTCTGCTTAACGCCCCGGCCCTATATGTTTGTCCCATGCATGCGGAATTCGTCAGCGCCGATCCGAACGCCAAATGCCCTATTTGCGGCATGAACACCGAGAAGATGTCGGAGGAGCAGGTCGCGGCCTTCCGGACAACCCTTAAGAAACGCCAGTAAGCAAACTTACAACAATAGCGTCAGGTCACAGGCTTAAGCCCAGGACCTGACGCTTTTTTTTGAAAATTGAGACTCGAGGTTTGAGACGCGAGACTACTTCAACAACATCATCTTTTTCACTGCCTCATACTCCCCCACCTGCAACCGCACGAAGTATAAACCCGAAGCCAGTTCTCCTCCATCGAAAATGACTTCATAGCTCCCAGCCTCCTGACGACCATCCACCAACGCAGCGACCAGCCTTCCTGTGAGATCGTACACTCGTAAATCTACCTGGCTTGAAGCTGGTAGCCTGTAGCTGATCGCTGTCGTAGCGTTGAACGGATTGGGGTGATTCTGACACAACCGGAATTCAAGCGGTGGCGATATTTGTGGCTTCTCAGGAGCCGCCAGCATGAGGCTCCCGTCCAGCGTGATATCGTCCAGATACCAGCCTTCCAGTTCGGTGCCTACATCGCTGGCGAAGCGGAAACGCAGCCGGGCAAAAACGGAGTAAACCCCCAGATCGAATTCCGCCGGCGACCAATCCATCTGGCCGTTGTAACAGGGACCGCCGGGATAGGAACCATTACCCTGAGAATTGCCGGGATAACCTCCCACGGGCGTCAGCCGTTCCCACCCCGAACCCGAATTGATTTCCACGATTCCGCCGTCATATCCTTCTTCCGCTGCTATCCAGTGTTGGAAGGTCAAACGGCCTTCTTGCGCCACCCAAAAGAGCGGCGTCTCCAACGCGCCGTCAGCCTGGGGAGCGTATGGGCCGATGTCGGCGCTGCCGCATTTTCGGGATTGAGCGGGAGAGTAATAACGGGTATCCGAGACGTGCCATTGGTCTTGATAACTGTTCGTGACCGGGTAGTGTACCAGCGGATAGGTCGGCAACAGCATCGCATCGGTCCAGTGAAGTTCAGTTCCGACGGAGAAGATGATGTATTGGCTGCTGAGGATTGGACCACTCTGCGAAATGGAGGCATTTAAAATCTCATTATAAGGATTGGGGCAGCCTGAGAGAATTTCAACCCGCAGCGGCGCGGCTGGTGCTCCGTTCACGCCGGGCGCAATCGGCGGAAAGGAGATGGTGGTATCTTGGGGATCAATCCACAAGCCTGAACTGGTCAGGGTAAAGGTCCCGGAATCGGATTCGTCCCCGCCAGAGTTGGTGTAGGTAAAATTCAGGTTGAATATTTCGCCCGGTTCCGCGTAAGGATCACCATCTCCGGAGATTTCCTGCTGGTCATAATACTGCAACACCAGTTTTTGACTGCGAACCGTCAAGGTGAAAGTGTCGCCCCATAGGTGCAGCGCATCATCCTGAATTTGGGCGGAGACGGTCAAGGTGGAACTGTCGGGATTCGAGTTCGACAGCCAGGCTGTGAAGCCGTTGACCTGGGCGGTTCCTTGAGCCGGTAAATTTCCCACATAAACCGAATCTTCCAGCCAGCCGATCCCGGAGGAGGTTGAATAGAGCCTGACCCATAGACGGTTATGCGGGATGGGATCGTTGTTCTGGATCGTCAGATTCAAGGCGATGGTTTCCCCGGCGTCGGGGATGCCGTCGCCGTCCCCCTGGCTACCCTGGCTACCGTCATCCACGACTTCGACCTGACTAACCTCAATGCCCACCTTCATGAAAAGCGTCGGGTCGCCCATTTCGCACATGCCATAGAACCAGGACATGGCCCACATGACCGAACCCGGTTCCTGACCGTGCAACCCAAACCAGCGGCGAAAAGCTTCGCCCTGGCATTCGCCCTGCTGAATCCAGGAGTAGTAGTCTTCGAAGTAGAGCATGGAACCGGTCTTGGCCGAGCCCAATACCTCCAAGCCCCAGGTGTCGGCGAAGAGGTAGCAACCGCTGAGGTAACCGCTCTCGCAGAAACGCGAGGCGCTGCAGCAGAAGAGATTGTAAAAGAACGCTTGAGGGTCCGCCTGAGTGATCTGCGTGTTGAGCACATTATTCCAAACGGTACCGCCCTGCTCCTTCATGGAATGACCCTGCGGCCAGGAGTGCGAGGCCAACAGGTAGGCGTAGTAGCCGTCATCCAGCCGCGTGAGGTAATCGCTGGCACGGGTGGAATCAGGGTGGCTGACCTGATCAACCAACCCTACTCCTTGAGCCAGCGCGGCAGCCCATTGCGAGGCTCCACCCGCCCAATCGTCGTCTATATAGGCCAAGCCCCTACCCGGCAAGTAGAGCTGCCCGGAACGAAAGGCGTGGTTTTTATCGAGGTAATTGCGCATCAGTTCCACCGGGTTGCCCGACAGTGTTGTTGTGTGCAGGCGCCCCACGAAAATATCCGGCGGCCAGGGTCCCAGGTGAGTGTCTAATATGCCATTGGAAGTGCCATCATACCATGAGCCGTCCAGATCCATGAAGTAGAGATCGCAGGGAAATTGCACCATGACCGGTTCATCCGGCAGGCCGTCGTTATCCCAGTCTTCGTACAGTTCATACCACGCCTGCGGCAGATTACCGATGAGGACGGCGCCGAGGATGCTATCGCTCACCTGATACTGCTGTATCACCGTGCGCAAATTTTCGGCGGTGCCACCGCTCCAGGCGAGCAGGATCGGTTCCCACCCGGCGTCGGCCAGGTCGTCCATGTAGCGATCCAATTCCAGCGCCAACGGGGTTTGCAAAGTAGATTCGACCACGACCAGCACCGGGCCGGTTTCGTCGGTTGCGGGTGATACCCGCCCTATTTCCGACCACGCCAGCAGTTGTTCCGGATTTGCGGCGCGATATTGATCGTAGGTCAGGGGTTGTCCCGGCCCAGACCAGCGGGTGACAACGGTCTTGTGGTAGTCAACTTGAGCCAGGACGGGGAGAGCGAGGGCGATCAAAGACAAGGCGAAGATTCGGCGCATGGAAGGCTCCGGGGAAGTTATGAGTTATGAATTCTGAGTTATGAGTTTGTTCTTTTTGTTTATTCATAACTCATAACTCATTACTCATAATTTAATCATTTTCCGGGGGGAAAGCAAGCGGAGGAGCGAAGAAATCGGCAGATCAGTCACAACGCTTGCGGCTGCCGCGAAACAGTCCGCCAGAGAGAATGCCGGCTCCCATGACGAAGCCCCAATTGTACCAACCGCCGTTGTTGTGGACGTCGTAGATGCTCACGTTGTCGTTGAAGAGCGAGATGATGAAGGTCACCGGAGCGATGATCCCGTGCCACAAACCCAGCCAGAACCCGGCGATGTGGCCATTAGTGTCGGGGGTGTGGGCAGTGGTGTTGGGGCCGGCGGCGCAGCCGGAAAGCAACAGAGCGAAGAAGGCGAGGAGAAAGATGAGTTTTAACATGAGCTGAACCTCCACCCCGCCCTGAAGGACGGGGCTACATCTATTGAACCCCCCTGAAGGGGGCTGGCGGGTGGCCCGACTCTTCAGAGTCGGGTTTATTATGATACACCCAGCCCTAACCTACTCACAGCAGAGGTGCGGGGCGATGGGGCGGAAAATTACTACGATCCATTCTTAGCAATTGCCTTTCCATCACTAATAGTTACGTCAATTCTTTTATATACTGCTTTATCTTTCAACTTCTGAGCAGGATTTTTTAGTCCAAAAGTATGTGTTCGCCCCCCGCCAGATGAACCAGCGCTGCTCCCTTCATATTTCCAATCATCTTTCTCAATGAATATTACATCTACCCTCCAAACGATCACAGGTCTGTCTGGTTCAAAGGAGCAAGTCTGATCAACTAAATACCTCCAGACTATGTACCACCCCGAATGATCATAATGAGATTGAACTGCCCAAGCTCGTTTACTCGCCTTGCATTCAAGGCATTCAATAGGTGATGGATTATCACCAGATCCTCGTTTGTGGAGATCTGGGAATCTCTGCTGTGCAATATCTAGATGCCTGCATTTTTCATAAATGCTTTGAGTGGAAAGTGCTTTGGTAGCAAAAATACCGACGATTGCACTAAATACATTTGCTTGTTCAAAATATATATCCACAAGATCGGCCAATTCACGTTCCATATATTCAATAGTCTTTTTAATCGCCGTGATTGTCAAACCGGGAGGCAATTTCACCTGCGGATTAAAGTCATTTTGTTGAACCATTCCGTCCATCTCCATTTAATTTTATATTTGCCAGCCTTGGGATTGCTTTTTTAGCGAGTTTGTAATATTCATGATTTATTTCTAATCCTACGCTTTTATACCCGTTAAAACAGGCAGCCGCAATTGTTGAACCTGATCCCATAAAGGGATCAAGAATAGTACCGGTGCCAAGGGGTAATGATGCCTTCACAATTTGGCGCATAAAATGCTGCGGTTTCAGCGATGGATGCGGTGCTATTTCCCTTTCAAGTCCTCTTGCAGGTGATGAAATGATCAAATCTTTAAATGGTTCTTTAGGGGAGATGCGTTTTAATCCGCCAGTCCCCCACTTTCGTAGGTTATCTTGGACACGACCTTCACACGGTTTCCTGAATAATCCCCAAGGCTCCCAACATGATCGAGGTATCACCGTGACATCAGAGAATTCGAGATGAGCATTTTTAGGTCTATCACCACCTCTTAAAGTTTGTACCACACGTATTATTTCGCCTCGTTTTTCAAAACCGGCTTCAATGAACGGATTATAAACCAAATAGGAAACAAGGGGATTTGTGGCAATAAAAGCATGGGCTCCAGGGACAAGAACATGCATTAAATGTTTCGCCAACGCGGTAAAGAACTCATATAATGCCTTCTTCTCAGTTAAACCGAGGACAGTAAATCTTGGTAATGGACTTCTTAAACAGCCATCGAAAGAAGGTGGAATTCGCCACACCCCCCCACGCCCATTCTTTAATTTCTCGAGTTCGGTTGGAGTGTATTCCAATAGACCGTAAGGCGGATCTGTTACAACTGCGTGGATTGAATTACTTTCTGCAGATTCGAGCCATTTAAAGGCATTTGTATTAAAAATAAGAAATAACTCTCCACTACATGCAACTTCTTTAGTTACATTTGGATAGGAATATGTTAACAAATCATCTAATCTATTCATGGTATATTACCCCAAATTTTTAATAAGTTAATAAATTATTCGCTCATGTCAAGCATTATTAAACATTTCTTTTTATACCAGCACTTCATCCCCACTTCTTCCTCAAACCCCTTGACTTCCCACCAAAAAATCCGTAATTTATGTGATTATTTTCGCATAAGGATTTTACGTACTTTGTGATACCAAATAAATCCTTTGCGTCTTCGCGTCTTTGCGTGAGATAAAACCATTGATCCTCGGAATCGGAATAGACCTCCTCGAAGTTGCGCGGATGAAGGGCGACCTGGCTGACAAAGACGGCCTGGCCGAAGAGCTCTTCACGCCCGCGGAAATCGCCTACTGCCGGAGTAAGCGCTACCCCCAGCAGCACTTCGCGGCGCGGTTCGCCGCCAAGGAAGCGTTGTTCAAGGCGTTGGCGTCGGGAAAGCGCGGCGCCATGTCATGGCAGGAGATCGAAATTCTGGTCAACGACCTGGGCAAGCCCCACGTAACCCTTTCCGGCGCGGTGAAGACTTACGCCGAAACCCTGGGCGTGAAGACCGTGTTCGCGTCGCTGTCGCACACGAAGGAATATGCGGCGGCTACGGTGCTGCTGGAAGGGTAAGTTGTGTCGGCATCAAGGGCGACCCCGACTACGGAATAGCCCCCTTCAGGGGGTTTTAATTGATGTAGCCCATTGCTTTAGCGGTGGGCAAGATGGAACGACAAGACAAACCAAAAAATAAACACGGGAACAACACCATGAGCAACATCGGCACTTACGAAGAGCGACTCAAATCGTTCGATTGGTCCATAGCGGAAAAAGAGTTAGATTATAAGTCCGGCGACAAGATCAACATTGGCTGGTTTTTAAGCGACCGCAACTGCCAGAAGGGTCTGGCGAAAAAGTTGGCGCTTATCCACGAAGACCACGAGGGCAAGGTTCGGAAATACACTTTCGATGACATGCGCACGATCACCAATGCCATGGCAGTTTTTCTGCAGAAGTTGGGGATCAAGCCCGGCGAACGGGTCTGCATTTTCATGGATCGCGCACCGGAATTGTACTTCTCCTTCCAAGGCATATTGAAAATGGGCGGAGTGGCTCAACCGCTCTTCTCCGCCTTCGGCGACGAGTCGCTGTTCACACGCCTGGACAACGCCAAGACAGCGGCCATCTTCACGCAGAAGAAACACGTCGCCAAGGTGCGCAAGATCCTGAACACGCTGCCGGAGCTGCGCCACATCATCATCGTGGATGCGGACGAAACCACAACCCTGCGCGACCGTGAAATCGCCTACAACATGGAGAAAGAACCGCGCGTCGAAAGTTTTGAAGTTTTCCCCTCTACGGCTGAGACACCATCTGTGCTGCACTACACTTCCGGCACGACCGGACAGCCCAAAGGCGCTCAGCATGTGCACTATTCGCTCATTTCACAATACTTGACCGCCAAATGGGTTCTGGATTTGCAACCCGATGACATTTATTGGTGCAATGCCGATCCCGGTTGGGTGACGGGAACCTCTTACGGGATCATCGGCCCCTGGGCCAACGGCATCACGCAGGTGGTGTTGGACGCCGGTTTCAGCGCCGAGCGGTGGTATAAAACCATCGAGAAACACAAAATCACAGTGTGGTACTCGGCGCCCACCGCCATCCGCCTGTTGATGCGGGAAGGCACTGAAGTCGTCAAGAAGCATGATCTCTCCTGCCTGAGACACTTGTGCAGCGTTGGCGAACCGTTGAACCCGGAAGCCGTGATATGGTCGCAGGAAGCCTTCGGCAAGATGTTCCATGACACCTTTTGGCAGACGGAAACGGGGTGCATCGTGATCACCAATGTGCCGGGTATGCCGATCAAGCCGGGGAGCATGGGTAAACCGTTCCCGGGCATCACTGCAGCCGTGCTGGATCTCAAAACCTACGAGCCGATCACGAAGGCGGGCACGGTGGGATTGATCGCCTTGAAGCCGGGCTGGCCTTCCATGATGCGCACGTATTGGAACAATCCCACCGTTTATCAGAGCAAGTTCAAGAATGGCTGGTACGTCTGCGGCGACCGCGCCAGCATTGACGCCGACGGCTACTACTGGTTCGTAGGGCGCGACGACGACGTGATCAACACCGGCGGGCATCTGGTAGGGCCGTTCGAGATCGAGTCGGCGCTCTTAGAACACCCGGCGGTGGCGGAATCGGCCGCGGTGGGCAAGCCCGATCAGGTCAATATGGAAGTGGTCAAGGCGTTCGTCGCTTTAAAACCCGGCTTCCAACCCGGCGATGATCTTGAGCTGGAGATCATGAATTTCATCCGTAAGAAGCTGTCACCTTTGGCCATGCCACAGGAGATCGAATTCGTGAAATCCTTGCCCAAGACGCGCAGCGGGAAGATCATGCGGCGGGTATTGCGCGCGCAAGAGTGGGGCGAACCGATTGGAGACATTTCGACATTAGAAAATGACTAATATAGACGGGATAATAATCCCCACAGAAGGAGCTTATCCATGGATGACATGAAACAGATGATCCTAGATTACGTGCGTCGCGAGTACCTGGAGGAGGACGACGACCGCGAACTCAACGAAAATACCAAGCTGATAACCGGCGGCATTGTGGACTCATTCTCGATGGTTTCGCTGAAACGCTTCCTGGAGAAAAAGTACAGCGTCCAGATTCCGGACGCCGAAGCTTCTCCCGAAGCTTTCGACACCGTAAATAGCATCATTGCGCTGGTGAATCGGTTCAAAAAAGCGTAACATACAATCCGCCTTGCAGCCCCGCCCTCAGGGACGGGTCTGAGAATTCAATAAGCCCCGTGAACGGGGCTCGAGAAGAGAATGAGCCCCCCTCCAGGGGGCTTCGGGAAATGTTCAGCCCTGCCCTTGAGGGTTGGGCGGCAGGTTAATTGATCTTACTGTGGAGAGATTATGGCATACAGTGATAAAGCCCGCGCTGCCTATCAAACTGAACTGGGCGGCATAAAAGAGGCTGGTCTGTTCAAAGAAGAGCGCTATATCCACGCTCCACAGGGAGCGGAGATCGAGGTCGAGTTCCCGGCCGGGTCGCCGGTCAAGCACGTCATCAACATGTGCGCCAACAATTACTTGGGGCTGTCCAGCCACCCGGATGTCGTGCAGGCGGCGCACGAAGGGTTGAACACCCGAGGCTACGGCATGTCCTCGGTGCGCTTCATCTGCGGGACGCAGGACATCCATCGGGAATTGGAGAAAAAGCTGACCGAGTTTTTAGGGACGGAAGATACGCTGCTCTTTCCCAGTTGCATGGACGCCAACGCTGGAGTCTTCGAAGCCGTGCTGACCGACCAGGACGTGATGATCTCCGATCGTCTGGTGCACGCTTCCATCGTGGACGGCATGCGCCTGTGCAAGGCCATGACCGACACTTACAAGCATTCTGACATGGCGCACCTGGAAGAGAAGCTGCAGGAGCACCAGGACAAACGCTACCGCCTGATTATCACCGATGGCGTCTTCTCCATGGACGGCGATGTGGCGCACATGGATCAGATCGTGGCGCTGGCGGAAAAGTACAACGCTATGGTCTTCCTGGATGATTCGCATGCTTCCGGTTTCATGGGCAAGATGGGACGTGGCACTCACGAGTACGGCGGCGTGGTTGGCAAAATAGACATCATCACCACGACGCTGGGCAAGGCTCTGGGTGGAGCTTCCGGCGGGTGCGTATCAGGCCGCAAGGAATTGGTAGAAATGTGCCGTCAGAAGGCGCGTCCCTACCTGTTTAGCAATACGGTAGCGCCAGTTATCGTATCGGGCGCACTGAAGGTGCTGGACCTGATTTCCAAGACCACCGAGCGCCGCGACAAGCTGGAATGGAACACGAACTACTGGCGCAAGGGTCTTAAGGAGATCGGCCTGGACATAAAAGAGGGCGATAGCCCCATTGTGCCGGTGATGCTCTACAACGCCAAGTTAGCTCAAGACGTGGCCCGCGATATGTTCGCCGAAGGGATCTACGTGGTAGGATTCTTCTTCCCGGTGGTGCCCAAAGGCCAGGCGCGAATTCGCACACAGCTTTCCGCCGCTCACGACCAGAAGCACCTGGACAAAGGCCTTGCAGCCTTCAAAAAGGTCGGCGCGAAGTACGGAATTCTGGGGTTGGGAAAGAAGCAGATCATCGAGAAGTATGGGATGTGAGAAAAGGCCATTAGCTCTTAGCCATTAGTCCTAAGCGTGAACAAACAGAGGCCCGAAGGAATTCGGGCCTCTGTTTTGGTTTGCAAAGATTGTGAAGAAAGTAGTTGATATTAATCGCAAATGCCCTTAAATTGGGTTGAAATTAAATCAACCTATAATCTTGCATCATGGGTAATAAACAGCGACCAGATAGTAGATAGCCAACCGCAATCCTCCAGAGTAAGCCTCATGAAATTAATGAAAATAATGGCGCGATTCAGGAACATCAAACCGTCCTTTGTCTTTCGTCTTCTCCAATTGAAAAACTGCACCATCACGACGGAGGAGAAGTTTTTGGAGACTTGGTGGCGGCTGGTTCGTGAAGATCGGATGATTTTGACTTTAAGAGAATCCTACAACATTTATCACTATTTAACAGCTACGCTTCCCTTGGGCGGGGCGATAGCGGAACTGGGGGTCTACAAAGGCGGCGGAGCCAAATTAATCAGTGAATTCAAGGCCGAACGGCCGCTGCACCTTTTCGATACCTTTCAGGGTATGCCTACCGTGGACCGCAAGGTTGATCAACATCATGAGGGGGATTTTGCTGATACCAGTCTGGGAAAAGTACAAGAGTATCTGAGAGAATATACAAACTGCTTTTTCCATAAGGGATTTTTTCCGGATTCGGCGGGCGACCTTCCTGAAAATACTGAATTCTGCTTCGTGCATCTGGATGCCGATATCTATGAATCCACCCTCTCCGGTCTCAAATATTTTTACCCCCGCCTGCAAACCGGCGGCGTTATAATCTCGCACGATTATTACTCACAAACTTGTCCCGGCGTTAAACGCGCTTTCGATGAATATTTTCGTGATACTCCCGAGGAGTTTATTCATTTGTGGGACACCCAATGCATGGTTAAAAAGCGAGAATAAAAAGCGCCTAAGCTCAATGACCTTGCGGTGGAGTATACTACACCTGACGGCCCGGAAGAAGGTCGGCGCGAAGTATGGCATCCTAGGGTTGGGGAAGAAAGTGATTATTGAGATGTATGGGATGTGAGAACGTGTACACGTCACCACGTATACAAGTATACAAGTAACCATGTAACAAGCAGATGCCCGAGAAATCGGGCTTTTGTATCTCTAACGACTTGAATAAATATAGCACGCATTTTTTTACGGTTGCGAAATGACCTAGAGAGTTTCTGAAGCATCCAAAAATATTAAAAAAGACTTGTCAAGGAGATTTCGTTGTTGTATATTGGGGCTGTGTTGTGTTGATTAAATAAAATTAAAGTTTTACTTTCATAACAACTGAGCTGTGGATTCCCTCGGCGATCTAACGAATACCAAGTAGAAAGATGATTGATGGAAAAATCAAGAACTGTCTTTTTGATATCCGGGAAAGACACAGAGTGCTCCGAAGCCGTAAGACTATTCGTCAAGAGCTTGCGACTTGATTGCCCGTTATTCTCTGACTTACAAGTTAAATGTCGTGAGGAGCTGGGGACACCGCCGTCAATTATACAAATTATTAAAACGGCAATGAAAACAGCTCAAGGTATAATTGCGCTGTTTACACCTGATGAGTTCTCTAAACTCGATTCTCGTTTGGGAAGTGAGGAAGGTTACATATCTAGACCCAATGTCATCTTCGAAACCGGTATGGCATGGCAGGGATTTAACAAGAGGCTGATACTTCTACAAGTCGGAATTGTTAGACCTTTTTCGGATTTAACGGGAATCCATAAGATTGAGATAAACGAACTGAAATCCACTGATGTTCAGAATAGGAAGCGAATTGTAACAAATTTAAAACTATGCGGCTGTGTCATACCCGATTATGTGCTTTCCAATTACGATTACCTGAAATCACCTCTAATCCGGTCAACGATCGAATCTCGTTCGTCGAGAAATAGTAAGGTTGTTACCATATAACTTCTAACCTGTTCGGGTACACAATTCTGGAGTTAAAATGGCTGGAAGAAAAGGAAAACCACCGCTTAAGAAAAGTGTACTTCTCGTTTCGGGTTCAGATCGCGGTTGTGCCGATCGCGTGATCCAATTTCTGAACTCACTCGGCCTTTTTTGTACGGAATTATCTTCCCTGGATGCAATCAAGTCCAGCAGTACGCAGGAAGACTTTGCGAACTCGATTTCCAAGAATCATCAAGCCGTGGTGGTGCTGCTGACGCCAGAGGACAGGGCCACTCTTGATTTTTCAATTGGTGGTGAAAATAATAACGGTTTTCAGCCAAACCCTGAGATCATCTTATTGTTGGGAATGTTGATGGTCCGGAGTGAATCATTTACCAAACAAGTAATCGTATTGCAAGTGGGAGATATTCGATACTTTAACCTTATCCATATGTCTGATTCATTTAAATTTATGCAATATATCCAATTGAATGAAATTTCCACCGTGAATTACACAACCAGAGGTGATCTCATCGGAGCATTTAAAATAGCAGGTTGTGAAATCGCTTCGACCGATGATGCCACGGATAGTCTGGTGACCAAACCGATTCTCTCTACTGTAGAACGGGCTAACAACAATAAAAGATACAAAATTAAGCAGCTTCCAGATCCGGTGAGATATGCCATGCCAGGTACGTATTTTCCGTTTTGGTCATACGAGAGAGTATGCCTCTCCTACTATTTTCGAAGCAGTTGCCTGGGAAAGGCCAGCATTGGATTGGTTTGCGATTTTCTGCGATGGAATATTAAACTCAACCGGGGGTTTGAAATATTGGACATCCTGACAAAAATCACCCACCTATGCGACCGCTTTTTAACTCCATTTGGAGACCAAAAAGGCGGACAAATTGCAGTGACTATTCCGACCATTCATAACATTTACAAAGTGACGGAGGATTTGAAGGATGAATATCACAGGATTCTCAAATTATTCGATGAAAACCCAAATGTTGGGAATCTGGCCAAATCAAATGTTGTGGCATTTTTGACAGATTGTGCCGTTCATCACTCAATTTGTGAGGAATTTTCAAATCACCTGGATCTCACCATTGAGGATGAAGCGGCTCACTATGAAGAGCTGTGTTATAATTTACGTTCCGTGAGAAATTTATCTAATTTAATGATGAACTCTATTGCTCACCACAATTTTTTGTTGACCGAAGAGATTAATCGGCTTAGAAGAGAATTATTTACTCCTAATAAAGCAACAACCAGGTCTGAAAATATTTTCGCGAAACTAACCAAACTTGATTTTATCATAAACCATAAAACCACTCGAGATGATAAAAAAAGAGTAAACTCACCAAAAGATGCGAGAAGAGACTAAATCAAGAAACAACGATATGCTTAAAAAGATTTTTGTGCATCAAGTATTACGCTAAGCTGGGCTGTGTCGTGACCCGGCCTGCTTGCAGGCCGGGTTTATCCTTTAATATGCGATCACTTTTAAGTTCCCCCCTCGGAACCTCCCCCCTCTACATGAGTACAATTTCACAGACAGGCCAACGACTTTGACCGCCCTAGCGTAAAATCTTAGAATATATCGATCCTATCAAATGGAGGACCTGTGAAAATCAGTAATAATGTGATCATTGTCGTGGTTTTGATTATTTCCACCGCCGCCTTGATCGGCTGCGGCGCCAGTAAGGCCTTGCAGGGCGGCGCCATCGGTGCGGGTGGCGGAGCCGTCATCGGCGGAATCATCGGCAATCAATTTGGCAATACCGCTGCGGGAGCCATCATCGGCGCAGCCATCGGAGGAACAGCGGGAGCCTTGATCGGCCATCACATGGATAAACAGGCAGCGGAGATGCGGGAAGACCTGAAAAACGCAAAAATCGAACGTGTCGGCGAAGGGATTAAGATTACTTTCGACTCGGGGATACTTTTCGCCGTCAATTCCTCCACCCTGCAACCTGCAGCTAAATCCAATATCGAACAACTGGCCACCGTGCTGAACAAATATCCGGATACCAACATCTTGATCGAAGGCGACACCGACAACACCGGCACAGACGAGCATAACCAGAAGTTGTCGGAACGCCGGGCACAGGCTGTAGCCGATTATCATAAGGCTTTAGGCGTAGAACCGGCCAGACTGTCAACGCTTGGTCTCGGGGAAACGAACCCCGTCGCCGACAATGATACGGAAATTGGTCGCCAGCAAAACCGTCGCGTTGAGATTGCCATCTTCGCCAACGAAAAGATGAAAAAGGCGGCGGAAAAAGGTGAACTCAATTAGAACTTTTCCTGCTTAAATGTTATGCAACAAGGGGTGATCAGCCCCTTGTTGCATTTGCTGCCGGACCCACCTATGGTCACCTTTCTTCCTATAATAACCGAAGAAATCTCTTGACTTTTCGCCATCATGAGGTTATTTTGGCCGATATAGAACCTTCATAAGGATTATGCTGAGGCTTATCTCCGAGAACAGGCAGCTTGATCTTGCTTCGGCACTAACTCACCACCCGCTTTCAATCAATATCACGGAGGACTCATGAAAGGCATGTTTTACGCGCTGGTCGTGGCGGCAATTATAAGCTCTACATCGGCCTGGTCACAGATCACTTTCCAGTGGGATGATATTCCCACAAATCCCGGCACTCAAGTCACGACAATGAATAACGACGGAGCGCTTGTGCCTGTAAACTTAGGGACCTCCGGTCCAAATGGCACCTGGGATTTTACCGCCATGACGGCTACTGATCATCATGATTTCGACTGGATGGACCCGTTAACCACGCCGTTCCCTACTACTTTCCCTCAGGCGAACCGCTGTTCACATCATTACGATTCCTCCGATGCCAGACACGAATATACTTACTATACTCTTGATGCCACCCACCTGGTGATGTGCGGCATAATAAAAGATGAGCTTCCAACCCCGATTATTTACACTATCCAGAATTCAATGCCTCAGTTGGTATTCCCTATAGATTACCTTGATCAATGGACTTCGGTAGTAACTTATATCAATGAATATCAATGGACAGTATGTGATTCGACCGTTTACACCGTAGATGCTTGGGGAACTGTCACAGATCAGATGGGAATTTACTCCTGTCTAAGAGTTAAAGGATTCAGAACTTATCAAATAACTATCAGTGGTACACCTCCTTATGTGTTCACTTATTGGAATTACCAATGGTACGTTCCCGGCATAGGAACCATTCTCTGGATAGAATCTGACCAAAATGAAACCAATCCCAACTTCACCACAGGGTGTTTTTTCCGAACGACAAATGTCGTTTCCGGGGTGATACCAAGACCGGCTGAAAGCGCCCTACCGAGTACGCTTATACTGGATTCACCTTGTCCCAATCCTTTCAACCCCACGACGACATTATCCTTCGCGGTGCCGCACACGATGGAAATAGCTTTGACTATCGTGGATTTAACGGGACGAGAAGTAGCTCGGCTGCATCAGGGGAAACTGACAGCCGGTTCCTATGCCATCCCCTTCAATGGCTCGTCCCTCTCCAGTGGTGTGTATTTCGCTCGTCTGTTGGGAGATCAAACTTGCCGCCTCCAAAAATTGGTATTGTTGAAATAATCCAACCCCCGCCCGACCCTGCCAATCCTGCAGGGTCGGGCAAATCCAATTCATCCACAACCTTCTATCGCTTTCCCATTCAAATAATCCTGAAATACCCTCCCATCCCGTGATATTTTACCGTAATTCTTAATAACCATATTGGGAGACATGATGGAAACTATGCCTGAAGTTTTCCTTAAGGTATTCAAGCAATGCCCGATGTGCGGCGAAATTTGGACTGACCGAACAGCATTTTTGAGTGATCCGTTACTCGATTATGTAGGATACCAAACCAACTTCAAGCGTCCAGAGGCGGGACTGTTTCTTTTCAACCACACCTGTAAAACAACGGTCGCCATAAAGGTTCAGGAAGTACAGGATCTTTACTCCGGCCCGATTTTTAACGAGGCTTTGACGGCCGCGGCTGACTGTCCTGGATATTGCCTTTATGAGGACGAGGTACGCCCATGTCCCTTGGAATGCGAATGCGCCTGGGTGAGGGAGATTATTCCGATTCTAAGGGATTGGCCGAAGCACAGCTAACCCCCAAATAATCCGTTTCTAAAGGTGCAAATCCTGCCGGTAGAGGGGGGATTTTTATCTTTGTGGTTATGAGTTTCATGTAATTATTTGCTTTCCTTATTAAAATCGGTTAAATTACTAAGGCTGCTGGATTAACAATTTAGTGGTATTTTTAAGGAAAAGTAATTTAATGAATTTGGTTGACTCAGAGGATTAGCTGGAACATAAGGAGCTTCATGGAAGCGATCGAACCGGTACAATCGGTGGCGATAAATGCCAAACTCGCTGAGGGCTTTTTAAATTGCGCTGTGTGCAATTCTTCCTGGCCTGACCAGAAATCCTTGCTGACCGATCCTGAGATTTCCGTTATTGGATACCAAACCAACTTCATTGACCTGAAATTTGGACTTTTTTTATTCAATCATAGCTGTGGAACCACATTATCTATGCAAGTCAGGCATTTTCAGAATTTATACCATGGACCGATTGCCTCAAAACGCGCTACCGGTACTGAAGACTGCCCGAAATATTGCCTTTATAAGGACGATATGCGCCCCTGTTCCGTGGATTGTGAATGCGCCTACGTGCGTGAAATCCTCCAGATCATTCAGAAATGGCCGAAGACGGTTACCCTTTCCGGATGAGGTGTTCCCTCCAAAGATTCGGCTGTCATCTCTTTAAATCCTATCCAATAACCTCTTCCTTGCCTCTTTCATTTGGAACCGAAAATAGTATATGCTCGTACTTATACCTAACAGTTCTCGCGAGGTGGAGACCCGAATGTCTTGGATTTCGGTGGATTATTAATGGAAAGTGAGGTATGAGAGGTGGTAGGACAAGAATGGGTCAACAAGTTGATGCAAAGCATTGATCGTCGTGATACGGATGCCTTCCTGAAGTTTCTCGCCGAGGATGCCGTATTCCGCTTCGGGAATGCGGAACCGATCAATGGCAAAGTCGCTATAGGCGCATACGTCGGCGGATTCTTCAGCGCTCTCAAAGCCTTGGATCATGAAGTACTTCAGACCTGGACTTTGCCGAAAGTGGTGATTTACCACGGTCTGGCAACGTACACACGACAGGATTCCAGCACACTCACCGTCCCTTTCTGTAACGTCTTGACTCTGGAAGGGGAGTGCATAAAAGAATACTTGATCTTTACGGATAATGCAGCACTCTTCCCGGCGTAATTTTAAATCCATGAAGCCCCAGCAATGGGGCTTTTAAATGGAGACGACCATGCCCCAACACGTTTGTCCACCCTGGGTGGGTTATCTGCTCGCCAGCCCGTTGCGCAAACTGATTCAGAACCCCACTGCGATCCTTAAGACCTACGTCCAAGAGGGAATGACAGCGCTGGATATAGGCAGCGCCATGGGATTTTTCACGCTGCCGTTGGCGCGTCTGGTTGGGCCGAAGGGCAAGGTCTTCGCGGTAGATATGCAGGAAAAGATGCTCACCGTACTGGATAGACGCGCTTGCAAGGCGGGACTTGGGGGCCGGATCGAAACCCGGCTGTGCACACAAGAATCTCTGGGTATTCGCGACTTGTCGGGCCATGTGAACTTCGTGCTGCTCTTCGCGGTAGTCCACGAAATGCCGGACGCTTTGCAACTGTTCGCAGAACTTGCTTCCGTCCTGAAACCGGGCGGGGTCCTCTTGCTGGCTGAACCCACCGGCCATGTCAAGGCCTCTGCCTTCGAAGTGACGGTGAAGGCAGCCCAGGCAGCAGGCCTGACGATCGCCACTCAACTAATTATCCCTCGAAGCCACGCCGTCCTTCTCCACAAACCTCCAACAAACCCTTGATTTCCAGCTTTTTTCACCCTAAATTGTGCTATAAGGGCGAATCTACTCCCTAATTGCCTACATTATGTAATATCTTGAAATGTACACGAAACTCAAAGCGCTACTTTCCGCTGAGCTGGCCCATTTCCGGTCTACAGGACTGTTCAAAGAAGAACGCATCATACAATCCCCGCAAAGCGCACGGATCAAAGTCAACGGGCGCGAATTGTTGAACTTCTGCGCCAACAATTACCTGGGTCTGTCATCGCATCCGGTGGTGATCGCTGCGGCTCATCAAGCGCTGGATCAATGGGGGTATGGGACTTCTTCGGTGCGGTTCATCTGCGGCACCCAGGAAATTCATAAAGAGTTGGAGCGGAAGTTGGCCAATTTTTTACGTCTGGATGATGCCATTCTCTACGCTGCCTGTTTCGACGCCAATGGCGGAGTATTCGAACCCTTCATGACCGAGGATTGCTGCATCTTGACCGATGCCCTAAATCATGCTTCAATCATTGACGGCGTGCGGCTGTCCAAAGCCGGTCGCCAGATATTCAAGCATGGCGATATGGAGGATTTGGAGGCAAAGCTCAAGGAGTCATCATCTTGCATCTTCCGCATGATCGTCACCGACGGCGTCTTTTCCATGGACGGCGACATCGCCGATCTTAAAAGCATCTGCGACCTGGCCGAAAAGTATGATGCTCTGGTCATGGTGGACGATTCACATGCCACCGGGTTCGTTGGCGCTACCGGTCGGGGCACACCCGAACACTGCGGAGTTGAAGGCCGGGTGGATCTGGTCACCACCACTTTCGGAAAGGCGCTGGGAGGCGCATTGGGAGGAGCCACCGCCGGTCGCCAGGAGATGATTGATACTCTACGCCAACGCAGCCGCCCCTATCTGTTTTCAAATTCGCTGGCTCCGGTCATTGTGGGCGCTACCTTTTCGGTGTTAGATCTGCTCGAGGAATCCACCGACCTTAGAGACAAACTGAGCAGAAACACCCAGTACTTCAGGGAAGGGATGAAAAAACGAGGATTTGCCATAAAACCGGGGATTCATCCCATTGTACCGATCATGTTGCATGAAGCCAAACCAGCGGTGGACATGGCTACGCGCCTATTGGCGGAAGGTATCTATGTCATCGCTTTCTCCTATCCCGTTGTGCCCAAAGGCCAGGCGCGCATTCGTGTGCAGATATCAGCAGCGCACGAGGTCGAAGATCTGGATCGAGCGTTGGCAGCGTTTGAAAAAGTAGGAAAAGTTCTGGCCATTATATAAAGTCCTCCCGTCCAATTACACGGGCAACAAAATAGCCCTGCCGATAGTCTAATATGCAACAATATATCTTAGCTAAGGGATTCGATGATGAAGACTTTAACCACCATGCAACTGCCGATCCTTTTGGTAACCAGCTTATGCCTGGCGGCAGATCCCCATCCTTCCACTCAACCTGGTGCGCTGGATAGCGCTTACATTGCCCAACTGCAGAAGAGCTTCTCTCCGGACGCCCACGAGCAGCGTCTGATGGACGCGGTGCAGAAGAACGAACTACGCCAAATTGCAGTCAACTCTTCGGTTTTACGGGATCACAATCCCTACTTTTCACACGAAATCAAAACCGGGAAGATCACCGACCAGAAAGGGTCGGGACGTTGCTGGATGTACGCCGGCTTGAATATTTTGCGTCCGGCGGTCATCGAGAAAATCGAGGATGAGAGCTTCGAGTTTTCCCAAAACTATCTCTTCTTCTGGGATAAAATCGAGAAGTCCAATACTTTCCTGGAAGAAGTCATTAAGCGGCGCAAAATGGACGTGCGCGACGAAAATTTTCAGCGCATCCTGACTGATCCGGTGGGCGACGGCGGTTGGTGGGAATACTTCTCCAATCTGGTGAGGAAGTACGGTGTGGTGCCGATGAGTGCCATGCCCGAGACTAAGCACACTGAAAATTCCGGGGTAATGGATAATGTTTTGACCCAGAAACTGCGGGAAGACGCCGCCGAATTGCGTGACATGGATAAGAAGGGCGCTTCTGTGGAAAAGTTGCGCGCGCGTAAAGAAGAGCTGTTGAAGGAGATCTACCACATCCTGACTTTCCACTTGGGGGTACCGCCTACGCAGTTCACCTTCCGCTACAAATCGAAAGTGGATGAAGAACGGAAGATGGACGAATTGGTTAAAATCATGGATAACATATCCCGGAACGACAGTAAGGATTTCGCTCAGACCCAGGCACTGAAAGATCTGGCCAAGGATAAAGTCAGCCTGGTGAAGACTTATACCCCTCTACAATTTGCGGAAGAGTACGTCAAAGCCAAGATGGAGGAGTATGTGGTCTTGGGCAACGTGCCCGCGCGCGACTTGAACAAACGCTTCGTTATGGAGAACAGCCGCAACATGTGGGGCGAAAAGGATAGTGAATTCCTGAACGTCAGCATCGTGGATCTGAAAAAGGCGGCGCTGCAGTCGGTCCTGAACGATGAGGGAGTATGGTTCGGCGCGGACATCGGTCCTCAACGGGATAATAAGACTGGCATCCTGAACTCCGAATTGTACAAGTATGACGATATTTACGGCACGAAATCGCGGTTCACTAAGGCGGAGCACTTGCTGTATCGCAACGTAGAAACCAACCACGCGATGGCCTTCGTGGGTGTGGACGTGGTAGACGATACACCGTTGAAATGGAAAGTGGAGAACAGTTGGGGGACCGATGTAGGCGATGGCGGTTACTGGGCCATGTACGACAATTGGTTCGACGAGTACGTCATCATGGTGATCGTCAACAAGAAGTACCTGCCCGACCGCATCTTAGGCCTGGTGGATTCCAAACCGGAAATCATCAAAGAGAACGACGTCATGGGGAAACTGTTAATGATAAAATAGCAGGAAGCCTCAAGCTAAAAGCTGCAAGGCAAAAAAAGTAAAAGGGCGTTCTGCAGAGCCAAGTGTGGCGTCCAACCTTACTTCGCAGGAGTGAGGCCTGGCGCATCATTGAAAGGAGTTTGGTATGAAGCTATCCACTCTCTTAAAGCTTGCCGCGTTTGTCGCAGTGGGATTGTGCCAGTTGGCGACAGCCCAGGCCTCGCCCGACGCGACGGACACCTGGCCCCTCCCCATCCTGGATCCGCTGGGTTTTCCGGTTCAACCTAATGATGCGCGTGCCTTTATCATCCCGGGCCAGTCCTGGATCGCACCGCCCACGGACGTGGTGAATCTGAAAGCCATCGGTTCGACGATAACAGCGGGCAACTATGAGATGGCGTTCGGTGACGCCGATGGCGACAGCCTGATGGAGATCACGATCCTGGCCAACGCCACAGGTGGTTACACCACGCGCACGTTTGAGACCAACGGATTCAACGGCTTTTACCAGGTTTGGCAAACCGGTGCGCTGCTCTATCCCCAGGTGTGCGGCGACGCCGATGGAGACGGTTTGAACGAGGTCGTGGGACAAATTGCCTATACTATTCAGGTGTGGGAATCACCCTCAATCGGGCAATTTGCCACGCAAATGGTTTGGCAATCGCCTCAGATCCCCAACGTTCTGGGTGCTACCTCCATCGCTGATTTGGATCAAGACGGCCTGAGGGAAATTATCCATTCGCGCAATTCCCTGGGATCGGACAATCATCTTACCGTCTATGAGAATACCGGCAACAATCAGTTTCAACAGGTATTCGAGGTCCAATTACCCGGTTCGCCGCTGGGCACGCACGCCATTGATGATTTCGACGGCGACGGCCTGATGGAAATCGCTGTGACCAACATCGGCGGCGACTTCTGGGTCTACGAGTCGGCGGGTAACGATTCACTGGTGCAGGTTTATTATCAGGCTACGCAAGTGCCGAATATGTTCCAGTGTCTCGCCGCCGAGGACATGGGTGGCAATGGTCTTTCCGAAATTGTCTGTCTCGGATCGGGTTCACAAAATGGTTGGACTGCCTTGATCTACGAAGCCGAAAATGGCAGTTTCACACTGCAAGGTCAAGTCTCCTTCCAGGATGGATCTTATGGCGGGACCTACGGCGCCACCGGAGATTTCGACAATGATGGACGCGATGAATTCGCTATGAGGGGATTGAACGTCTTGCGCGCCTATGGTTGGAATGGGCAGGCTTATGCCGAAGAGCAGTTACTCACATCGGCGCCTTCGATTCGCGTAGGCGTGAAGTCCATGGATGCCAATCTAAACAGTTACGACGAAATCTTGTGGATGGGGACGGAATATTACGGCTGGTACGCCACACCGAGTTGGATATATGAGGACTTGCATGTTTCGGGTCACCCCAATGTGACCGTGATGCTGACTCCGCAGAACCCGCCCATCAGTATTCCCTCCAGCGGTGGGTCCTTCAGCTACAGCGTGCAGATCACCAATCATGATGCCACGGCGGCGACATTCCAAGCGTGGAATATGGTTATTCTGCCTGATGGATCCGAGTATGGCCCGGTGACAGGGCCTACCGGGATTACTCTGCCGGGCGGATCCAGTATCTCCCGCGTGCGTACGCAAACTGTCCCTGCCTCTGCGCCGGGCGGAGTATATAATTACGTCACCTTCGCAGGTGCGAACGTTAACACAAAATGGAGCAGCGGAGCCTTCGTTTTCACCAAGGCGGGAAACGGGATTCAGGATTCTGGATTCAGCGAATGGACGAATACTGGGGAGGAATTCAACGAAGCCGAACCACTACTCATAACTCATAATTCATCACTCATAACTTCGTTATCTCCCAATCCATTCAATCCCTCTACAGCGATCAGCTTCAAGCTGCAAGCCGCAAGTCAGGTCAGTTTACGAGTGTATGATACTGCCGGGAGGAT
The DNA here is from genome assembly GCA_020051775.1 of Calditrichota bacterium. GTDB lineage: Bacteria > Electryoneota > B3-LCP > B3-LCP > B3-LCP > JAGVQJ01. Next base: position 4,594 of record JAGVQJ010000036.1, on the reverse strand, counting down.
AGTAGCGAAATTAGTGGATGGCTGGCGAGAGGCTGGGACACACGAAGTGACGTTCGATGGATCGAATCAGCCCTCGGGGATTTACCTCTATCGCCTCGAGGCGGGGAAGTTAACGGCCACAGGGAAGATGATATTAGTTAAATAGCTTCGAGCTACGAGCTGCGAAAAAAGGGCGATCCGAAAGGGTCGCTCTTTTTGGTGGTTGGTGGTTGGTAAGGTTGTCGAGGGGGTGGCATGCTTCTGGCGCGAAGCGACGAAGCATGACCCGTAGTCGAGATCGCCCGGCGTAGTCGCCCCTACGGGGCCTGACTCCGACAGAAGTTCAGTATTACTCTTGTCTGAATCACAGATTTCCGCGGATTAAACGGATTTCGCTGATTTAAACCGACTCCGAAGGAGTCGAACGTGAATAGCCGGGGGTTTTCCGCGTAGCGGTCCGCACGGGAATACTCCCGGAAAAGAACGCCCCTCCCCCTCATGCAATCGATCCATCAGTTGTCGGATCGAACAATCCCCCCCTTATTTCCCACCTGGGTACTCCGAGGCAGAAGGAGGGCGGGGGGATCTGTTTAATGATGAACCCACAGCTGAGCTGTGGGGCACCAGGCCTTCGCTGGGGGGTACTGAAATTCATCCCTCTAAGGGATGTTCATCCTCCATTGACCCGTGAATCACCCCCATTGTCAAGGGGGGACGGGGGGATGAATAAATCAGTCCGTGGCTCGCGACTTTTCGCCTATTCCGCGAATTTTCGCTCGATTAGGCCGCGAATTATCGCGCCCACATTTCACTAGTCCCTAGCCCCCAGACCATAGCCCCAAATCCTACCCCAACCTCTCCACCTCTTCCCTAAACTGTCCGGCGTCCTCGAAGCGGCGATACACGCTGGCAAAGCGCACGTAAGCTACCGAATTCAAGCGGCGCAAGCGATCCATGACCGATTCGCCGATCTGGCGGCTGGTGACTTCTTCTACGCCCAAATCGGAAATGGCGGTTTCGATCTCGTCGCAGATCTCTTCTAAGTGCGAGCGCGGGATGGGCAGCTTGGTGCAGGCCAGTTCCAGACCGCGCAGCAGCTTGGCACGGTCGAAGGCTTCGCGGCGGCCGTCGTGTTTGACCACGACCGGCAGGCGTTCCTCGACTTGTTCGTAGGTAGTGTAACGCCAGCCGCAATGTTCACATTCACGGCGCCGACGGATGGCCTTTCCGTGACGCAGGGGGCGGCTGTCCAGGACGCGCGCGCCCAGTTTATCGCAGTGCGGGCACCTCATGGAGTCGGCTCCGCGGGGCCAAACGGGGGCATGGTGGGCAGGGTGAACGGCACATGCCGCACGACCACTCCGGCCAGGTTCATGATTTCCAAAGCCATTTCGTCGGGGTAACCTTCGGCGATAATGAACTCGCGCACGCCCGCCTGCACCAGTTCCTTGGTGCAAATCGAGCAGGGTTGCGTAGTGGAATAGAGCACCGCTCCTTGTACCGAAAAGCCGTGAATGGCCGCCTGAATGATGGCGTTTTGTTCGGCATGCAGCGCGCGTGAAAGTTCGTGCCGCTGGCCGGAGGGGATGTTCAGCCGGTTGCGCAGGCAGCCGCCCAGTTCGTCACAGTGCGGCAGGCCAGAAGGGGGACCGTTGTAACCGGTAGAGAGGATGCGCTTGTCCTTCACCAGGATGGCTCCGACCTTGCGGCGTAAACAGGTGCCGCGTGTCGCCACCAGGTGAGTGATCTGCATGAAGTAGTCGTCCCAAGATGGTCGGATCATAGTCGTTGGCTCTTTCTTATCACACCACAGAGACACAGAGAACGCAGAGTAACTATTCCGTTAAATCTGTTTCATCCGTTTAATCGGCGATTCTGACAATTTTAATATCTATCCTAAAGGCATCCGCTTCGTCTTCTCATGCACGATGGCGCCATACTCGTGCATCAGCGTTATCTCCTCCTCTGACAGCGGCCCCTGACTCAACGACGCCAGATTCTCTTGCAACTGCCGCCCATTCGATGGCGCTGTCATGCAGACATGGACGTGAGGATTGGACAGCACGAAACGGTAGCATTGTCCGGGTGTGGGGATGGGGCGGTCTTTGGGCCAGCTCTTCTGCCGCCGGATCAGGTAGCGCCAGCGCGTGGCTGTGAAATTAACGATCCCGGGATTGTGCGCAGCCAGATGGGGAAAGATATCCTGCTCAGCGCCCCGGTGAGCAGCGTTGTACCGCATCATAATAACGTCCAGTGCGCCTTTGGCTGCCATCCTTCCGGCAAAGGGGCGGTCGTGCGTGGACATACCGGTGAAGCGCACCTTGCCGTCTTCCTTCAGGCGTTGCAGTTCTTCGCGCGCTTTTTCAGGAAAGTATTTCTCCTTAGTGACGCCCAGGAAGAGAAATACGTCCAGATAATCAGTACTCAACTGGCGCAGGCGTTTTTCAAGAGACTTCTTTAAATTCTGATAGTAGAGCAGAAAGGTTCCCGCTCCAGAAGCGATGACGATCCGCTGGCGGTCGCTGGGGGATAAGTCGCGGAGTACCTTCAACATCTGCTTGTCAATGCCGAAGCAGAAGAAGTAGTTAATCCCGGCATCCAGAGCGGCATGGATTGTTTTCTTGCCCGGCCAGTACGTGGCGGACAAGCCCAGGCGGTGAACTTTCAGGCCGGTGGAACCGAGTGTGGTATGGAGGAAGTCGGACATATTAGTGGCTAGTGTTTATCGGTAGAGCGGCAGCAGGCTGCCGTGCTTTTGGCTTCGCCTTTATTATTTCTGATCCGCCTTGTCCTCTGCCTTCACTTGCGGTTGGACATCTTTCGGCAACGGCCAAATCAGCGAAGCAGTGATAGATCCTGATAGGATCAGCAGCACCAGGCCCAACGCCAATACCACGGGGACATGCCAGAGGTCCGATATCAACATCTTCATGCCCACCAGCACCAGGATGGCAGCCAGACCGTAGTGTAGATAGTGGAACAGCCGCATAGCTCCGGCCAAAGCGAAGTAGAGAGAACGCAGGCCTAAAATGGCGAATACATTGGAAGTATAGACAATGAACTCGTTGCGAGTGATGGCCAGAATGGCGGGTATGCTGTCCACTGCAAAGACAAGGTCTGTAGTTTCTATGACCAGCAGCACCAGCATCAGAGGAGTGGCCCAGATCCGGCTGTCGCGCCGCACCCAGAACTTAGATCCCTCATAGCCTTCTGTCACCGGCACCAAGCGGCGAAGGGCTTTCAGTAGCGGATTCTTCTCAGGATGGATCTCCTTACCCTTCTCCAACCAGAGGCGGATGCCGGTGAACACCAGGAAGCCGCCAAAGACGTAGATGATCCAGTGGAACTTCTCAATCAGCGCCACACCGGCGAATATGAAGATGGCACGCATCACCAGAGCTCCCAGGATGCCCCAAAAGAGCACCTTGTGCTGGTAGGTGGCCGGCACCCGAAAGTAGTTGAATACCAGAATGAATACGAAGATGTTGTCAACCGAGAGTGATTTCTCGATCAGGTAACCCGTCAAGTATTCCAACGCTGGGCCGCCGCCCATCCAGCGCCAGATTCCCAGGTTGAAGACCAGCGCCAGGGCGATCCACACCCCCGTCCAGATCAGAGCTTCCTTGATGGTGACCACGTGCACCTTGCGGTTGAAGACGCCCAGGTCCAAGGCCAGCATGATCAGGACAAATAGGTTGAAACCCGTCCACAGTAGGATGGATTGGTCCATTAATAACACTAAGCAATCAATTATCTACCGCAATGGCAGAGGTAAGTCAGGTCGGCAGCAACCTGCCGCTCTACCGCTTCATCGCATTTATTTCACGGTACCGATGGCATCCCACCACATGGTCATTCACCATCCCTGCGGCCTGCATGAAGGCGTAGCAAATCGTGGAACCGACGAACTTGAAACCGCGCTTTTTCAAGTCGGCGCTCATGGCGTCGGACTCCTTCGTCTTGGCGGGAATCTGCGCGAGCGACTTCCATTTATTCACTATGGGTGTTCCACCGACGAATTGCCAGATGTACCAGTCAAATGAGCCGAACTCCATCTGCAATTCCAGAAATCTCTGCGCGTTCGTTATGGCTGCCTGAAGCTTGAGCCGGTTGCGGATGATCCCCTCGTCCGTCAGCAGGCGATCCAGGTCTTTTTGCGTATACCTGGCGATCTTCCCCGGATCGAAATCGTGCATGGCCCGGCGGAAGTTCTCGCGCTTCTTCAGGATGATTTCCCAGCTTAGTCCCGCCTGGAACGCATCCAGCAGCATGAACTCGAAGAGTTTCCGGTCGTCGTGAAGAGGCACCCCCCACTCGGCGTCGTGGTAGGCGATCATGAGGGGGTTGTCGCGGGGCCATGGGCAAGAGGTGAGGGGTTTTTTAGAGTCAACCATGCTTTCGTGGATATCGGGATAATAGCTGTTTTTTCCTTCTGGCTTTTCAACCTACAGGATTTCTCAATAACTTAAATTTCAAGTACCTAACTAATCCCCAGCAATTATAAGCTTGAAGGCGAATCTTGCCTGCCAAGATGACATGTTTTCCTGATAAGTCTATTTTGGTTGATACATTATTAATCGATAATTCCAATAAATTATTCATAAAGATAATTTTT
>JAGVQJ010000071.1 GCA_020051775.1 Calditrichota bacterium | reverse complement strand
CTGCGGCGATGATTTCGCCGTGCATGGTGCTGGTGATTTCAGCGAAGGCGGTCGCCGTCAGCGTCCCGGCGGCGATAGGTCGGGGTTCGATACGAAGGCAATGCGGCGGCACGATGCTGGAGACTTTGATCAGGTTCAGATCGCCCACTCCGGCGGCGCCCAGGGCCGCATCGAAGGCGTTCAAGGGCGTATAACCCTCGCCTGTCCCCGCCACGATAAAGAAGCTTTTAGGAACGGTGGAAATCACGCAGCTTCCTCGCGGAATGGAACCTTATCCGTGTTCCCGCTCAGAACTTCAGGTTTGTGCCGCAGAGGTTGTTTGCCCGGTTCCAGGATGCCGCGTTTCATTTCCATGACGGAAACCGATTCGGCTTCCAGTAATTTCCGGAGATGCTCGAAGGCTTTTTCCGGCTTGATCTCGTCGCCGCAGGTGAACAGATCCACGGCGGCGTAGCCGTATTCCGGCCAGGTGTGGATGGAGAGGTGCGATTCCGCGATCACCACCACTCCACTGATACCGTGGGGATTGAAGAGATGAAAAACCTCTTCCACCACGGTTGCCCCAGAGAGACGGGCCGCTTCGCCCATAGCAGAAGCGATCCCCTCCCGGTCGTTCAAGACCTGCGGATTGCAGTGGTAAAATTCCACCAGAATCTGACGCCCCAGAGCGTTCAAATTGCTACCTCCTTCTCAGTTGCTGAACTGCGTGGATGTCATTCCAGCGAAAGCTGGAATCCAGTTAAAAGTATGGCGGGCAGGTCACCCACAAAACGACGGCCTCGCCTTTACCTGTATTTTGAAGTTTATAGTGCCTATCGGCGCTGAAATAAAAACTGTCCCCTTTTTTCGCTTTGAATACCTGCGCACCCAAATGCAGGGAAATGTGGCCTTTCAGCACGAAGCCAAATTCTTCGCCCGGATAGGGTTCCGATTCCTCCGTGGCCTGACCCGGCGCCAGGGACAACAGCGCGGGTTCCATCTCCCGATTGGTGGCACCGGGCACCAGCAACTGAAAGCTCTTCACGCCTGCCTTGATGATGGCGGTGCGATGCGCGGGCGGGTGGATGACCCGTTCGCCGATCGTTTCATTGAAAAAGGCGCCCAGGGTGGTGTCTAACGCCGTCAGGATATGTTCCAGGCTTTCCAGGGAAATGGAGGTCAGATCGTGTTCGATCTGGGAAATAAAGCCCTTGGTCAATCCGGCGCGTTCGGCGAGTTCTTCCTGGGTCAGGTCGGAGGCCAGCCGCAAGTTCTTTAACTTCTCGCCGATTTTCATAGCTGCATAAAGTCCGGTTTACTAAGTCGTTTGTTTAATAAACTAACCCTATATTATACGAAAAAGATCCGCTTGAGTCAAGTACTTTTTATTAAATTTTTTTCTTATTTAAAGCTGTATGAGGGAATCGCAATCCTTCAGGGATAAATTATTCTCCTCGCTAATATTTCTTGTTCTTTCGACTTTTCTGTATTATATTGTAATTCACAAAGAATTTCCCTAATCCCCCCTTAAATAGTGAGGTCAACCATGAAAACGATCTACGTTGCACCCGCTTTGTTCGCACTACTGTTTTCTATCCTGTCATTTACCACAATTGCCGAGGCCACTCCCGATATGGCGGGGTGCGAATTCACTTCAACAGGACCGGAAATCCCGGTAAATCCACCTCCCGCCGACGATTGGCCAATGATGCCCGGCGGTTGGCCACTGCAAATGAGCCTCTACGGCACGTTTGCGCCAACCGAGGGCCCCATCCAGGTGGATGTTGACGGCAACGGCGACCTGGAAATCTTCGCCGGATCCACCAATGGGATGCTCTACGGTTGGCATCATACCGGTACGGCGGTAAGCGGATTCCCAGTGCAATGCGGCAGCGGCCGCATCCAATCGTCTCCCGCCGCCGGGGACATTGACGGTGATGGCGATCTGGAGATCCTGATCTGCACCAGTATCGGACTTTCCGGCACCTCCGGCGAAGTGTACGCATTCCACGCTAACGGCACGCTGGTGACCGGCTGGCCGCAACAGACCTTCCACGGCATGGGCATCAATTCAGTCGGTCTGTATGATTTCGACAATGATGGCGATTGTGAAGTGTTCGTCGGTGCGGATCGCGTTTACGTCTGGCAGGGCAATGGGACGAATTGGCCGGGATTTCCGGTGAATTTCACCAGCTCGCAGTACGGAGCCTGTTCGGCCTCTTCCTGCGGCGACATTGATGGCGACGGCCAGATGGAGATTATCGTCGAGGGGTGGTCGGCGCTGAATGCATTTAATCTGGATGGGACTGTATGCACCGGGTGGCCATATACGATCCCCAATGGCGGCTTCTCGTATTCTGCGCCTTCCCTGGTGGACATAGACAACGACGGCAGTGTGGAGATCTTCTGTGCCAGCCACGGCAGCCCCAGTTGGCTATTCGGATTGCGAGGCAATGGCGCCATGCTGCCTGGTTTCCCGCAGAACATCGCGGGTTGGACTTATTCGACTCCGGCCATTGGCGACCTGGACGGGGACAGTCAGGTGGAGATTGCTCTGCTGTGCAATTCCGGATTAGTCTATGCTTTCAATACCGACGGGACTCCGGTAGGCGGCTGGCCGGTGATGTTCGGCTACTACAATTGCGAGGCTGCACTGGCCATGGCTGACATTGACGGCGACGGTCAGATGGAAGTCACCTTCGGCACCAATAATAATCCCGGGCCGTATTTTAGTTATCGCGGCAACGGCCAGTTGCATCCTGATTTCCCTTTCACCGAAAATGGAGCCACCCTGCCGACCTGTTCGGCGATTGCCGACGTTGACGGCAACGGCACCTTAGAAATCGCTCATCACGTATCCACCGGTACCGTATACCTGTGGACTTCGCCTTACCAGGCTGCCACCGCCGCGAAACCCTGGCCCATGCCCCACCATGATATTCAGCATACCGGAAATTATCATTTCGGCGGCGCCGTTTACAACGTCTCCATCGCCATGGGACCCCTGAATCCACCCATCATCGTTCCAGCTATAGGCGGTCAATTCATGTTCAACGTCTCCGTCACCAATCATGAGACGATACCGGTCGCCTGTCAGATCTGGACGAAAGTCACCTTACCCAACGGTACATTGTTCGGGCCGCTGCTGGGTCCGGTCGGGGTGACCTTGCCTGGGGGCGCCACCGCCGCTCGCATTCGAGTTCAAACCGTGCCGGGCAACGCTCCGGCTGGTTTGTACATCTATCGCGGCTATGTCGGATTATACCCTTCCAACGTTTGGGATGATACCTCCTTCACCTTTACTAAAGTTGGAGTTGACGCCTCTAATGCTGAATATGAGGGGTGGTTATGCTCCGGGGAGGAAATGACGGTCATCAGCCAACCATCCGCTCACACATTATGTACCATTTCCCCCAACCCCTTCAACCCCACCACAGCTATCAGCTTCAAGCTCCAAGCTGCAAGCTTTGTCACTCTGAAAGTTTACGACACTGCCGGGCGGTTGGTGGCATCACTGGTGAACGGTTGGCGGGAAGCCGGCCAGCATAAGGTCACGTTCGATGGTTCCGGATTGGCGTCGGGCGTGTATCTCTACACTCTGACGGCAGACCAGAAAACGGCTACCGGCAAGATGATATTGATGAAGTAGGAATCGGAGATAAGTGAAACCCAGAAGGCGCTCCTGAAGCAGGGGCGCCTTCACTTTATTTTGACGCCGAACTTGATCCTGCTCACATTGGGGTAGTAATATTTCCGCAAATAAGGGTTGACATTTACATGATTTATGCGTAAACTTATCCAATTATTCATGATGGGGATCGCTCTTGACGGCCGTTGTACTCACTTTTCTGCGAACAAATTCTCATCAATCGTCATCATTCTCCCGTATCATTATAAATACTATCACTTGAGGAAGAGGATGGAATATTCAAAACCACACGGAAATACAAGGGCAGCAGGGATGGCGCTGAAACCAACCCAATTCTATTACCTGGAGGCGAGCTTCCGGCAGCGACTGGACGAGATCGTGCGGGCAGTCTTGAATCGCACCTCTACGGTCGCATTGTGGGAGGCGCTGTGCGGTGTGTTGCCTCTGGAACGTAATCGGCCGGAATCGCTTTCCCGGCGGGTGGAAGGGCTGGAGTACGCCTCAGACAAGCTTTGGACTCAGGCGGTGGAAGGCGGTAAGCGGGCTTTCGGGCAGAATTTCGACAGAGGAGCCTTACGCCAGGCCGCCGGCATCCTGCCCATCAGTCATTACCATTACCTGTCCGGATCGCGGGAACCCTGGGGTCTGGTACGCACCCGCCGCGACGCCTTGAACGACCCACAAACCGCTCTGCTGAAACTGCGCCGGGACGTGGAATCTTTGGCTCAGTTTATTTTGCTTTTGCCGGGATGAGAAAAATCCCGCTATCAATTCTGTTGATCAAAGCCGATCCGGTGAGCCGGATCGGCTTTTTCACGCTCTGTGAGTCGAGTGCGATTTTGATTGTATTAAAGCGGTTATTTTCGTATATTTTAGACTTCGCGGAAAGCCGCAACCTACCGACTTTCTCGCCTAAGTGATAGTTGGATACAGGCGGTCAGTGTCACAATTCGATAAAATTGCTGGTGAAATCAAGCTGGCGCACGGCGGCGGCGGCCGGTTGTCGCGAGATTTGACCGCATTATTTGCCCAGGTTTTTGATAATCCGATGTTGGCTCCATTGGCGGATGCAGCGGTTTTCGATCTGGGCGGGGCTCGAGTAGCCTTCACGACGGATTCGCATGTGGTCAGCCCGCTCTTCTTCCCCGGCGGGGATATTGGCAGGCTGGCGGTGTTCGGCACTTGCAATGATCTGGCCGTGATGGGAGCCCGACCGCTCTATCTTTCCTGTGGGATGATTATCGAAGAGGGATTCCCCGCCGCAGAACTGGAACGCGTGGTGGGGTCTTTGGCGCAGGCAGCGGCAGAAGCGGGCGTTACCATCGTCACCGGCGACACGAAGGTGGTGCAACGCGGCAAAGGCGATGGCATTTTCATCAATACATCCGGATTAGGAATCATCGCTTCGGGCGCTGACCTGTGCGGTGAAGAACCATGCCCCGGCGACTCCGTCTTGCTTTCGGGAACCTTGGGCGACCATGCCGCGGCCATAATGACCGCCCGCGAGGGTTTGCGTTTCGGGGGTGATTTAGCCAGTGACTGCGCCTGTCTGGCGGATATGCTGGGCGGTCTGCTGAAAGCCTGCCGAGGGGTGAAATGGATGCGAGATCCCACCCGAGGCGGCCTGGCGGCGTCCTTAAATGAGCTAGTAGAGGGGAAATCCTTCGGAATCACGCTGGAGGAAGACGCTCTGCCGGTGAAACCAGCGGTGCGGTCGGTGTGCGAGCTGTTGGGCTTTGATCCTTTGCATCTGGCGAACGAGGGTAAGGCGGTCATCGTGACGCGGAGCGACGAAGCCGATCATGCGCTAAAAATCCTGCGTGGACATCCGCTGGGCCGGGACGCCGAGATCATCGGTCGGGTGGCGGAAAAACCAATGGGGCGAGTGGTCTTAACCACGACTATCGGCGGCACTCGCGTCGTGGACATGCCGGCGGGGGAACTCCTGCCGCGGATCTGTTAATTTAGAAAATAGGGAATAGAATTGTCTGGATCGCCGATTAAGCGAATGGCTGGAAATAAAAAGGATTCCCCTGTGATGAATCCCTGGGTGATCGCCTTTAGTCTCTGCGCGCTGTTACTGGTGGGTTGCGGCCCAAAGCAGGAATCCCGCCTGGAGGCGATGCCTGGCGAAATAGTGGAGCGTGTCGGAGACATAGCCATTCTACGGGCTGAAACTCCTGCCTTCGACCAATTGTCGGAGAATGATTGCGCCGCCGCCTGGTATCTGTCACAGGCGATTCTGGCCGGACGGGAGATTTCTCGGGATCAGATTTATCCCGGCCAGGCTGCGGCCTGTCGGTTCCTGGAAACGATGGGCGCCAACCTGGATTATGGCATCATTCCCAGCACTGTGCAGCCCTTCCGTCTGTTTTTGAAGAACCTCCAGATTCACGATGGATTTTATAATGTCCGCACGGGACGAAAAATACCTCTGGGCGGCTTCGATGATCGCGGTCTGACCAATCTGCTATTCGTGGCGCAAGCCAATTCGGGCGGCAAGTTGGGCAGCCTGATCGAAGTCAACTTGATGCGCACCTTCATCGTGGATACGTTATTCAATCCGGCAAAAGATTCACTTCTCTTCGACTGGGATTCGAACGCCGGCCGCTGGACGATTCTTCCGCCGGGGTTTTACGATGGTGCATCGCCTTCCGAAGCTCAAGCGTTTTCCGGGAAATATACCGCCAACTCGAGGTTGACTCATCGTGACGGCGTAATCGCGGAACAGGTGCTGCGCGCAGGTGACGAAGAATTAGCGTCGGGCTTGTTTGCCGATCCGCTGCGGCGGGTGATTGACAACTTGGAGAAAGGTCGTCCTTATTTCCCCGCGCCGCTCGTCCCGGCGGCTGACCTGTTGAAGGAGTATTTACGCACCGGGGTTTCTTCCCTCTATGATAGCGCGGCCATTATTAGGAGATCCGCTTCACCGCCGGTTGATTTCATCCTCGGTTTTGCGGATACCCGGCTTGATCCTTTTGGACAAAAAGGATTGTGGACGGGGTTACTGTTTCTGGAAGATGAAGCCCAGCAAGTTAAAATCGCTCGTTTGGTCCAAGCTTGGCCGGAACTCGGAGCTGCCCTGCCCGGTGGAAGTGAGAGCTATCAGGCTGCCTCACGGATCAAAGCCGTCCAATTGCTGGCTGCTTCAGGTGTGAATGGCGCTCTGTGCCCTGACGTCTACCGTGACCCGCCTTCTTCAGACGCGCAATCCCACCGACAGAGTCTGATTTTCACCAATATTCTTAAGGTTCGGGCGCAAGTTCGTGCCAAGTATCTGGAATCGCTCTTTTGCATGAATCCGAACGATAGCCTCGAAGCGGTAATCTCCGCGCCTGATTTGGCTTTCACTCGTATAACTATCGGTGAAATGCCGGGGTTGGAGCCGGTAATTCCCAGCGGCTTCCACCGGAACGGTGCGGTTTCCATTGAAGAAGTTATCCGGGAAGTCATTCGCCAGGCGCAAATCTGGTGGTTGGCGGGGGATCTGAAGTTGGCGGCGCTGGGGATGCTGCCGGTGCAGGCTAATACCGAAACCTATCGCAGCCTGGCGCGGCAGTATTTGATTTCATTGGCGGATTTTTCTTCGGACCGGTACGATTATGCGGTTCTACCTCTGTTGGGTAACTACCTGCTCGAAACGGGAGCATTGGTTTTGGAGGAAGTTCAAGGAAAGACTTACTGCCTGAGCGCCGATTCCGCCGTAGTGCGCGGTAAACTGGCACAATTGATCCATCGGCTTCAACCGGCAACTGTCGCCAGGGATCAGCAATTGATGAACGAATTCGTTTCAAAATATGGCGGATCAAACCCGGAGGGATTAAGCCGCGAGGTAGCTCAGCGTCTGCAAGCGGCAGCCGCTTTCAATCAAGAAGCCTTCCTACTGCCCCTCGTGAGGGCGCGGATCAATCCCATGGGCGGCTTGGAGGAGGTGTTTCTGGATCAGGCGCGGGACTTTAATCATGCCATGTTAATCTACAGCGGATTGGAACCGACCAAGGGAAAATAATAATTCACCAATTCTGGAGACATTACCATGATTGTAACGACTACGCCCAGCATCGAAGGGCGCAAAATCTCTACCTACCTGGGCATAGTAACCGGCGAAGCCATCATGGGCGCGAACATTTTCAAAGATTTCATGGCCACGATTCGCGACGTAGTTGGGGGACGTTCGGCGGCCTATGAACAGGAACTGATTCGCGCCAAGGAGATCGCCTTGCAGGAGATGACGGATCGAGCCCGGGCGCTGGGTGCCGACGCTATCGTGGGAGTGGACTTGGACTACGAAGTTTTAGGTCAGGGCAACTCCATGTTGATGGTGTCCACCTCGGGCACCGCCGTAAAATTAGCTTAGTTGCTGAGTCTGGTGTGAAAGAAATATACGATCTGCTCAAGCCGGAATGCGTGTTTCTTGACGTTCCGGGAGAGGATAAGTACGAGATCATTCATCATATCATCGCCCGAATGAGCTGTCAACCGGGCGTCGCAGACCTGTCCGTATTTGAGCAGGAAGTGGTGCGCCGGGAACAAGAGATTCCTACCGGTCTGCAAATGGGGGCGGCTTTGCCGCATGCCCGCTCGCGAGTAGTCAGCGAGATCGTCATGGCCTTCGCGCGATTGCGAACCGGCGTGGATTTCGGCGCAGGAGATAAAGAGCCTGCCCGTCTCATCTTCTTGTTCGGCGTGCCTAACGATCAGATCAACGATTATCTGAAATTGGTGGCCAAACTCTGCCGTCTGCTGAAATCCGGGAGCTTTCGCCGGAAGCTTCTAAGCGCAAAAACGTCTGTGGAAATCGTGGAATTGATGAAAGAGGCGTAATTGGTTTAGTTGTTCAGCGCGCCCTGCTCGATCCATTGGCGAAAGAGATTAATTTGTTCGTCGGTCAGATAGGGGCCTCCGAAAGGCATACGCGGTGTAATGTCCCCGGTCAATTCCCGGTAGAGATAACTGCTGTCCGGCTCACCAGGAATGACTACAGGGGCATGATCCGGCGCTTGGGGATCGGGAGGAACCGCCATGAGAGTCGCATAGCTGCTTAGATTCATGTTATTTTGTGGCGGCGTAGCCAAGTGACAACTACAGCTCTGGTTGAAGATCGGCTGGATTTGGCTGCTATAACTGATCTGAGGAGTTACTACAAGGGGATCGCCAATGTCTTCGCAACCATACAGGTTTAGAATCGCCAGCAGGGCGAGGCTTATATAGGAGATATTCTTCATGTTGAACTCCTTAGTAGAAGAGGTGGAGTTGTAGTTCAAGCTCAAGGTAATCTTGGTTTGTCCCCTGCGACCGGTCGTGGAAGCGCAGGTTCGGGATTAATTGCAGGAAGCCGGTAGGGACCACTTCCGCACCCAGGACGTACATATTTTCAACTCCGGATTGCAGATCCAAATCCGAATCCTGGAAGTCATGTTCAACCTTCAGTGTAAGTCCTCTCATGGCCAGGTAGGACAGTTCCGCAAAACTGACCAAGCTCTTGGTCTGAGCAGCCCCTACCTTTTGGTCTCGGTAATCAATTTCTCCCATAAAAGCCAAATTGCCGTAAGCAAGGCCTCCATAAGCTCCACCCAAACGATCCTCTAAGTCCTTACCCAGGTAATTGAAGCGCCCGGATACGCCGTACCAGAGGTGAAAATCCGAAAACGAGCGGCGATATTCGGCATGAGCGGTAACCGCCTTGCCTTCGTTGTTATCCTGAAATCCCGACGCGCCATTCGTCCCTGCCACCGCTACTAGGAAATCGCCGGGTTGAATCCCCACTTCCACGCCCGATTCGAACCAGTACGTCCCAAATCCCAACCGTTCCCGAACGAACGCCTTATGATCCGCTAAGTGCATGCCGTACGGCGGCGTGAAATGGCCAGCCTTCACATAGCCGTTTAAGGGGAGGATCTTTCCCATTCCGAACACCTGAAATGCGGCAGCGCCACTTGGGCCGCCGCCCAATCCCTTGTCCAGGTAAAATAGCCAGGAAGGCGACAGGGTGTAGATCAGGTATAACTCACCCTGCATCTGCATGAAGGAATTAGCGCCGGTACCCCCATCCGGATAGTAACTCCCATAGAACATAGCGCGGGAATCCATCCCGATCTGGATTTGATCGCTAATCATGGGATTGATCTTGCTCGGATCTTCAGGTTTGGTCATGGCCAATTCATTATAGGCGTAGAACTGCGCTCCGAACATATTCCGCGCTCCGTGGCCGTTCGGGTTGACATGACACTGGTTACAGGGTTTGTTGAATTTCATGGAGTAGCGCGGCACACCTGAAGAGAGGCCACTACCCAGAACGACGACCATTAAGGCCAGAGCAAGGCGAAGGATGAATTTACACATCAGACCTCCCGGGTTATGGAGCGGTAGAACGGACTCATTTGCGCCAATTTTCCCAAAGATAACATTCGTTATACGATTATACAATCGAAATATTGGTTATAATTCATCTTGGAATTTTCCGCTATTTTTCTTATACTTATAGCAATGAAATTGATCATGCCAGTAGTGTTAGCGATTCTCCTGATCCAGGTTGGAGTGACGTTGGCCGGCGAACCGTTCAGCGCCCGCGTTCAGGGGATGGGGGGCGCCGGAGTGGTCATTCCCAAGGATGCGACGACCATCTTCTGGAACCCCTCGGGACTGATGCATCACGACGGTCTGGCCATGGATGTGACCCTCGAGTTTGAATCTTTAGACTGGCCGGGCAATTGGGGGGTGTCTTACCTGAATTACAACCGCTACACCAGCCAGGGCTTCGGATTGGGGATTTACCGGCTAAAATCGTTGCCCGGTGCTAATACTGCTGGGGGTAATGCTGTGGCGACGATTCTGACGGCAGTCTATCGTACGCCGATTGGGATTCCCGTGGGATTGTCGTTTAAATATTTGAATGAGAGATGGGGAGAGGAAGACCGCCGAAATCTGTTCACCGCCGATGCCGGTTTCCTGATTCCCTTGGGGCCGTGGCTGACGGGTGTCAATTTCCAAAGCGTGACCGGGCCGGACAGTCATTTTCTTCCTTACCGCGTGCTGGCAGGTCTGGGCTGGAGTTATCGCGAAACGATCACCCTGGCGTCGCAGATCATGATACACGACTGGGGCGAAGTGGAAAACTGGAACGGGGAGGCCGACCTTAGATTCGGCTTGGAATTGGCCTTCAGCCGGTCGTTTTCACTGCAAGGAGGGTGGGCACAGCGACCTGGTGAAAAATATTTGACAGGCGGGTTGGGTATAGCCTCTGCGGATGGCCGCAATCGGATCAATCTGGCGTATCATTGGCATCCGTCAGGGGTGGTGGATGATAGGGTGTTCTTCAGTCTGGGATATTATTTATAAGATGCAAGAGAAAGAAAATTCTCTGTGTTCTCTGCATCTTTGCGGTGAATTTTATGCCGGAATTACCGGAAGTCGAAACAGTGGTGCGCGAGCTGCGAGCGCAGGTTCTGAACTACCGCATTACACACGCTGAACTGTTGAGAGCTGACCTGCTGAAGAATCTCGGCTGCGATGCCACTGATTTCGCGGCTTTCTTCGCGGGAGGCACTTTTATCAGTGTGGAGAGACAGGGCAAGTACCTCCTATTCACTCTGGATCATGGTTCCCGATTGCTGGCTCACCTGGGTATGACTGGCAAGTTCATTGTTGCCGGGGAAAAAGACCCGCCGCCGAAGTGGCTCTGTTCACAGTATCATTTTAAAGGCGGTTTACGCTTGGATCACGTGGACGTGAGGCGCTTCGGGCGGTTGGAGATTCACCCTAAAGGCGCCGACATTCCCGTTCTGAAACGCCTGGGGATTGATCCGCTCTCCAAAGCATTCAACGCGAAAGCCTTGCCGACTTTAGTGCTGAGCCGGGCGGGAAACAAGCGCCGCACCCGGGCCATTCACACGCTGCTGTTGGATCAGAGCCTGATCGCGGGGGTGGGAAATATTTACGCCGCCGAAGCGCTGTTTCGCGCGGGTATCCGTCCTACACGGCAGGCAGGGAAAATCACCAAAGCGGAACTTGAGCGGCTGGCCAAGTCCATTCAAACCGTCTTGAAAGAGGCTGTCAAAGCCGGAGGAACGACCATCTCCGATTACCGCCGCGTGGACGATAAGCCGGGCGGATTTCGGATCAGGTTACGCGTTTATAGCCGGGAAGGAGAACTTTGCCGGATCTGCGGAAAAACGGTCAAGCGGGTGGTATTGGGAGGGAGGAGCGCGTATTACTGTCCATTATGCCAGAAGTAAAAACAAAATCACGCAAAGACGCAAAAGCGCAAAGAGAAAAATCAGGTAAATCCGATAATCAGCGACCGAGAACGTCCACTTCAGTGGACTGAAGCTGTTTAGCCCGGAAATTCATTTCCGAGTGAGGCTACGAAATAATTGGAGATTGCAGATTGGAGAGTGCAGAAGTAAAAATCCGCCGCGCCATCCTGGAAGGAAATGCCGAACAAGCTGTGGCGCTGGCAAAACAAGCGCTCGATTCCGGGTTAAAGCCGTTGGAAGCGTTAGAGCCTTTCGTGGCGGCCATCCGTCATGCCGGAGATCTATTCGAAGAAGGCGACTTCTTTCTGCCGGAACTGTTGATGGCTTCGGGTGCGATGAAAGCTGCCCTGGGCGTGATCTTCCCTGCGACCGAAGGCGGCGAAGACCGCCCCGTGCATGGGACGGTGTTGGCGGGAACGGTGCAAGGCGACATCCACGAAATCGGCAAGAATCTGGTCTGCGCGCTACTGACGGCACACGGCTTCAAGGTTGTGGACTTGGGTGGCGACGTGCCCAGCGACAAATTTCTTGAGCAGGCCGTCATCCAGAAAGCTGACCTGCTGGCCCTATCGGCGTTGTTGACTACCACGATGATTCAGCAGAAGAGCCTCATTGATAGGTTACAAAAGTCAGAATTGCGGGATCGCGTCAAGGTTATGGTCGGAGGCGCTCCGGTGAATGCCGCCTGGGCCAAGTCCATCGGAGCAGATGGGTACGCTCCGGACGCGGCCAGAGCCGTGGACGAAGCTTTTCGCCTCATGGGGAAGTCGCGTGCTTAACAGAAATGCAGATCCCCCCCTGCCCCCCCTTGCTAAGGGGAAAAAAAAAGCGATTATAGAACGGATTGCAGAAGGGCCGCCCCTGCTGCTGGACGGCGCGCTGGGTTCGCGGCTGATGCAGATGGGATTACCCGCCGGGTTGCCGCCGGAGGTATGGATTCTGGATAATTCCGAGGCAGTCGAGGCGGTGCATCGCGAATATGTGCAAGCGGGGTCGGAAGCCCTTACCGCCGTGACTTTCGGAGCTAACCGCGCGCGGCTACTCAAATGCGGCCTGGAGGCGCATCTGGAAATAATTAATCGGAAAGCCGTGGAGATCGCTCGGAAGGTTGCCGGGGAGAGAGTATACGTCGCGGCGGATCTGGGGCCGACAGGGGAATTCCTGCAACCGTTGGGTCAGCTAACCCCGGAAAGAGCGTCTGAGATCTACAGAGAGCAGGTGTGTATTCTGGCGCAGGCAGGGGTGGATTTCTTCCTCCTGGAAACCTTTTACGACCTGCGGGAAGCGTGCCTCTGTCTGGCTGCTTGCCGGTTGGTCGCTCCACAGATTCCTGCTGCTGCCAGTCTGACCTTCAAGAAAACCAAGCGCGGGTTCTTCACTGAAATGGGCAACCCGGCGCTCGAGTCGCTCAAGGCGCTTCATGATGAAGGCGCGTTCCTGGTCGGAGCTAACTGCACTCTGGAAGCGCAAGGGATGTTGGAATTGGCGGGGAGTCTATTGGATCCCCCCCAACCCCCCCTTAATAAGGGGGGGATAAAGGGTATTCCTATGATTTTCCAGCCTAATGCCGGATCGCCGCAAGTAACGACGGAGGGGATATTTTACCCGCAAAACGCTGAGGAGTTCGCAGACCGTATAGCGGAGATTGCGGCGCTGGGGGCGCGAGCCATCGGCGGCTGTTGCGGGACAGAGGGGGGGTATATTCTCGAAATGAAAAAGAGAATACAGGAGACAGGACACAGAATACAGGAGAAATAATGCGGCCAAAATTAACTCTGGGAGATTCTGAATTCGTGCAGAAAGTCATCTCGGAAGCGTTCGAGATTCTGAATAAAATCGGCGTCTTCGTGGAGAATAAAGAGGCCTATCTTTTGTTGCTGGACAAGGGCGCTAAACCGATGGATACGCCCAAAGACGGCTCCGGCCGGATAGCTCTACCGCGGGATCTCGTCGAAGCCGCGGTGAAGTGCGCACCTAAAGAAGTTACTCTGTGGGATTTACCCGGCACGTCCCCAGTGCTGCTTTATGGCGACCGCACCCATTTCGACCCGGGATCAGCAGCGCTGTTTCTGCACGACCCGGCCTCCGGCAAAGTGCGCAAGCCGGTGGCCGCCGACCTGGTTCGGTACGTGCGCCTGGTGGATCAGCTACCCGCCTATCACCTGCAATCCACGGCCATGATCAGCGGCGACGTGCCGGGCGAGTGCGCCGATTCCTTCAGACTGTATATAGCCTTGAAGTATGGCCGCAAACCGGTGGTGACGGGCACATTCCGCAAGGAGAGCTTTGCGGTGATGCTGGAAATGCTGACCCTGGTGCGCGGCGGCGCGACGGCATTACGGGAGAAACCCGCAGCTATCTTCGACGCCTGCCCTTCGCCTCCTTTGATGTGGTCGGATCTTACGGCGCAATCGGTGATTGACGCAGCTAAAGCCGGACTGCCATCGGAATTTGTGTCCATGCCGCTCACCGGATCAACGTCACCAGTGACGCTGTCAGGAGCCATCGTGCAACATACTGCGGAAACATTATCCGGTGTAACTCTGGCGCAAGTTGCCTCAGAAGGCGCTCCGGTCATCTGGGGAGGATCTCCGGCGGCGATGGATCTGCGTTACGGGACGACTCCCATGGGCGCCATCGAAACCATGATGATTGACATAGCTTATGCAGCAGTAGGAAAAGAGCTGGGATTGTCCACCCACGCCTACATGGGATTGTCCGATGCCAAGCAGCCGGATTACCAGGCGGGGATGGAGTCGGCGTTGGGGATACTACTGGCAGCACTGGCGGGAATCAATGTGGTGTCCGGCGCCGGAATGCTCGATTTCGAGAATTGCCAGTCGCTGGAAAAGTTGATCCTGGATCATGAAGCTTGCCGTATGGCGTATCGTTTCCTGGAAGGCATCGAGCAAAGAGACGAGGTGATGGCCTTGGATCTACTCCCAGCACTGTTGAAAGATGGGCATTTATTAACTCATCCGCATACGTTGCGCTGGTTCAAGGAAGAGATCATTGCTCCGGGGAAGGCCATTGACCGACGTGCCAGAGGTTCGGAAGATTTGGCGGAATTGCCGACCGCCGAAGAGCGGGCGACGAAGGAGATCGAGAAGATCCTTAGTCAGAAGAGTGAAACTTATTTGGACGCCGCGGTTCTGAAAGAACTGGATCGGGTTATGGAAAGTGAGATGAAGAGGGTGGGATAGCATTCCCTGCCGCGTAACAATATAAACACCCAAAACCGCCACTGTAACAGTTCTGGGAACCGGTCGAATAGCCGATGTCGCGGCTGTAGGTGCAATGGCAGTCGGGACGCTGTTTGCCGATTTTGTTGTGAGATATTTCGGTAGCAGGAGGAAATTCCGAGCCTTTGATCCGGTTTAACCAGACGGCGTCAATACAGCCGAACCGGTTCGACAAATCCGGGATAGGCGGGTTGCAGCAGACACTGAATTCCGCGCCGCGTGAATGGCAGAAATCGTCCATTTCGCGACAGAGAGCAATGGAATCGTCATCCGGGATGGCGATCCATTCCAAACCCAAGCGAGTGAAGCGCGTTACGACCTTGGGGTAGCTGACGGCATCGGCGCGGCTGGTGGTCACCCGCCGAATGCCCAGATCGAGAAATGCGCCACAGACCTGCCGGAACAGATTTATTTCCGCATTGCTTAAGATTTCGCCACTCGCAGAGCGCACGGACAGAAAGGGGTCATAGCGGTACACGATCGCTTCGCAAGCGATCAAACCATCAGCCAGTATTTTCGCTAATGTGTCTCGTACTTGTAACCAGGGAGCGATACCCGGTTCCATGAAAGTGCCGGCCAATCCGGTGGCGGTCAACTCAAGGGCAATTTGTACGTCATACTCTTCCCGCAACTTCTGTAAGGCAATTTTTAGGCGCGTATGGTCCAACAGATTGTGGGGATCTTTGGTCCAAAGCACGACCGTATGGAGTGAGGCAGGATTCACCCACCCAGTAGGAGCATGAGGCCCCCAACGACAGGGCGCTTTTCCGAGCAGGATATCCGCCAACAGGTCAGGGCAACGGTGCACCATGTCCTTGGTGCGGGAAGCGGAGAGAATCAGAGGTGTGTCAGATAGATTCGTTTTCATATTGCAATCACAGATTAAACCTTTGCGTAAAGCGATAGATCCGGCGCATATGAACGATTGAATCAGTTCCCTCGAACAACAGCTAATAGCCATCTCTACAGTTGACTTTTACTTCGAGATTTCGTAATATCTTGGCATAACTTGGTTGACATCGGAAGTGTTTCAAAGTATTTTGGCCGCGCTGGCTATTTCCGGGATTTTCGCAGCGGTTTCATACCGGCTGCGGATTTTGAACCTCTCCGGCTCCATTGCGACGACCGCGTTGGGGACCATCATCTTAGGTCTGGGCGGTTGGGTCTGGATCATCCCCATGCTGGCGTTCTTCCTCAGTGCGTCGCTGTTGTCAATAGCCAGGAAATGGCGCAGTGGAGAAATTGAGGAGGCCAAGGGATCGCGCCGTGATGCCGTGCAGGTGCTGGCTAACGGGGGGCTGGCAGGAGCCGTCGTACTGGCGCAGAGCTTCACGAAAGGCGATTTGTACCCCGTATATCTGGGGGTGCTGGCGGCCGTAAATGCTGACACCTGGAGCACCGAGATCGGAGTCATGCTGGGGCGAAAGCCGCGCAACGTTATTTCTGGCCGGCTGGTCCCGGCCGGGACTTCGGGCGGCGCGACACTGATGGGTCTGTTTGGCGCGGTTTTGGGGGCAATTTTGATTGCCGTCGTCGGGGAAATGGTAGCAACGGCGTCACTGCCGGTTATTGCGATGGCCGGAATTTTCGGGAGCGTTTTTGACAGCCTTTTGGGGGCCACTGTGCAAGAGAAGCGCCGTTGCCCCGTTTGCAGAAAGGATACCGAAATGCCTCGGCATTGCGATCAGCGGACGGAACGAATCGACGGTGTGCCCGGTGTTAACAATGATGTGGTGAATCTGTTGTGCGGAGCGATGGGGGGATTAATCACCTTGTTCGCCTGAAATATTTTCACGCAGAGACACAAAGATGCAAAAACGCAAAACAAAGAAATAACTGGTACTTAACAATGACTTCACGAATTTCGATTGTCACCTTGCTGATTTGCTTGATGGGCATAAGTTTGCCGGCTTTGAGTCAGGCCTCCACAACAAAAATGCTCCCCTACGCCATCCAGCATCACGATCTGTCATTGAGCTTGGATCCGAGCACAAATTATCTGCGCGCCACGGATCAGATGATGATCCGACCGGCCCTTCCAGGAGCCCTGCGATGGCATTTTTACCGCCTGGAATTACTGCTGCGCCGAGGATTGAATGTCACCGGCGTCTGGCTTAATAACGAGCAGGTGGAATTTTCCCAGGGTGGAATTGCGCGCCCCTCACATTTTGAGGGGGTCAGCGATTCGGAAAGTTCTGGCTACTACGATTTGGCGCAGGTCATCAGTGTGGAAGTGCCGTGGAAAACCGATAGAAGAGGATTCTCATTGAAATTGGCCTATGAAGGCGTTGTGAAGGACAGCCTGGAAGGAGCTGATTTCAGCCGCGAATACGTCACCGAACAGATCACCGGCATCATTGACACCATAGGGATTTACCTGGGATCGGAAGGGATTTTCTATCCGGCGTTGCCCAACCAGCTTTTCACCTTCACCCTCAATGTCACGGTTCCAGAAGGGCTTCGCACCATGTCGGAGGGATCGTTGAAAGGCAATGATGTTGCAAACGGCCTGCGTACCGAACGCTGGGTGAACACCTATCCGATGGACGCTTTCCAGGTGATCGCCGGACAGTTTAAGGTCAATAATTTGGATCACGCCGGGGTAGCCATCAGCACCTACTTCTTCCCCGATCCGAAAGATTCGGCCGAGAGTCTGTCTCAAAAATACTTGCAGATGAGCGCCGGATACGTGGATCTTTACGACAGTCTGTTAGGGAAATATCCATTCGAAAAATTTTCCGTAGTGGAGAATTTCTTTGCCACAGGCTACGGCATGCCCTCTTTCACCTTACTAGGGTCGGAAGTGCTCCGCCTGCCTTTCATTCCTTATACCTCGCTGGGGCATGAGGTCTGCCATAATTGGTGGGGTAATTCCGTATACGTGGATTACCTGTCCGGCAACTGGTGCGAAGGATTGACGACCTACTGCGCGGATTATCTCTACAAAGAGAGCAAGTCCCTCGCCGATGCCCGCGAATACCGCATGGGCATCAACCAGGATTACACAGCCTACACCCACAAGGCCAATGATTTCCCCTTGACCGACTTCCGCGTGCGGCACAACCCGGCGCAACGGGCGGTGGGTTATGGCAAGAGCGCCATGGTCTATCACATGTTGCGCCGCCAGATCGGCGAGGACGCCTTCTGGAAAGGTTTGCAGCGTTTTAACCGCGATAACGCCTTCAAGTTTGCCTCATGGACCGGAGTGCGCCAGGCTTTCGAGCGTGAAACCGTTTCGGATCTGGCCGGTTTCTTCGATCAGTGGGTCAAACGTACGGGCGCGCCGGAATTGGCGGTGAAATCTGCCGGGATCATCGAAGTGGGGAATCGCTGGCAGGTCAACTTCATCCTGGAACAGATGCAGAAGGAACCGCCTTACACGATGAATGTGCCCGTCAGGATCAAAGGAGAATCACAGGATACGACGTTCCTGATTCCCATGCAGGGAAACGTCCATTCCATTACGATCAATACCGGCTTTAAACCAGTTAGCATCACCGTAGACCCTGATTTCGACGTGTTCCGCCGCTTGGATCCGATGGAAATCTCACCCAGCCTGGCTCAAGTACTGGGGGCGTCCGAACTCATCATTATCCTGCCTACGGGGGCAATCACGGACATGCAGAAGGCTTATACTGACCTTGCCGGACAACTCAACCGCGAGGGGCGTTATCGCCTGGTGAAAGATAACGAACTCACGCCGGAAGATTTGCAGGGGAAGGCGCTCTTTATCCTGGGAACGCCGTCGGAAAATCCCGGCCTGCCCCAAGCGTGGAGCCAGGATGATCGTTGGACCATGAAAGCGAACGAATACACATTACTCAATGCCCAGCATTCCGATCCTCATGCCGCCATGCTGGTGGTAACCAGGCATCCCCAGGCGCAGGATCTGTCCGTAGCCTGGTTTTCAGCACACACTCCCGAAGATGTGATGGAAACGGGTCGAAAGCTGACCCATTACGGTAAATACAGTTACCTCGTCTTCGTGAGCGGGAAAAATCAGGTCAAGGGGTCGTGGGAGATTACGACCAGCCCGTTGATAGTGAAGTTCTGATCCTTGTCATTCCCACGAAAGTGGGAATCCAATTGCGTTCTGCGGTATAGATCCCCGCTTTCGCGGGGATGACAAGTGTTCTGCGTAAAGGAGACCACCATGCCTTACTGCCCGATTCATCGCTATGAATATATGCCGGGTATCAAAGTCTGCCCGGAATGCGGCGCGGAACTGGTGGACGAACTCGCCGAGCCGGTGGCACCCGCTGACGTAAAGTGGACGCGTCTACGGCCGCTGCCCGGCATGATTTACGCCAAGATGGTGACGGAAGTCTTGGATCAGCGAGGCATTCCCAATTATATCCAATCTCTGTTCGGATCCGGCGGGCTGGGGGTCATTAGCGGAGATGACTTCCCCGGAGCCGATACGCGCATCTGGGTGCCGGAGCCGTTTGTGGAAGAGGCGACGGAGATCATGGACGAAATAATTCCTGAAGAGTAATACATTTGGAGGCATAATGCAGACCGAGATCAATGACATTTTCGCGCGCGAGGTTTTAGATTCCCGAGGCAATCCGACCGTTGAGGTTGAGGTAGTTTTATCCGGCGGAGCGATGGGTCATGCCATTGTGCCTTCGGGCGCCTCGACTGGGGAACATGAGGCCATCGAACTACGCGATAGGGACGAATCCCGCTATGGCGGCAAAGGCGTGCGCAAGGCGGTGGAAAACGTCAATCTGGTTATCGCTCCGGCGCTGACGGGTATGGAAGCGATCTACCAGACGGACATTGACCGGATATTGATCGGATTGGACGGAACCCCTAACAAATCAAAGCTGGGCGCCAATGCCATCCTGGGGGTGTCGCTGGCGGTATGCAAAGCCGCTGCGTCCGCTGCAGATCAGCCCTTATATCAATATATTGGCGGAGTGGGGGCGCGGATTATCCCCGTGCCGATGATGAACATCTTAAACGGAGGCAAGCACGCGGACAACAACGTGGATTTGCAGGAATTCATGGTGATGCCCAAAGGCGCCTCGAATTTCAACGAAGCCTTGAGAATGGGCGTGGAAGTTTTTCATGCGTTGAAGGCCGTACTGAGCAAGAAGGGGTTGTCTACTTCAGTGGGCGATGAGGGCGGATTCGCGCCGGACTTGAAATCCAATAAAGAGGCTCTGGAGATGCTGTTGGAGGCTATCCAGAATGCAGGATTCAAGGCCGGTGAGGAGGTCTTCATCGCGCTCGATCCCGCCGCCAGCGAGTTCTACGACAAAGGCACCGGCAAATATATCCTGAAATCGGACAAAGCCAAGCTGTCGTCCGAAAAGATGGTGGATTTCTGGGTCAAGTTGTGTGATGAATACCCACAGATCATCTCTATCGAAGATGGCATGGCCGAAGACGATTGGGACGGATGGAAGATGATGACTGAAGCGTTGAGCAAGCGCATCCAACTGGTGGGTGACGACCTGTTCGTGACCAACACGCAACGCCTGCTGCAGGGCATCGAGCGCGGTGTCTGCAATTCCATTCTCATCAAACTTAATCAGATCGGGACGCTATCAGAGACGTTGGACACCATTGTTCTAGCTCGCCGCGCGGGTTACAGCGCCGTGATTTCGCATCGTTCCGGCGAAACCGAGGACACTACCATCGCCGACCTGGCCGTGGCGACGGGCGCCGGGCAGATCAAGACGGGGTCGGCTTGCCGCACCGATCGTGTCGCAAAATATAATCAACTCCTGCGCATCGAGGAGGAACTCGGCGATTCGGGCGTCTATTACGGGACGATCTGGATGAATCCCGTGGCCAATTCATGAACCCGCCGGAAAGAAGCAAGTTTCGGGGGATCGGCCGCAAGATCCTCTTCCTGATCCTGTTCGCGGGACTGGTATTGACCTTCATCTTCGGACAGCGAGGCCTCCTTCAGTGGGACAAGCTGCGCCGCCGCGTCCAGACGATGGAACTGCAGAACGATTCCCTGCAGCACGAAATCTCCACTCTGGCCACCCGTATTCAAGCGTTGGAAAACGCCGACAGCCTGGAGCTGGAACAAGCCGCCCGGCGATGGGGTATGGTGCGTCCCGGCGAGGAGATTTACATCATCCGAGAGGATAAGCCGGACAGCGAGAAGACCCATGCGCATTGACACCGACTTTCTCCTGATCGGTTCGGGCATCGGCGGGTTGACCTTCGCTCTGAAGGTGGCCGATCATGGTACGGTTGCCATCGTCACCAAAAAGACCGACCAGGAATCCAATACCAATTATGCGCAGGGCGGCATAGCTGCGGTCGTTTCTGCTAAAGACAGTTTCCAGAGCCATATCGAAGACACGATTGTCGCCGGGGCGGGTTTGTGCCGTCGTAAAGTGGTGGAAGAAGTGGTACGGCGCGGCCCCGAGTGCATCCAGCAATTGATGGCCTGGGGCACCCATTTCTCCGAGAAAGAAAGTGGCGATCCCTCCTTGGCGCTGGGTCGTGAAGGGGGGCACTCCCACGCCCGCATCGTACACAGTTCGGATCTGACCGGCGCAGAGGTGGAACGATCCCTGCTGGAACAGATTAAAAATCACCCCAACATTCGTCTCTTCCCTCATCACCAGGCGGTGGATTTAATTGTCAATGAGGATCGTCGCTGCCTGGGAGCGCATGTGTATAATCCAGAAACAGGGCAAGTGCGGTTATTTTCCGCTCGCGTCACACTGTTGGCCACCGGCGGTTGCGGGCATGTCTACCGGCACACCACCAATCCCGAGATCGCCACGGGAGACGGCGTGGCTATGGCGTTTCGGGCCGGGGCGCCGGTCGCCAATCTGGAATTCATGCAATTTCACCCTACCGCGCTCTACGCTCCCGAAGCTCGTTCATTCCTGATCTCCGAGGCGGTGCGCG
Organism: Calditrichota bacterium; assembly: GCA_020051775.1. Taxonomy (GTDB): domain Bacteria; phylum Electryoneota; class B3-LCP; order B3-LCP; family B3-LCP; genus JAGVQJ01. The sequence continues at coordinate 2,252 of JAGVQJ010000071.1, read as the reverse complement.
GGTTTGGCGCTTTGCTTTTGACGCTGTCCGGAGATCGTTTCATGAAACGGTATCACCCTTCCTGGGAACTGGCGCCGCGCGATGTTGTAGCGCGAGCCATTGACCACGAGATGAAACTGTCCGGTGAACCCTATGTCCTGTTGGATTTGACTTCCCTGAATGCCGACAAAGTTAAAACTCGCTTTCCCAACATCTATAAACGCTGCCTGGAATACCGCATTGACATTACCGCCGAGCCGATCCGTGTCGTGCCCGCAGCTCATTACATGTGCGGAGGAGTTAAGACGGACATGGACGGCCGCACTCCTATTACAGGATTATTCGCCAGCGGGGAGGTTGCTTGCACGGGGTTGCACGGCGCTAATCGGTTGGCTTCCAATTCCCTGCTGGAAGCGCTGGTCACTTCGGCGCGGGCTGCGGCTGCCGCCATACAAGAGATCAAAACGTCGCCGCCTACTCCCAAAAAAATGCCGCCCTGGGACAAGGGCGGCAGCGTAAACGAAGAGGAGTGGGTTTTAATTTCCCATGATCGGCTGGAGATCCAGCGCTTGATGTGGGATTACGTAGGCATTGTTCGTTCCAACCGCCGTTTGGATTTGGCGCAGAAGCGAATCGGATTGATCTCTGAAGGCATCGAGGATTTCTACCGCGCCACCGCCGTAACCGCCGGCAGCGTGGAATTGCGCAATCTGGCGTTAGTAGCGCGCTTGATCATCCGCTCTGCTCTACGACGTAAAGAGAGCCGCGGTCTGCATTTCAACACTGACTATCCGGAACGGGACGATCGTCGCTGGCGGCGAGATACCATTCTGGGGCGCTCAACGAAGCTCTGATGACCCCATGCCCGGTTCGGAGTGCGATGCTTCGAGCTTTTTCTCTTTGCGCTTGCGGTCGCGAATGAACAGCCAATTCGCCAACAAAATTGCCAGACCAACGAACATTACAGCCATTTCCCCGCCCAGATGCCTCTCACCGTCAGAGATTCCTCCGATGACCAAGGCCAACCCGACGGCGAGCAGGATGAAACCCCACAAATAGGGATTTCGTTCGCGGGATTGCGGCAGCACCATAGCTGGCATTTGCGGCAGCGGAGCGCCCTTCTCAATGGCCATCATTCGTTCACGGTGCTCCATTTCGCTGCGTTTGGCGCGGTGATTTAAAGCTGATATCGCTAAGGCAATACCTCCCACGATGGCGAAGATGGGGATAAATATTGCCAGGATTGGGACAGCGTCACTCATAGTAACCTCCAGTTTGGTTTTTCCTTCCAATAATAAGACGCTGGCAAATTCTTCCCGGTTACATCTGTTTCTGACATTCTTTACCCAGAATTCTTTCCGGTAGGCCTCCCCTTCAGCCCCCCTGCAATAGTTCTTGCAAACTCCTACTGCGCCCCTTAAATTATCATCACTCTTAAGGGCGATCCTGACGAATGATTGATAAACTTTGCCAATACAGTACGCTGCCTGTCCTTATTCTGGATGCTTCCGGTCGCGCCGTGAAAGTCAATCCGGCTTTCCAGTTATATTGGAACGCCGATCCCCAGAAGCTGCTGGGACCGGCCGGCTATAGCGTTTTCGAAGATGACCTGCTGTGCCGGCGGGGCATGGCCGAACGTCTGCGCGAAGCATTGTTGGGTTTCCCGGTGCAATTTGAGCCTTCGGATTATCGTCTCCCGTTAAAGTATTGCCGCAAGGGAGCCGCGGTGTCCAAGCCGCGCGACCTTTCCATCTTCGCCGTACCCCTGCCTGATCCGCAGGGCGCTCACACCCTGGCTTTAATCTACTACGATGAAGCGGCGGGAGCCAATCTGAACATTTTGGAACGCCGCTGCGACCAGCTCACCTCGCTGGCGGAATCGGTGGTAGAGATGAAGCATGAGATCAACAATCCGCTGTTGCTGATCATCGGCCACGCCCAGCTCATGATGGCCAAGTCCGACAAACTGCCCGCCGAGGTTGTGCGCAAGCTGGAGAAGATCTTAGGCGCCGCCGAGAAGATTCGCGTGACCGTTCAGCACCATACGGAAATGTGCGGATCGCTGCTGGAGGGGGAGGAGAAGGAGTTGATGGAGTAATGGCCCTGTCTCGCCCACCGCTAAAAGCGATGGGCTAAGTCTATTCAAAAGCCCCGTGAACGGGGCTTTTTGAGCATCTGAACCGCTGATTTAAAAAGGCGCTCCGTGAGCGCCTTTCAAGTTATGAGTTATGAGTGCTGAGTTATGATTGTAAGTGTTTGTTTTTATTCATAAT
>JAGVQJ010000148.1 GCA_020051775.1 Calditrichota bacterium | reverse complement strand
TTCTGCCAAGGTTCCGGCGGAGGGTGATTGGCCCATTACGGTATTCGGCAACAGCTTTACATTGACACTATAGGTTACTTCACCAAGGATCAATCCCGAAGTGAGGACGATTTTTCGGGCTCGATCGAACGGCTGGCCGATGAGACTTGGGATTGTGAATTCCGTCGGTAAAGCTCCCAAGGACGAAGTGACGTGGATGTGGGTGTCTTTTTTCAGTTTCGTTCCGGGAGGAATGGATTGCGCCATAATCACGCCGGTGGGGTAATAATTTGAATATTCGTATCCGACGTTATCTTCTTTAAGTGCTAATCCGGAGCTATGCGCGGTGAAGACCGCATCACGATCCGATTTGCCGATTAGATTTGGCATGACGCACATCTGTTCGCCGCTGGAAATAGTCACATAGACACGGCGGCCAGGTTTGGTTTCTGAGAATGCCTGCGGGTTCTGATCAATCACTGTGCCTTCCGGATAATGGCTGTCATAACGGCCAGATTCAACCATTAACTCGAAACCTGCGCGTTGCAACACTGAATCAGCCTGGGCTTGCTGCATCTCCACGATGTCGGGTATTTCCACCGTCTCATTATGTCTTGTGTAGGCGGGCATCACCATGCGGTCAATAAGGCCGATGGCGATAACGAAAACTGTGCTGATCAGCAGCAACGCCAATCCCCATTCTTTAGCGGAACGGATCATAGGATCATGACACTCGGATTAACCTGGCGGCGTAGACGCCGTCAATGTGATCGCGAGGGCTATTGGTGGCAACTTCCCCTGGCGAGCAGATGAATCGTTCCGGTATCCCGGGGGGGATTTCACCGGCCCTGAAATTATTAAAATCGGATAAGAAACCGTGGACTATCTCCTGGTTTTCCTGCGGTTCTATACTGCATGTGCTATAAACCAAGACACCCCCAGGCTTCACGCAACGACTGCCCGCTACAATTAACTCTCTTTGTAGTGAAACGAGCTCAACCAAGTCTTCAGGTTTGCGTCGCCACCGCAAGTCGGCACGGCGAGCTAACACGCCGAATCCGCTGCACGGAACATCTGATAACACAGCGTCGAATCGGTTCTGATTACCGGGATCCGAAGCAAAAGTTCGAGCATCTACCGTAATGGTATCAATGCTGGATATTCCTAATTTAGGCAGCGATTGAACCAGAGGGCTCAGCCGATGTGCGGACGAATCCACAGCGGTAATAGCAGCTTGATTCAGGGTTAGCTGGGCCAGAAGAGTGGTCTTTCCACCCGGTGCCGCGCAAAGGTCTCCGATTTCTGTGCCTGGTCTCGGATCCAATAGCCGAACGGCCAGTGAAGCCGAAGGATCCTGTACCTGAAAATCACCTGAAGATACCAGTTCTGCCGCCTTGGGATAAAACGGACTTTTCAACCGATAAAATCCGTCGAAATCTGCGTTGACCTCAACTTCCAGACCAGAGCGTTCCAGACGATTTCGTGCGGCGGTAGTATCACCGCGAAGACTGTTCCAGCGCAGCCAAATTACTGGTCGTTCGTTATCCCACTGCGCCTGCGCAAGAATGCTCGAGAAATCTCCTCTCGACGACCAGCGTTCGATAATCCAGGCAGGGTGGGAGGTAGAGGCGATAATGTACGCTTCGGGATCAGTCTCACGGTCCGGCCAGGGAGCAGGTTCGGATGCAATGCGCCGCAGAGTGGCGTTGGCCAACCCCGCCAGATGGGGCCCAAAGGCGGTCTTGATATCCTCTACTGCCCGAGAAACGATGACTGATTTCGGGGTCCGTTCTTCAAAGAGAATCCGACAAACAGCAGCTTCCAGTCTACGCCTGAGAAGAGGTGGCAATGATCCAGGACCCTTGGTCAGGTATCTCGACAAAAGAAACGAAGCAGAGCCGCGACCCCGAGCCCAGTTGGAGGCCTGTTCCGTTACTTGCGCCCGAGCTGAAGATTTCAACTCGCTCTGCTGCAACTCATGATCTAGGAGAAAATCCAGCGTATGTGACGTGGTCTCCCAGCTCGAAATAATTCGCAGCAGAGTCTCATTAACCTCAGTATTCAATCTCGGGCGTTGCGCAGAATCAGTAGCCGCACTAATTGTGATACCGCCATAGTGGCGGCGGCGACGTACGTCCAGGCGGCAGCGTTCAGGACCGCGCGTGCGTGGGGCAATTCCTGTTCGGACAGATAGCCGCCTTCTCGCAAAAGCGCCATGGCTCGGGAAGAGGCATTGAACTCAACCGGCAGCGTAACCAGTGTAAGGAAGACTGCTCCGGCGAAAAAAATGATCCCGACGTCCATCAACAGCGTGCCGGTATTACTCCCGATGAAGAAGCCGATGAAGAACAGCGGGAAGGCAACCCAGGAACCGATGTTGGCCACTGGGACCAGATTCGACCGCAGCGCCAACGGCCCATAGGAATCGGCATGTTGCAGAGCGTGGCCCGTCTCATGAGCTGCTACTCCCAGGGCGGCCACCGAGTCGGAATCAAACACTCCTTCCGACAGACGCAGTACCCGTTTGCGGGGATCGTAGTGATCGCTAAGGCTCCCTTTAGATTTTTCGACGGGGACGTCTCCCAAGCCGCGCATATTCAGCAACGACCGGGCTACCTCCTCGCCCGTCATCCCCCGCGTCGCCCGTAGACGGCTGTAGCGGTTAAAGGTACTGCGTACCTTCGACTGCGCATAGAGCGCCAGGATGAAGGCCGGGATGAGCAGGAAAAAGGTCGGATCCATGAATGGGAATAACATGTTATTTCCCTTTATCTTGTGATGTGGAACTTCCCGCGAGGCCTGTACCCACGCAGAAAAGGTCCAACTTCTATTCTATTTTTACCTTGTTGTTGAAGGACTTCAAGGCTTAGTGCCCCTGATCCGGTCCCGATTATAAATGCTTGGTTTTCAATTAGAACTTCGCCGGGATCAAGATCGGGCGTCATGGCAATGAGATTGCACCTGAATATTTTCAAGACCTGACCGTTGAATTCGGTCATGGCGCCAGGTTCAGGTGATAAAGCACGCACCTGGTTGCGGATCTGGATCGCCGACTGTTGCCAGTTGATCCAGCAGTGTCCTTTGGTGATCTTGGGCGCCGGCGTGGCGAGATGAGAATCCTGAACCCTGGGAACCAATGTTCCTTGCTCAATCTCTTTTAGTGTCTCCGCCAGTAATTCTGATCCCGCCAACGCCATGCGCTCGGAGAGCGATCCGGCATCATCCTCAACCGAAATTTCTACCTTACACTGCTTCAGGATGTTCCCCGTGTCCACACTCTTCTCAAGGGTGAATGTGGTCAAGCCGGTTTCTTTTTCTCCCTTCCAGAGCGCCCATTGGATGGGGGCTGCTCCACGGTAAGCGGGCAACAACGATCCATGCAGATTGATCGCACCAAAACGCGGCATTCCGAATACCGCCTCCGGCAGGATGCGAAAGGCTACAATGGTGAAAACGTCCGCATTCCATTGTTCCAAAGTTGCCAGGAATACCGGATCGAGCAGCCGTTCAGGTTGAAGAACTGGTATTCCCAGACTCGCGGCGGTTTCCACAACTGGAGGCTGCCGCATAATCATACCCCGCCCCTGCGGTTTCGGCGGTGCGCTGACTACACCGATGACTTGATGCGGCCCCTCGCAAAGAACCTGCAGCGACGGAAGCGCGAATTCCGGAGTTCCGAAAAACACTAACCGCATACCCGAACCTGCATGGTTAAAGATCAAACTTCTCGGCGTAATCGCTGAACCTTTTATCACCTTTCGATTTAGCCAGCTTTTCCAGCGCGCTCTTCAGAAGGCCGCGTTTTGCCGGCGATAACCGATCCGTGAAGAGAATGCCGTTCAGGTGATCTATTTCATGTTGTAGTACTCGCACCAGCAAGCCGTCGGCCTCCAGCTCTTGTGTCTGGCCCTTGATATCCTGATAGCGAAGGCGAATCCACTCGGGGCGCATGACCTCATCTCTGACGCCGGGAATTGACAAACATCCTTCCTCCATGCCAATTTCCCCGCGAGTTTCGAGGATTTCCGGATTGGCGAAAAACAATCGCTCTGGTTCCTGATCCTCTCGCGGCATACCGATGACCAGGAAGGCTTTAGAGATATTGATTTGCGGAGCTGCCAAACCGATGCCGTCAGCTTCGAACATGGTGTCGAACATCTGATCGGCAACCTGTTTAAGCTCTTCATCGAATTTCACAACTGGAAAAGCTTTCTGTCTTAGAACCAGATCTCCATAAATGCAGATGTCATTCGCTGACATGCTGGGATTCTCCTGATGGTTGCTCAGGTTTTACACCTTCGCTGGGAGCAGGCCCGGAACTGCCGGGTCCTTCTTGACCAGAGGTACGTGTTTGTGATTGCCCTTGCTGGCCAGCCGGATAAGGCGGCTTACGGCGCCGAGATCTCCGATAGCGATTCTTCTTGGCAGCTTCAGCGCTGCTATCGCCGCCGGGGCGGTCAACTCCGGTGCGCGTTCCGGTAACTACCATAGCGCTACCGGGTTGTCCGGAATTTAAGGTTTCGCGGTTGCTTGATTCGGAATCCTGGCGCCGCGGCTTGGATTCTATGGCTTTAGTTTCTGCCACCGGTAAAGAATCCCCCGTTCTTTTACGGGCCACCGACCCACGTTCCACGGTGACGATGATGCCTTTGGCGATTTGAACTTGCAAAGTTGCATCACGTTCATTTAAACCAACTATTTTACCGTGAATACCGCCGGAGGTGACCACGTCGTCACCGCGCCCCAGCGAATTTAACATGGCGGTGTGCTGTTTCTGTTTTTTCACCTGGGGTCGCAGCATCAGAAAATAAACGACCACCAAGATTAAAATGAAGGGGAGGAAACCGAGGATTCCGCTGCTTCCTGACTGTGCAGCTTGTGCGATAAGCGCAAAGCTCATAAAACTCTCCTTAGGGTGTTAAGTGCGTGGGTGTGGACGATTCAATTCCACAGTTAATTGAGTTGACGACGCCGTGATGGCCGGCGCCAGTTCAAGGGCTGCGTGAAGGGCGAGGTTGTCGCGCCAATTTTTCAAGGTCTTCAAGAAGAAGACCAAGTTGTGCAGGGCTCCCAGCCGGGAACCCAAAACTTCACCACAGGACAACAGATGACGGATCGCGCCGCGACTGAACTTGGGCCGTCCCGCCGGTTGTTTGCGGCAGGCGTAACATTCGCAATCGTCTTCGATGA
>JAGVQJ010000079.1 GCA_020051775.1 Calditrichota bacterium | reverse complement strand
GACCCCGACGTTAATAATACATGCTTGACTTCATCCTGGAAATCCTACGGCAATCATGGAATATTCTTCTCGATTCTGCCGTTTATCTGCTCTTCGGCTTTTTCGTCGCGGGATTAATCCACGCCTACTTCCCACGAGATAAAATCGCTCGGTTTTTCGGAGGCCGCAACCTGCGGTCGGTGGTCAACGCCGGGCTTCTGGGCGTGCCTCTTCCGCTTTGCTCCTGCTCGGTGGTTCCCACGGCTATTTCTCTACGTAAGAGCGGCGCCAGTCGGGGGTCCACCATGGCCTTCCTAATCTCCACTCCTGAAACCGGTATAGATTCCATCGGCATCAGTTTCGCCCTGTTAGATCCGTTGATGACGATTTTTCGCCCGATTGCTGCGTTGATCACAGCGGTAACAGCAGGCCTCGGAGCAAACTTCCTTGATCGAAATAATACCGCCAAGGTGTCAAGCGATGAAATCCTCCCAACTGCTGACGAAGAACGCGCGAAAGATCATTGTGGCTGTTCGGATGACGATTGCACTGCCTCTTTAACCCAAAATAATTCTCATTCTCATAGAATCCGACAAGCAATAAAGTTCTCATTCGGTGAGTTATTGGACGATCTCGCGGTTTGGTTTATCATCGGTCTGGGCTTGGCAGCGTTGATCGCGGTCCTAATCCCAGAAGATTTCTTCGCTGGATCTTTAGGGCGGGGGATTTGGCCGATGCTCGTCATGTTAGCTCTGGGAATTCCACTCTATACCTGTGCCTCAGCCTCAACCCCCATCGCCGCCGCACTTATTCTGAAAGGGCTATCTCCTGGAGCTGCATTGGTCTTCCTGCTGGCTGGACCAGCCACCAATATCGGTTCCCTGGTGATGCTCTCGCGCTATTTTGAGAGGCGCTTTATGGCTCTATACCTGGCGACCATCGCTGTGGTTAGCCTCGCTTTGGGCGCGTTGTTGAATTTAATCTACAGCGCTTTTCATCTGGATGTGCGGGCTGCGCTGGGTAGCGGTTCCGAATTTATTCCATTTTGGCTCGAAATAGGTGCTGCATTGGTTTTAAGTCTATTTCTGATGCGCAGTCTGATAAAGACCCGGACTTTTCCCCGACTTTGGCGCTTGCTGAATGCAAAAACAGCAGCATGGTTCAGCGCCATGTTCCGATAAAACTACCGCTCCCCGAGGAGATTTTCCTATTGCCAATCCATGCAGATTTGCATGGCATACCTATTGCATTTTACCCTTTCGTGTCGTATCTTTGATTACATTCATAAGCACTGTAGATTGGTTTACTGCAACTTATGCATACTTTCAATCTAAGTAAAAATCCGTTTAGAAAGCGAAATTGACGATTTTATGATATTATTCATAATGCTATAAAATCCAGATAATTTCTATAGGAGTAAAGACATGCGCAATTTGCATCTTGGAACACTTTTACTGTTACTCGTCTGCGCGACCTCGGTCAAAGCTGAGTACGCCCCCATAAATTGGGATACAACGGGTGTTCCGGTACGGCAAGGGTTTGAAATCGAATGGCAGCGAAGTGCAGAGATGGACACCCAAGGTAACGTTGTCTATGTATGGTCGGATACCCGGCTAGGAGACCGCGATGTGTATGCACAGAGAATCAGTCCTTCCGGCGTTAAAACCTGGGGAGATGAGGACGGCCTCCAGATCGTTCACTTTCAGGATCGTCAGGAAGATCCTTCCGTGATAGCCACCGGCTTCGGCACTTATTTATTCATCTGGAATGATTTCCGGTATGACACGGCCAAAGGCGACATGTATGCTCAGTTGGTGAACTCCAGCGGCGTACGGTTGTGGAATCCGGAGGGGGTATTGGTCACTACCGGTGACTTCGATTCACCGGCAGAATTTCGCCTGGTGCCGGACGGCGCCGGCGGAGCGGTTATCATCTGGAACGACCTGCGCTACAACAATGCTGACATTTTTGCTGCGCGGGTAGACGCCAATGGCACACAGCTCTGGGAGAGCAACGGCATGGCGGTGATCACCAGTTCTGCGAGTCAGGCGCAAATCAGTGTGGATACGGATGGTCAGGGCGGTGCAATTGTCGCCTGGATGGATAATAGTATGCCCGGCGGCACCGGCACTAATGTGTTTATTCAGCACCTCACCAACAGTGGAACACTGGCTTGGGGTGCAAGTGGTATGGCCATTTGCGACACCATGGGGGATCAGAATTCACCTAAAATATGCAAAGACGGATCTGGCGGCGCGTTTATGGTTTGGGAAGATAAGCGGTTCGATCAAGATAATGATCTTTACTTCCAGCACATAAGTGCCAGCGGTCAAATTATTTCCACCGCACCTGAAGGTCTAAGTGTGGTGAGTCTGGTCCGCAGGCAGGAGGAGCCTCGGCTGGTCAACACGGAACCCGGCCAAGCCATCATCATCTGGATGGACTCCTACGACGACCCGATGAACTTCATCTACGACGTCTATGCGCAGAAAGTTAATTCCGATGGCCAGAAGTTATGGGCGCCCCAAAACCGGGGTGTAGCAGTATGCAATGAGGTTTCCAATCAATCACAAGCCAGATTATATGCGGACGGCATCGGCAACGCTATTTGCGTGTGGATGGATCAACGCAATGGCAATGAAAATCTGACGGATAACATTTACGCCCAAAAGATCAATGGCGTCGGCAGTATGGGTTGGACAAACAACGGCGTAGTGGTTTGCGATACAGTGGGTTTGCAATCCGATCCCCTGATCCGTGCGATGTCCGATTACTCCTTGATATCCTGGTTCGATGATCGCTCTGGTTCACCCGGAATCTGGTATCAAAAGTTAAATGTTACTGGTGGGCAGCAGCTCGGCTCCACGGGCGACACGCTGGTCTGGGGCATTGCTCACAACTCCACATCGCCCGTCGTGGTTAGAAATAATAATGGTAAGATGTTCGTATTCTTCGAGGATGAACGCGATGGATCAGCTCTGGGTCGAACCGTCTTTTTCCAATTGGTTGATACGCTGGGAAACTTGATTCTACAGCCGAACGGAAAGCGTCTTTGTCCCGATCCGGTTTTCACTGTCAGCCGTGGACAGATGAAACCTGATGCATGCAGTGATATGGGTTCGGGCGCCATTGCCATTTGGTTGGACAGCCGCGATTCCAATCCCTATTATCGCATCTATGCACAGCGCGTCAATGGTTCAGGGAATCTGCAATGGAATGGCGCCGGCATGGCTATTTCTCCTATAGATCAGACCGCCTTTGAACAGGTTCGACCCAGAATCATCACCGATGGATCGGGAGGTGGAATTGTAGCCTGGACGGCCACACCTCCCGGAGAGTTCGCCAACAACGTCTACCTTACCAAGGTGTCACCGGCGGGAAGTTTGGCCTGGCCTGTTCTTGCGATCAGCACCTCCATTGGGTTGGATGAATTCCTGGATGACCTTTACCCCGACGGTTCCGGCGGAGCTTATGTCAGCTATAGCGATGGCGCTTGGCCCAATCAAAGCATCTATGGCCAGCACGTCAGTTCAACCGGATCACTCCTGTGGGGCGAGGGCGTTCTTCTGTGCGCCGATCCCGCCATTCAAGTTCACAGTCGCGTCATCAGCCTGGGTGCTGAAGGCGCTGTTTTCGTCTGGGAAGACCAGCGCAGCGGCTTCAATACGGACTTATACGCGCAGAAAGTGAACTCGGATGGTTTAATTCAGTGGGGTACCAATGGCATGCCCGTCTGTACGGCGAGCGAGGATCAGTTAAACCCCGATATGGCGGTTGACGCATTCAACAATGTCTCCATTGTTTGGACTGATACTCGCGCAGATACTGCGACCAGTTGGAACATCTATATGCAGAAAATCGCCGCTGACGGTCAGATATTATTTCCCTTGAACGGCATGACCGTAACAACGGCGCCCTATCAGCAAGCAAAGCCAAAAATCATGGCCGACGGTTGGGGTGGAAATTATATCCTCTGGGAAGACTCACGCAACGGCGCCAGCAGTGGAAATAATGTGGACGTCTTTAGCAATCACATTAATTCCGATGGCTCCTTGTCGGTTTGGGGTGAATGGACTACGGTTGGCAATGCCGTTTGTACAGAAATCCGTAACCAGGGATTCATCGTCATGACTGATGATTTCGTCGGTGGTGTAATGACCGCCTGGGTTGACCAACGCTCCTCGGGCAAAGCGACCATTGACAATATCTACGCTCAGCGGTTCAACGAACACGCCGATACCGCCGGTGTCATTGATCCCGAATTCCGAACGCCCGAACAATTCCGGCTGTTGACTGCTTACCCCAACCCATTTAATCCGGCGGTGAAACTACGCTTTAGCCTTAATCATCCCGGAAGAGTGACTATTAGCGCTTGGGACGTGATGGGTCGGCAGGTCGCGGTGCTGGCTGATGGTTGGCGCCAGGCCGGTCTCAATGAAATGACCTGGGATGGCAGCGATATGGCTTCGGGGATTTACCTCGTCCGGCTGGAATTTGACGGCGCTCAACAACAACAGAAGGTCGTCCTCTTGAAATAGTACCGAAGCGGCACTACTTTATGGGGTTAAAATCAAAGGGCGATCCGCGGGTCGCCCTTTTTTGTATCTTGCATCTTACAGCTTATATCTTGAGATTAAAACCGTTTTCCCCGCCACCATTCCCTCGGTTGTTCCTTCACGATCACCTGCTTGATGGGGCCATCGGCTTTTCCCTCAATGAACTGTCGCACTACCTCATCCTCGGCATTTTTCACTTGTTCCGGCGTCCCTTCGAAGAAGTTGACGCCGCGATGCAGCATGATGATGCGGTCGGCTATTTTGTTGGCTGAAACCATATCGTGAGTCACCACAATCGTAGTGACTTTCAGCTTTTCATTCAAACTGATAATCAAGTTATTGATGGCGTCAGCGCTGATGGGATCCAGCCCTGTGGTGGGTTCATCGTAGAGCACGTACTTGGGATCCATGGCGATGGCTCTCGCCAACCCTACGCGCTTCTTCATACCTCCGGATAGTTCAGCGGGCTTGAGATCCAGGATGCCGGGAAGGCTAACGAGTTCCAATCGCTCCTCGGCAATGCGCCTTAGCTCAGTTTCCGAAAGATCGGTATGTTCTCGCAGACCTAAGGTGATGTTCTCTTGTACCGTCATCGAGTCGAACAGAGCCGCGCCTTGGAAGAGAACGCCGATTTTGCGGCGCACTCGATAGAGATTCTGATCATCCATCAGAGTAATGTCTTCGCCGTCTATGAGGATACGACCGGAATCAGGAGGCAGAAGCATCGTCATCATCTTGAGCAAGACGCTCTTACCGCAACCCGACCTGCCGATGATAACTACTGACTCGCCACTCTTGATCGAGAGGTTAACGCCCCGCAGCACCGGTTTGTCGTTAAATGATTTGGTCAGATCGCTGATTTCGATCACGAGTAGTCCTTTAGAAGAAGATGGTTGCCAGAATATAGTCAAAAACCAGGATGAGAATAGACGAAAGTACGAAGGAACGGATGGTGGATCGCCCTACCCCCTCGGCGCCGCCTTCGGTTTTGAATCCGATATAGCAGCCAATCAACGCTGTGGTTCCGCCGAAAATCAAAGCTTTGATTTCGCCGGCGAAAATATCCCAAATCCAAAAGAACTTGGGGATTTCACTGAAAAAAGTGGCGGACGGGATGCCTAAAAGCAGGGTGGCAGTCATGAGGGCGCCGATAATGGCGATGAAATCGGCGAAAATAACCAGTATGGGCATCATAAAAACGCTGGCATAAAAGCGTGGTGCGGCTAAATACCGCACCGAATTTATAGCCAGTGATTCCAGAGCGTCAATCTGCTCGGTGACTTTCATGCTTCCCAGTTCGGCGGCGATTGAGGCGCCCACCCGACCGGCGATAATCAAAGCCGAAAGCACAGGCCCCAGCTCGATGATCACCGCCTTGAATGTGCCCAATCCCAGATAGCGAATAGGGATGTACCCTTCGATCTGATAATTGGTCTGCCAGGCAGATACTGCGCCAGTGAAGACCCCCACCAGCAGGACAATCGGTACAGAGTTTAGCCCCACCGATACACACTGCTCGATGAACAGGCTTCGGTCCTTGTAAAGCCTGGTGGAGAAGCGCAGGATTTGTCCCAGAAGAATAAATATCCCGCCTGCTTCCGCGAAGAAGCTTTCCGTCAGGCGCCCCAGCCGAACCAAGGCATTCTTCATGAGATGAGAGAGTTATTAGACAATCGGATTCGCGTGTGTTAGAATTCTGCGCCCAGCGATAGGAAATAACGAGGTTTGTCAGTTCGGTTCCACCAGGTACGCCAGGCAACATCCCAGCGCAATACAAAATAACCCAGGTTGAGTCTCGTACCCAAGCCGTAAGCCATCATTAAATCTTGCAACATTGCATCGCCATTGGGGGCTGAGGTTACTCCCTTGAAATGGTTACCATTCCAAGCAGAGCCGGTGTCCATGAAAAGCGCCCCGCGGATGTCGCGAAAGCCGATAGGTAAAGGCCACCCCATATCCAGACGGCGGATCAGCGGGAAGCGGAATTCGGCATTGAATAAACCGAAGCGGTTTCCTGATTGTTCATAGTAATTGCCGCCGCGGAAAGGGGTGACAAAATTCGAGAAGTATATGTCCTTGATGTCGCTGTGGATTTCCCCATTGTAACGCCGATTGATCGAATTATCCTGGCCTCCCACAAAGAAGCTTATAGTGTCGCGCCCGGTTGAGAAACCCGCCGTGCCCCGCACGGCCAGAGTATAATCGCGGCCTATCTTAAAGTACCGCCGGTAATCGCCAATGACCGTTTGAAAATCCAGACCCCATCCGGCGTTGCTGCTGGGCGATAAGATCTCCTCCAAGTCAGGGCTGACATAAGCGGACAAGCGTGCCCTCATGCCGTTGACTGGCCCCACTGATCCCCACAGGATATTATCGCGCACGTAGGAAATGCCTGGAAGCATTACTTTCGATTTTTGCTCGAAGGTGTATTTGTCGGTCAAGATGCTGTAATTATCCCGGTCTATAGCCATCAAGTCCACCGAGGCTTCCAATCGTGTGAACTTGGAAAACGGATAGATAGAGAAAAAATTAAAACCATAATTCCGGTCGCGGAAATAATGGTAGCCATCTCCGTAAAGGTTAGTATTACTGCTGTCGCGTATCGCGAAGAAGTATACATTGTGGTGAATCCCAACGCCGAAATCCGTTCTTTTGGGTAGGTACAGGTACAAAGCCTCAATATTTGAATTTTCCAGGCTGGAATACAGATCGAGACCAAGGTATATTTGATGATTACCCATCATGTCGCTGAAAGCCAGCAACCCCATCGCCTGCAATCCGAAAAACGTGGAATAGGCCGCTGAAGCAAATACGATGTCCGGGGTGAAACGCGGTTTATATTTGTTTACTTTAAATTGGCCGTCCACCGTTAGATACTCGGTGGAATCCAGAAATACCTTCTCAACCTCCTCGGGTTCTGCGCGATAGCGGTCATCGAAAACGATCCGACCCTGCGGCATTCTGGTCGTTTCTTGTAATCCAAGCTGATCGGGTTTCCTATCCTCAGGCTCCGCCGCAGGCGGCTCAAAAATCGTAGTCGTATCGGGTACTGATTGGGTCTGTGGCAGCGCCCGTTTCAAACTGGGATCGAAAGGGTCACGCAAATAGAATATATCGTAGCCGGCATCGAAGAGGCTTGAGAAGGCAAGGCTTCCAGTGGAAGACCAGGAGGGCTGAAAAGCGCCGGTAAGCAGGTTGGTGACGGCATAGGCTTCACCGCTGTTCAGGTCATGTAGATACAGGTTATAAACCCCATCCCGGTCGCTGATGTACGAGAGTACGCCATCTCGTGAAGTCCATTCGGGGGTGCGTTCATTGGACGCTTCGCTGGTCAAGCGGGTCAGAATGTGTGTCCCAGCGTCGGCTAAATAAATGTCCGCCTGGTGGTAATTATAGTCGGCCAACCGGAATTCTGGATTAGTCGGCGCTTCCAAATTATCCAAACGGTCGCTCGTGAAGGCTATAGTTTTGCCATCCGGTGACCAGGCCGGATCGGAATCAGAAAAGGGATCATTAGTAATTTGTTCCAACCGGCCATCATCTAAATGGACAACGTAAATGTCCGAGTGCCCGTTCTTCATACCGGTAAATGTGATCTTGCGGCCATCTGGTGAATAGAATGGAGAAAAAATCCCATCCAAACCCAAATTCAATTCTCGCACGACCTTGGCTTTATTCACCTCCAGGATATACAGGATGTCGGATTTGCCAGCCTTGGCGGCAAAAGTTAAGTATTTGCTGTCCGGAGACCATGACAAACCCGGCCGCAACCAGTGAAGCTCTTCAAACTTGGAGCTGGTTTGACCGGAGAGCAATTTCTTCTTGATCTTGCCGTCATCCACGTTCATGAGGTAAATGTCGAAGTAGTCGCTGCGGTCGGAAATAAACGCGAGTTGGTCTCCCTGGGGAGATAGTGCAGGTGAGTTATTGACGAAATTGCCTTTTTTCCGGTGATCCGTCAATCGCTTGGCGATGTCTTCCGGATCCTGCAGATTGGCTACAGTCGGCCAATAGGTCTTGCGTAACCATTGGTGCCAGCGTTTGGTTAGATCTTCCAGACTTAATCCTAAAGATTGCTTGAAGCCACGCTCCACATCCCGAGCGCTTTTTACTTGATGGAGGATCTCACCGACTTTCTCCGCGCCGTAACGCTGCGAGATATAGTACCAAACAGATTGTCCGCCTTTGTAAGACATGAATCCGTATAATTCGTTGATCGGCGGAACGTAGTCGTTGATAGTGGCATCGCGCATGAAGAGGTCGGATTCGACGTCCCAACCGGATCGGGATTCATATTCCGCCAAACCCTCGATGAACCACAGGGGTATGGGCATGCGGGAAATAGAAGCGATGATAGATCCCAGACCGCCGCCGTACATAAACTCCAACATCACGGCGTGAGTCAGCTCATGATGTGTGACATGTCGCAAGGCTTCATAAGAACCTTCGTAGGGAATGACGATGCGGTTCTTGAAAAATTCCGTGAACCCGCCGACGCCCTCTTCGGGCGAATCGAAAGTTACGTTCGTGCCTTCGAAATCATTGTGAGACTGATAAGTGATGATGGAGACGCGGCTGCGAAGGGAATAATCAAAGGATTTCGAAATTTCCAAGTAGGATTTTTCCGCTGTTTCCGCCACGAAAACAGCGACGCTGTATCCACCTTGGTAAAAGTACACGTCGAAGTGCTCACTCTGGAGGTAGCTCCACTTGGCATCGAAGTATTGCACTTTGTTTTGGCCGAAACCTTGCGGCCAAGCTGGGCTGGTGGAAACAGCCGGCGCTATCAGGATTACTGCTATCCAGATTGTTTTCAGCACATGATGCGCATCGAAGTGGGATTTAGGCGTAAGCGTGTTGCCCCCCGAAGAAGTAGTTGCCGAAAAAGGATAGGAGCACCATCAGGAATCCGAAAACGGCCAGAATGGCAGCGCGTGATCCCTTCCATTGGCGATTGTATCGTGCATGCAGGAAACCAGAGTAGAACAACCAGATGATCAGCGCGCCGACTTCTTTGGGATCCCAACTCCAGAATTGTCCCCAGGCCTGTTCCGCCCAGACAGCACCGGCGAACAAGGCCCCCACTGTGTAAAGTGGATACCCCAGGGTGATGGCCTTGTAGTTGATTTCATCCAGCAGGTCCAGGTTGAAGTCCAGCTTTTCGATAAAAGTCCCACCAAGGTTGTAAATCAGGTAGTAACAGAGGAGGTAGGCAGGGATCAGCAGCACCGCTATGACTCCGAAGAACTCGAAGATTCGCAGTGGACTGCGATCGGTGATATTGAAGATTCCGCTGACGTTGGCGATGCCGGCCAGCAGTCCAGCGATAAGCAAGGCCAGGCTCGTCAAAGCGAACATATTCGATCCGAACTGGCTATTGTCTTTCTTTTTCACCACAAAATTGTAGTAGAGCGTCAGCAGAATAGAGCCTAAAGGTAGTGCCATCCCCAAAGCGATCATGAATGAACCCCAGCTCGTATAACTCGCACCACCGATAGTAAAGATCATCCGGGATTGAAGATTTACCCCCAGGAGAGATAAAACCACGTAGAAGACCAGAGGAAAAGCGAGAAACGCTCCCAACCAATATTGATTGGCTTTGGCCGGGAATCCGGTACGAGGTTGCCGACGGTGAACTTTCATCAAGTAAATGAAACTAACGGCACAAGCGACGACAAAAGTGCCGGACCCCAACGCTGCAAGTGTTACATGGATGGTCAACCAATAGCTCTGTAACGCCGGGACCAATTGCTGGGAGACCTCT
>JAGVQJ010000083.1 GCA_020051775.1 Calditrichota bacterium | reverse complement strand
CGGCTTCGGCGATACGCAAAGAAGAAAAATCATATTCGCCCGACCGGGCCAAAGGAAACAGTGTCCGGAAGAAAGGGGGCACTGCCATCAGACAGGTGACATGATTCAGTTCGATTGTTCTGGCGATTGTTTTAGGGTACATGCTATCCAGAAGAACGGCGCTGCCTCCCAGATAGATGGAACGGCAAAAGATTTCGTGTGGGTGGGCGTACATGGGGAACATGCACATGAGCACGTCTCGAGCGTCCATTTTTAAAATTTCGACCGCTCCACGGGTATTCCAGATAAGATTACCATGCGTTGTAATGGCGCCCTTGGGTATGCCGGTAGTGCCTGAAGTATAATTTAAATAAGCTACATCTTTTTCGTCGAGGGGTAGACCCGGAGGGCGTTGAGATTCGTTTTTAATAATATCATCGAAGTAGACCGGATGCAGTCCATTGGCTGCGCTGTGCTGCGGTTTACCGCTTAAAATGATTCTGTGAGGTGATTGGGTGGCTTTGTCGAGTTTAAGCAGCAGAGGCTGGTAGAGGGGGTCAGCAATCACTGCGAATGGGTGCAAGTGGTTGAAAGTCACGCGGAGAGTATCCGTTTTCAGGCGCATGTTGATCGGAGCAATAACACCCCCCGCGCGAGTCACTCCCAGAAAAGCGACTACCGCTTGAACCGACTTTGGCAGGAGCATGGCGACTTTATCCCCACGCTTTAAGCCCATATTAAGAAGTCCGTTAGCCAAGGAGTTGACCTGATTGCCTAATTCCCGATAGGTCAAATTGGCATCGCGGGACAGAAGCGCATATTTGTCAGGGCTGGTTTGCACGGCTCGCTCGAGCATGCGATCCAGTGTCATCGTCCACCTCGTTGCAGGGATTTGAGCAGCAGAAAGAAACGCCTAAATTGTGATTTGTATGCAGTAATCACCATATCCCACTAAATTTAAGCTTTTTAAAAGCTAAAGGCAAGTCAAATCATGCTGTATACCGTAACACGAAATCCAAGCCTCCGCTGACAGAATTCCTCTCATTTTACCAGAAATCCTCGCACCGTGGCACGATCCGAGGGTGTTTTCAACATAAACAAGTAAACCCCCGAAGAGATTTGCGCTGGAAACTGATAGTGGACGTTTTGATAGCCTGGTTGGAGCACCCCAAGTGGCAATATTTCAACCCTTCGGCCCAGCGCGTCGAAGATCAGCATTTCAGCCTTGGATTTCACTGCCAAACTGAAGGTTACACGCACGCCAGAATTGAAGGGATTAGGAGCTAAACTTAACATACCGTAGTATTGCGGCGGCAATTGGGGTTCTACCTCCCCCGGAACGCTTGAGGGAATTTGAAACCAAGCCATGACCGCCTCTAAAACCTGCTGACGGGTGCTGGTTCCGGCTAATCCGGAGGCTCCTTCCAACCCACAGGCCAGGAAGAGTAGTCTATAAGGACTATCCACCCGAACCGCCGCAACCGGCTGGGAGCTGCCGGAATAATACATTGATTCTGTGCCGGGTGAAAGGGCGGCTACCACATCTTTGGAATTCTGATTGTTCGCGCCAGTACCTCCAACCAGAAGGAGGCTAAGGCCTGACGTAACCGGATCACCGGGAATTCCGTAAACTTGAAAGACTCCGGAATTGGAGTCCATGAAGGCAGATTTCAAGTAATCTGCCAGGAATGGCTGTCCGGCAAGCCCCTCGGCGATATTTTGACCGGTCAAGAAAAGGTTGCCACCGCCATCGAGGTAATCCGCTAACGCAGCCTGTTCAGCACCATTTAAGACGCCATCCAATTGATTGCCGGTGAACCAGATAACACCGGAAAAGAGATTCATCTCAGTTCCGGGCGAGCCCTCCGTGGTCACGTCCCAGTGATACGCATCAAAACCTGCTTGTGCCAAAGGGGTCAGATAGAATTGTTGATAAGACGCGCCACCATCATCATCTACCAGCAGAACATAAGCAGGATTCAAGGAGAAGTTAGCGGTTGCAACGCCTCCGATTATAACCTGCAGATCGGTGATCTCCCGATCTGTATAGGGGGGTTGAGGATCTACAACCACCCGGTAGTTGCCTTCAGTTACTGGGATTTGGTAGAATCCAGTCAGAGAGTCCGTAAATCCAATATAAGTCGGATCAGGTGAGGGGAATTCCTGATTGTAGCATTTTAGCGTGGCGCGCAAGGGGACGCTACTCTGTTGATCAAGAACAAGACCCTGGATCTGTCCCCAGCCAAGGACATGAACTACCAAGGAGGCGGTATCATTAGCCGCTGGTCCGACGCCATCTTCCACACTCATGGTCAATTGCACGTCTCCAGTTTGCGCCGGACTCCACTGACCCATTGCCACAGAATCTACATCGGCGAATTCCAGCGATGTGGTCCCCTGACCGGTAAACCCGCCACTAACGCGAATTGTGACTGACCCGAAGCTCTGCAACCCCGCGTTGCCCACCAACACGGTAACGGGCACCGGTTGACCCTGTGCGATCGGTTGCGTCAGGTCCGGTTCCAGGAAACCTAATGCTGCT
>JAGVQJ010000081.1 GCA_020051775.1 Calditrichota bacterium | reverse complement strand
CGAAAAACGCGCGGAACTTGTAGCGCTTTTACGCGCCAGCGGCTATCCATTGCCGGATACTGTATAGAACAAGTCATGGCGAGAGACAAAGTCCTGAAGCAATCCGACGGCCATCACGAGATTGCTTCGCTTCACTCGCAATGACGATAAGAATGACTCGAGGCATTCATGCACATCCCTGACGGATTTCTTGGACCTAAAACCTGGATCGGACTGACTATTATATCAGGCACATTGCTGGCGGTCGCTCTTAAAAGGTTCAAGAAAGACGAACTGGAACAAAGAGTTCCTTTGATCGGCGTAACGGCAGCATTTATATTCGCAGCGCAGATGCTCAACTTCCCGGTGGCCGGAGGAACTTCAGGGCATTTCATGGGCGGAGTTTTAGCATGCATGCTGCTGGGTCCCTGGACCGGCTTCATCGCCATGGCGCTGGTGTTAACCGTTCAGGCGCTGATTTTCCAGGATGGGGGGTTGACCACATTGGGCGCCAATATTTTTAATATGGGATTAATCGGATCTGTGGGCGGCTTCTTCGTTTACTTCACCTTCCGACTGCTGCTCTGGGGCGACCGCACCAGACCGGTTGCATACGCCTTGGCGGCCTGGATAAGCATCATGTTGTCGGCGCTATTTGCGGCGTTGGAACTGTCGGTTTCCGGAACGGTGAAATGGTCAGTGGGGATACCTGCCATGCTGAGCATTCATGCAATTATCGGTGTTTTCGAGGCCATTATCACGACGACGGCCTTAATGGCTATCTGGCGCACCCGCCCGGAATTAATGATGCTAAAGAAATATTGAATTAAATGAAGAAAATCCTCCCTCTTTTCATCATCACCTTGATCTTGGCGGCTATGGCCGCACCGTTAACCTCGTCGTGGCCGGATGGGCTTGACAGGGTGGCACAGATGCTGGGGTTTGATTCAAGGGCTGTGGAAGCACCGTTGGTGAAAGCTCCTCTTCCGGACTATGGAGTCCCAGGATTAGAAAGATCCCCACTTTCCGGGACGATTGCGGGACTGGCCGGGGCGTTGATCTGTTTCATCATTCCTTTTGGTCTCTACATCGTACGTAAAAAGTGAATCTATCTGAATTCTACTTACCCCCACCTTGGGGGACAGACAACAACCATGCACCACTCCTACCTTGATAAATACGCTCGCCAAAACAGCCCTTTACACCGTCTTGACGCTCGCCTAAAAGTACCCTTGGTTCTTCTTCTCGTGACTCTGGTTGCTCTTGTGCAACATCCGAGTTTGGTTTTGGTGTTGACCTTGATCGGATTGATCAGCGCTCTCTGCCTGTTGGCGCGAATCCATCTCGATTACTTATTGTTGCGATCTGCGGTGGTGCTGCCGTTCAGCGGATTTGCGGCTATTTCCCTGGCCTTTACCTACGGTGGCGAGTGGGGATTAACCGAACCCGGGCTGCATCGCGCTGCCGCCATGATGCTGCGTTCCTGGATTGCTGTCTGCTTTATGATTCTGTTGATCAATACCACTCCATTCGATCAGTTGTTGCGAGCGCTGCGAAGCCTGAAAGTCCCCAGTATCTTCGTGCTGCTACTCTCCTTTTTATATCGCTATTTATATCTACTTTGGGATGAAATCGAACGAATGCAACGGGCGCGTAATGTCCGCTATTTTGGAGGCCGCTGGAGTGAACAGACGGCCTTACTGGGACGATTGGCCGCGGCACTGTTCCTGAGGTCTTACGAACGCGCAGAGCGGGTGCAGAAAGCGATGATATCGCGAGGGTGGACGGGTGAATCCGATTCAATTAATAAGCATGGTGTGGAAAGATCCCCCCTACCCCCCTTAATAAGGGGGGGAAAAGAAACCCTCGCATTGAAAATCGAAGACCTGTCCTTCAGTTACCCTGATGGCACTCCGGCGTTGGAAGGTGTATCACTTGAAGTCCCGCAGGGGGAATCTCTGGCATTAATCGGGCCGAACGGCGCCGGGAAAAGTACCCTGCTGCTCTGCCTGGCGGGGTTGCTGCCCTTTCGCGGCTCGATCTTCATTCACGGGGAATTATTGACGGAATCCAACGCTCGCAAAGTGCGACAACACCTTGGATTGGTGTTTCAGGACCCGGATGACCAGCTTTTCATGCCGGTATTGGAAGAGGATGTGGCCTTCGGTCCCATAAACATGGGATTGACCTCATCCGAAGTGGAACAGCGAGTGCGAACTGCCCTCGAGCATGTCAATCTGTTGGACAAACGCAGTCGCCCTCCCCACCATCTGAGCTACGGCGAGAAGCGACGCGCGGCCATCGCTACGGCTCTGGCCATGGAACCGGAAATTCTACTGCTGGACGAACCGACCAGCAACCTCGATCCGGCCACACGCGGGGAATTAACTTGCTACCTGAAGACGTTGCCAGCTACGCTCATCGTCTCGACTCATGACCTGGAGTTGGCGCAAGGTTTATGTTCAATGTGTGCGGTAATTTCGGGAGGTAAGTTGGTGGCGTTGGGGAAGACTGAAGAAATCTTACGGAATGAGGGACTGCTCCGAGCGAACCGGTTGATGGCGTAAGCGCCGCGTCTGCCATAAGGCCCGCACCGGCAAACTGACCAGTTCCCAGATGACGTTCAAAGCAAACAGAGGCCAGGTCAGAGGCGAACTGTATCGAGTCACCAGACGCAGAAGACTGCGGTAACGCTGCACCCATTTGCGCAGGTTGTAGGCTCCACCGGTGGAAGAGGATACTTTGTGATAAATGCGTGAAGCCGATTCGTAGTAGAGTTTGTACCCCGACCGTTTCGCTCGCAAGCCGTAATCGGCATCTTCGCTATAGAGATAATACCCCTCATCCAACAGCCCCACCTTCTGGATCACTTCACGCCGAATCGCCAGGCAGCAACCGGTCAGAAAACTGACGCTTTGTGATCGGTCGTAGCGCCCATTGTCCACCTGGCGTTGGCCATAGTGCCGCACGTATCCGAAAGCAGGCCGCAGGACGCCTCCGGCGAACCAGATGACCGTCGGGCGATTATAATATAAAATCTTCGGAGCAGCCAATCCGATTTTCGGATCGCTCTGGGTCGCGGCCATCAGGTGATCCAAGAAATCCGGTTCGACCGTCGTATCGTTGTTCAGTAGCAGGGCGAAATCATCACCTCGCGCCAGGACTTCCCGTAATCCCACGTTGTTGCCTCCGGCAAAACGCAGATTTTGCGGCAGAGCGATCACCATAACTCCCGGGAAGCGGTCGCGGATCGCGGCGGCGGAACCGTCTTGCGATCCGTTGTCCACAAGGATGACGCGGAATTTTGGGTAAGTCACCCGCGCCAGCGAATCCAGACAAGCCAGGGTATCTTCCTTGCGGTTCCAATTGACGATAATGATGGCGACGGAAAGCTTATCACCACCGGCTGTGGACTTCTGTCCTAATTGGGGGTGGTCATTGGTCATTTATCGGTCCCAACCTTCCGGCGGCCAGAAAGCATTTTCGAAATGTTCGATCATGTCTCGGCCATGGTGGGGCTTTACCGCGATGATATCGAACCGGACGCTATCGAAATAACAGGGATTTTGGATCATATAAGCTTGCGCTAACTTCGATAGATTCATCTGCTTGCGGTGATCCACGCGCAACTCCGGGTGGGCATCGCCGGCAAACGTGCTCATCTTAACTTCGCAGAAGACGAGTATGCCTCCCTTGCGAGCCACGACGTCAATCTCACCGGAACGTCCCCAGCGCCAGTTGCGATTCAGGATGTCATAACCGTTATTCTTCAAGAACTGAACGGCCAGATCCTCTCCCTTATCCCCGGTTTGCTTCGTCGAAAAGGTCATGCTCCTGCCACGCTTTTTAAAGTGGGCGCAGGGGAATCAACAAACAGGTCAAGGAGCTCCTTCACCTGGAAGCTGCGGCGGTGGATTTCGCAGCGGCCATATCTTTTTAAGGCCTCTATATGGCCGGGAGTGCAATACCCTTTATGCCGATCAAATCCGTACTCCGGATACTGCTGGTGATACTCACGCATGATACGGTCGCGGTGCACTTTGGCCACAATGGAAGCAGCAGCGATGGAAAAACAGCGGCGATCACCCTGCACAATAGCTTGCTGGGGAGTTGGAACATTCGGCAGCGTCTGGTTGCCGTCAATGAGTATATAGTTCGGTATAAGGGATAAACTTGTCAACGCCCGCTTCATCGCTAATAGGCTCGCCTGCAGGATGTTCATTCGGTCTATCTCGGCGACAGAGGAGAATCCCACGCCAACGCTCAATGCTTTGGAAAAAATCTCCTCGTAAAGGATTTCCCGTAACTTCGGCGGCACCAGCTTGGAATCACGCACGCCGCGGATGTGGGTTTCGCCTGAAAAAATGACGGCGGCGGCGACCACCGGTCCGGCCAGAGGTCCCCGCCCCACCTCGTCCACTCCGGCGATACGGCTTATTCCGTCTACCCGGAGGCTGTTTTCCAGCTCATGCAAATCTTGGAGGAGGACTACCGCCACAAAACCTCCCATACTGTCTTCCCATCCGACCGCCAGATCCCGGCTCCTTCCCAATCTGTGCGGTGAACTTGGATGCCTAAGGCTTCCAGATCCTTCAGTACCCGTGCCGAAGGATGACCGTACCGATTCTTACCCACTCCGATCAAGGCGAATTGAGGTTTGACCATCTCCAAAAAAGCTCGACTGGAAGATTTAACACTGCCGTGATGCGCTACTTTAAGAATTTCCGATTGCAAGTACGAACCAGCCGCCAACAAGGCTTTTTCATCCCTCGCAGCCAGATCACCCATGAACAGCACGTCAACTTGGCCATAGGATACGCGCAGCACCAGAGACTGGCGGTTATCGTCATCAGTTTTCAGAGTTTCAGACGGCCATAGCACCAGCGCTCTCGTCCCCGGCAAACCGGCCAGAGTATCCCCAAGAGACAACACCCGGACAGGTATGCGCTTCGCCGTTGCCGCCTTAAGAATTGATCGTCCCAAGTCATCTTCGGGTTCCGACTCATTGATCAGCAAACGATCCACGCGGAGAGCATTCATCACAGCTATAGCGCCTCCACAATGGTCGCGGTCAAAATGACTTATCACGAGCCCGGACAGACGCGTGATTCCCTGGCGTTTCAGAGCGGGCAATAGCTCGAATCGGGCGGATTCGGCATCGCCGGTATCCACCAATAGATTTTGACCATCCGGGAAACGCATTAGAGTAGCTTCACCCTGCCCCACATCAAAGAATTCGATTTCGAACATTGTGGCCGCGTGCCCCAGTGGGAGCAGCAGAAAAACGGCCACCGCTCCGGCTACCCAAATCAGTCGCCGCTGGTTTCGCCGCAATAGAAAAAAACCCACCAGAGCTACAGCCAACAGCAGGGCAACCAATTCACCTCCATATTGACCGGTGGCATTGCCGGGAAGCGCTGCGCCCCAAGAAGCCAGGGATTCCATCGCTTTCAAAGCTAGTTCTAAAGCACTATTAAACCATTCAGGGGACAAGCCCAATAAGCCCCGTAAGAGAATAATCAACCAGGATAAGTTAAAAATAACGCCGGTCAGAGGTACAGCGAGGAGATTCCAGAACACTCCAGCCGGGGCGTAACCCCCGAAATGCGCAGTCAGGATCGGAGCTGTGAACATTATAGCACACAGACTTGTATGGAAACCGAGGACAATCCACCGGTTCATAAACCGGCTGAGACGACGCGATTTAGCCGGGAGCACCGGTCGGGATAATTCACGGCGCGCATGAATATCCAATGCGAACAGCACGCCAGCCATGGCAGCGAAGGAGAGCTGGAATCCCGGTTGAAAGAGTTGTTGCGGATCCAAAATCAATAGGATCAACGCAGCGACTCCCAGACCATTCCAGGGGCGGGGCACTCGGCGGATATCGTAGCTTAACAGCACAACTGTGATCATCAAGGCGGCGCGAAGGGCGGGTGGTTCCAGGCCTGTGATCAATACATAAAGCCAAATCCCAGCGATGATCACCAGACGGCGTGTTCGCAACGACAGCGAGAACGGACCAATTATCAGGGCCAGTATTCCGGTTAAGCAAGCAATATTCGATCCACTGACCACCAGAAGATGGTACAGCCCGCTGCGGCGGAAATCATCATCCAGAGTATCAGGCAATAGACTTCGGTCGCCCAGGATCATACTCGAAGCCAACCTGGCTTGTCGTTTCGGTAGGGAAAGTGCTAAAATACCGCTTAGACGCTCGCGCATTAGCGGCGCCCATCCGAGATTCCCCAGTTGCGTCACGATTAAAGTGTCAGGCTTCACCCACCCCACAATTCCTCGGCGCAGGAATTCTTTCTGCCAGTCCCGGCCACCCGGATTGCGTTGATCGGAATAGGAGTGGAGTTCACCGCGTAGCCAAAGTTTGGCGCCTGGGATCAGCCTGGTATCAGGAGAAGTGATTAACCGAAGGTCGCCGTTAAAATCCCCCCTATCCCCCTTTATAAGAGGGGGATAAAGGCGCTCCGGGCGGAACAGACTAACTTGGCGGTCATCACCCGAGAAGACTTGGGAAATGACTTTTCCGGACACACAGCGGTCACCTTCTGAATTCAAGCCTAGCTGCTGCGACGAGAACATCCCCAGCAGCATGCCCGTAAAAATCGCCGCTATGCAGACGGGCGCATTGCTCCAATTTCGATTTCTGCTGATGAAACCCAACAGGATCAGGAGGAGGCTGGCCATGACGACGAGAGTCAAAAAGACGCTGGGGACCCAGTCACCGATGAAGATCCCCAACGCCAGCAGCAGAGCGAATTTCAAGGCTGGAACGGTGCGCATGAGTTTGTCAGTGAATTTTGCGGAAGACGTACAGACCCACCGCGCCTTTCATGATGGCGCGATAATGGAGCAACGAAAATCCCGCAGTTTCATGCTCGGATTTCAGGGTTTCATATCCCGGGAAGGCGTAAACACTATCGCGAAGATATTGATACGCACCGGGGTAAAGGGAGATGATCGTCCCCAGTAACGGCACCAGGTGTTTGAAATAGAATCCGTAGATAATCGGGAAGATCCTCCCCTTGGGTGCCGTCATTTCCAACAATCCCCACAACCCACCGGGCTTCAGAACGCGATGGATCTCAGCATAGCCGGAGGGGCGATTGTGGAAATTGCGCAGACCAAACGAGCACAGCGCGCGATCCACGGATTCATTGTCGAAAGGGAGATGTTCAGCCTCCCCCAAGGTCATCGTGGCTTCGGGAGCTTTTTTACGGAACAGGGCGACCATATTCGAGGCGGGGTCCAGACCAACCACTTGACATTGGGGGCAGATTTTACTCGCGGCAATGGCGATATCCCCCGTACCGGTGGAAATGTCCAGAACAACCTGGCCGGGTTTTATCTCCATGCGGCGGATGAGATCCTGCCGCCAGGAATCATCCATGCCCCAGGATATGATCCTATTCAGACGGTCGTAGACTGGGGCGATGTTCTGAAAGAGAGGAACGATGTATGATTTATTTTGGATTTTGGATTTCGGCTTTTTAATGGGGGTTCCTTTAGAAGAATTGGATTCTACCCACAGAAGCCTGGTAGAAGAAAACGAAGGGAGCGGACAGGATCAGGCTGTCGAAGCGATCCAGAGCGCCGCCATGTTCCGGCAGTAGACGGCCGGAATCCTTGACGCCGGCGCTACGTTTGAAATAGGATTCGACAAGATCCCCCAACTGCCCCATGACGCCCACGATCAAAGCGACAACGTACAGATCCTTCGCGGTAGTTTTATCCGCCAAAAAGGGAATCCACAGCCACGCCCAGACAATCGCTCCCGCCAGACCGAAGAACGCGCCTTCCCAGGTTTTCTTGGGACTGACGTAAGGTGCCAGCTTATGGCGGCCCAACGTTTTACCTCCGAAGTACGCAGCGGTATCGGTGATCCAGATGGCGGAAAGTAAATATAGAGTATACAAGCCGGAAGTCGCACCGTCATCGAAGATACAACCGCGAACGTAGACAAGAGTACCCAGAAGTAGCGGGATGTAGATCCAACCGAAAATGGTGATGGGGACGTCGCGCAGCGCCTGACGTTCTCCGAAGCGTATTTCCAGAAAGATCAACAAAATTGCCAGGAGAAACATCAAGCCAATCCACCAGCCGGGCTTAAGATATTGTGCCGCAACGATGGCTAAAACGGCCAGCAGAATGGCGGGCATGGATTGGGGGTTATAGCCTTTGGTCTCCGCCATAGCATAGAATTCAAACAGGGCTATGGCCGCAATCAGAGCGATGAACAAGGCGAAGATGATCCCACCGGAGTAGATGACCAGCATGATAAGGGGGATGCCCCAGGCGGCCACACTGAGGCGGGTGATCAGGGGTTTGGGAGAGGGCATAAGTTATTCGTAAAGCTTTCGGATGCTTGACAAGATTTGCAATCCCTTGTTTGCTTCGCTACTCGTGGCTGGACCGTCGTCAACCTTGGCGGCGATCTCTTGAGCGCGTAGGCTGGCGCTGAACTTCCCGGCCAGTTCATAGCCCTTGCGATCCTGCACGCTGCCTTTGGTGCGGTTCCAGACCATCTTCAGCTTGTCGAGACAGCGGTCTGCGCCCTGGAAATTTTGTGCGGCTCCATCAGCGGCCAGTTGGCGTTCCAGGACCTCCAGCAGCATAAGGTCCGACGGCACGACAGGATGCTGGTCTGCAATTAAATTACCCACTGCAGAACTCAGGTTATTGGCCGCCTGGATCACTGCGGTGGCATTCTTGTCTTGGGAGGCGCTTTTAATTTGGCTTAATGAACTGCTCAGAGTCATCCGCATGACAGCGTAGAGCGATTCGGTCACTTTCTGAGAATCATACTGAGCCCAGGACCGTTCTATTACCGCCGCGTCGCCCTGAACTCGCGGCCAGTCTTCGAGTAATGCGAAGTCAATGATATCTTCAGCGGCAGCCTGAACCGACAGCAATGTGCTGATAGCCTTGGAGCGCTTGGCCTGGCCGGTCGAGTCGGATTCGGAAGTACCGTAATCCTGTGCGAAAGCGCAGGAGGCTGCCAGTAGAAGGTATAGCAGTATCGCCATGATTCGTGCATTCATATTCAACCCCATCTAAAGTATGCAGTTTACGGTGCCCGGTTATGTATTTTACCGAATCCTGAATCCTGAATCCCTACTATACGCTCCACACCCTCTGTATCCTCTTGCAAGCCTCTTCCACGTCTTCCCAGGAAACGTCCAGATGCGTGACCAAGCGGCATTTGCGCGGAGCGAACGACGTTATCCAGACTCCGGAGTCGCGCAGCTCTTTCACCAGGCCGGGACCGTCGAACGGAGCGTCCTTGCCCAGCTCAAGGACGACGATGTTGGTTTGCACATGTTCCAGGTCAATGATCGCGCCGGGTAGCTTGGACAGGAATTCGGCCAGGTAGCGGGCGTTCTCGTGATCCTTCAGCAGGCGCGCACGGTGGTGTTCCAGAGCATACAATCCCGCCGCCGCCAGGATACCCGCCTGCCGCATACCTCCTCCGAAGACTTTTCGGTAACGGTGCGCGCGATCAATGAAGCTTCTCGTCCCCGCGATGACCGAACCCACCGGAGCGCCCAATCCTTTGGACAAGCAGACCGAGACGGAATCGGCCAGATCCGCCCAAGCTTTGGGATTAAGACCGGTGGCTGCGGCAGCGTTCCAGAGGCGAGCGCCGTCCAGATGGATGGAGAGGCTGCGACGGTCGGCCACTTCGCGGATGCGGCGCATCTCCTCGACCGGGAAAATCGTCCCGCCGTGGCGGTTGTGAGTGTTCTCGATCACCACCAATCGGCTGCGAGCGAAATGGTGGTCGCTGGGACGGATCGATGATTCCACCTGCTCGGCAGTGAAAACGCCCCACTGTCCTTCCAGCGTACGGGTCATTACGCCGGAAAGTAATCCTGGTCCGCCACCCTCGTAATTATATACGTGCGAAGAGGCTTCCAGGATGATTTCGTCGCCTGGTTCGGTGTGCGCTTTGACCGACACCTGGTTGGCCATCGTGCCGGAAGGGACGTACAGAGCCGCTTCCTTCCCCAGAATACCAGCGACGGTTTCCTGCAAGCGGTTGACGGTAGGGTCGTCGCCGAAGACGTCGTCGCCGACTTCGGCATTGTACATGGCTTCGCGCATCTCCGGCGTGGGGCGCGTCACGGTATCGGAACGGAGGTCTATTATTTTCATGTTGTCGGTGGTTAGTGGTTGTGGTGTAATCTCACTGATACCATTCTCCGATAAAATAGATTTGGGAATCATCTAGCGAGAATTCTGCCGCATGACATAGAAACTCTGAAGGGAAATAATCCGGCGTGATGCTGTGATTATCAGTCCCATCCGCATTCATCATATACAAGTCGTAAACTCCCTGATCATTGATGGCGGCTACCGCGTAAACAATATTAAATCCTGAATGCGACCAACTTGCCAGCCCTTGAGAATATCCATTATCCGTCAATCGAGTCTCCTCTGTGCCATCTGTGTTGATCGTGAAAAGATTATAATTTCCATTAGGGCTTAAGTCGTCTTCCAACCGTTCAAAGACGATTTTAGCGCCATCCTCGCTTGAACGGGGATCATAATCTCCGAAAGGCAGATTGGCATTCCCCCATTGGCCGGCATTGGGAGGATCCGTCAATTGAATGACTCCAGAGCCAAGACTGTTCATTTTCCAAATGCGAGAATCAGAAGTGAAGGCGATGACACTCCCGGCCCAATCAACATCCCCATCATGAGTGCCGGAATCATACAGCAGATGCTGGCCACTACCGTCAGACCCCATAACATAGATATCCAGAGTAGTCTGCCGCCAGCTTAAAAACGCGATGTAGTTGTCATCCGGGGACCAGGCGGGATATATATCCCAATAGGCATTATTCGTGAGGCGAGTAAAATTCGCACCGTTCACATCAATTGAGCAGATTTCAAAAGAGCTATCACTGCTGCCGAATTTTTGTGCGAATAGGAGTCTGTCACCTTGGCTGTTCAATCTCAATGCCGAGGTGTTGATCTGTTCATTTGCGCTATAGATAAGGTGAACGTCCTGGCTAACTAAATTAAGGGAGTAAAGGCCCCATCGGTCATCGCGTGGAACGGATTTCTGGGGTGCGGAAGAGGGATCAGTCTCACATCCGAGCAGAGTTAGGGATGCGGCAATAGTTACCGCCAGTGTAAGCGACCAGCTCCGTTTAAGAGTGACTGATTTGATGAACACGTTAAACTCCGTTGATTGCAATCTGCGAATAGCTGATGCCTCTAAAAGAACCAATCTACCTGCACTCTAAAAACGTCCGCGTGGTGAGTGACGTTCCAGGCGGAAGTGGGCTGATTGGCGGGCTGTTGCGTCGGCCAGCTGTTGCTGTCGCGAGCCTGTACGTTGGTGATGGGTAGACCGTCTTCAAATGCGTATTTCAGCCGCACCGACAGCCAGTCGCTGACTCTTGAGGCCAGGGAGACCCAAAAGCGAGTGGCCTCGCCGTCCAGCACGATGAAGTCGGTGTCCTCGAAAGTCCAGAGGAAACCCTGGTACATCCCCCAGAAGGCCTGCGCCTGCACCCGGTCGCTAAAGTGGTGTTCCAGGGTGATGCCCAGCGCTTCGTTGTGCACGGCGGCGTTGCCGATGGAGGTGTACTGCCCATCCGGCAGCGTGTTGCCGGTAAATCTCGGACGGGGTGGCCATTGCGTGTAACCGGCAGCGTAAAATACTTCGACACGGTCGCGCCGTGACAGCAACAGACGAACTGACAAGCGGCTTTCGCGGCTGTCATAAAAGAGCTTGTCGAAGGAGTTCAAAGCTGCGCGCGCCTGGAATTTCTGGCGCAGGTTGAACTGCAGCGGATAGATCGGACGGTAATATAATTTTATCACCCAGCGATGGTAATCCTGCGCATCGGAAAGACGAGTCCAATTATCCAGTTCGAGTTGGGTGGTGATCTGGCGGCTCCACTGGATGCGGGACTTGAGATAAACGCCATCTTCGGCTTGAGGCGTAACCGAATTGGTATAAAGCGATCCCAAGACAGGGTCGTTTAAATAGTAGTAATCCTCGAAAATGGTGCCCTTATAGCGCTGGTAATTAGCGAAACCCCGATTGTAGGGATTATCGTACCCTATATCATAGTGGCGATAAAGAGCCAGCAGATTCACGCTGTTCCACTGAGCGTAACCGGAGAAGACCGCAGCCTTGGGGTCATCGCCGAATTTAAAGGGCGAGCCATCATCCTCCAGTTCGGCCACCTCACCTTGGAAGCAGAGGTTCTTGACCACCCAGCGCCCTTCCAGCCCGTATACGCGCCGCAGTGATTGCGCCGGCGTCCAGAGCGAAGACCGCGCCCAGGACGAATAAGATTGTAGAATCTCAGAGTTGGCAGGGTCGTCATTGATCTGTCGGTATTCGGCGGAATCCACCAACGCGTAAATATCCGGATTCAAGGGGCGATCATACTGAGTCTCGAAAAAGGTCGCTCCAATATGCGAACCCGGCGCCCAGCGATACTGCACGTTGGTTCCGGCGGCAAATTCCCGGACGGCATTAATGGGTGATTGCGACCCAGGATAGGGATCAAGCCAGGTGACGGAATCTGCCGCCAAAATCGGTGGATATAGATCCAGATCCTGGCGGGGAGTCATCTGAATCAGACCGGAAAACGATCCATCGGGATTGATGACAGCGTCCTTGTCCTTTAGCGACAGAAATCCTAGGGCGCCGAGCTTACCCCAGGAACCTTGTGCGGAAGCTCCACGAAAGCCATACTCGCGAGTGCGCGACAGGTCGCCGGTGACTCCGTAGGGCCGCTTGCTGAAATCGTACCCGGAATAACGCGGCATGAAAAAATCGCCGGTTTCAACAACTAACCCCTGCCCCACGGAAACGTGGTAATCCCCCAGCCAGGCGCTCTCCAGATTTACCGGACCCAAACCTTGATTCTTCAGCCCCACGTAGCCTTTGAATTCGGGAATTTTGAACGAAGCGCCAGGATTATAGTAGTAATCGGATTCACCATAGTTGCGATGATAGGAGACACCGAAGCGGTAGTGCGAACCGTAATTCAAGCGCAGTTTGTGGGTCAGATCGGGATTGGAATTGCGCAGCGCTGCCAGGGAGAGGATTTCTTCCTCGTTCTGGAAGTAAGGCTGGTTGTAGGCTCGGAACTGGTAGACTCCGTGCAGACCCTGAAGCTGTTCTGAAGGTTCATAAACAAGATAATCACGCGCAGTGTAAAAGCCGAACCGGGTCAACCCGGGAACTGTGCGCAAGTCACGAGAGGATTTGATTTCACCCTGTGATTGCACCTGGGTAAAAATGGCTACGGCATCCACCGGGGAGAGGTTTTCCAGCGAAGCCAGTTCTTCAGCGGAGGCTTGATTGACATTCAGCGGGTCGGTCAGACGGTCAGCCCAGGAATCCGACCAAGCGGAGCCTGCGCCTTCATCTGACCCCAATTCACTGATCTGCCGATAAATCTGGTTCAGGCGAAGAGCACGTGGATCGCCTTGGGACGGCGGTTCGACGCGTACGAGGGATCGCAAGGTTTCCACGGTGGAAAAGTCAAAACCAGGTAAATCGTTGAGATCGTAGATACTCTTTAACGGTCCTTGGAAGTAAAGCCGTTGCCATAATGCTTCGACTTGTGGGGAGGTCAGGGGGAGGGTTTGAAGTTGGTCGCGAGTGGCGCTGTTGAGATCAATGGTGGTGGCGGTGGTTGAACCGGCTGAGATGAAATATAAGCATCCGGCTAAAAGCCAGATCAAGTGAGTAATTCTAGCCCTATTTCGCATCGCCGGGCGGCACGAGAATAGGATTTAACCCATACTTTTTCTTCATTTCTCGCACAGCGGCCTGAGCGGCAGCCTCATTTTTAAATCCGAGAGCTCGGATCGCTTGCAATTGCTTCCCGCTGATGACGGCTGGATATATCTCTAAAGTATATCCGGACTTTTCCAGCGATTCCTTCAATCGTTTCAAGTTTTCAGGACGGCTAAAGGCGCCTAATTGGAGAGAATAAGTGCCGGCTACGGTTGACTTTTTAGTTGAAGCAGGTGGTTCGGACCCTGGTGTGGTTTTTATCAGTGCGACTTCCGGTTTTTTACGTTTCGCGCGTTCAAGACTGTCCAGATCGGATTCAGATGAACTAAGGGAAGTGACGGTGTCTGGCTGATCCGTTCGATAATTTTGATTTGGAAGATTCGCCAAAGATTTACCCATTTCCTCCGCCTTGGCGTATAATCCCTGAGCAAAGTAATACTGCTGCAACCGTTCCACTGCGAGCCGGCCAAACGGCGAGTCAACATACTGATTGGCGATCTGCTGATAGATTTTGGCGGCGCTGTCAGCATCGGTCGTTAAAGCTGCGCGAAGAAATTCCCTCTCAGCGGCGGGTCCTTTGCCCTTGGCAAGGTAAACGCGAACAGCCTCCAGATCACCGCGATTATAGGCTTCAAGACCGGGTTGAGCTTGGCAGGTCATGGCGAGAAAGAGGATCACGCTCAGCCACCATTTCGCGCTGAAAGAGAAGTATATTGATAAACCAAACCCCCCGAATGAGGCTCTTCCCGATTCCACCATCATGAATTCGGCTCGCTATCCTTTACTTCGGTCTGTCCCACACTCTTTCCGTCATTGAACGGCTCAGCTTTTTTCCCTTTGAAGGCTGCGCCAACGCGTGTCGCCTGTTGTTTCATCTTATTCAGTATAGTGCGCGCCCAGACAAACTCTGTGGCCAAAATAGCTAATCCCGCGGGAATGACAATAATGGCCGGCCCAGGCAGGGCAATCATGACAACGCCGATGAGAATGACAGTCAACCCTATCACCAGAATTACCAGTTTTCGCAGCAGTCGAAGATTCAAGGTCAAATCTCTCGCTTACAAATTGAAGGCTCCCAGCGACGAACAACGCGGGCAGCGCCATAGCGGTTCATCAGTACGGAAATCGCAGGAGGAACAGATGTAGCGGGGACGGTCTTCCAGGACTCGATCCAATATTTCTAAGACCAGGGACCCGATTTCATCCATACGGTTGTTTTCCAGCAGAGTGCGCGTCATGAACCGGCGGCACCATAAGTCTTCCGGATGTTTATCCAGCGCTTCGCGGCAAATCTCAAGAGCGCCGTCTATTTCGCCCTTTTTGCGCAGAAAGCGGGCTAAAGCTTGTGCGGTGTGCAGGTCATCAGGACGTTTCTCTATGATTTGGCGGTAGAGCTTCTCCAAATCGCCGAAACGGCCCAGATTAAAGAAAAGGTTCTCGAGCATGTCGTAAGCCAAATAGCCCTGATCGGGATTGGCTTCGAGCAGGTTTTTCAGCTCGCGTACGGCGTCCTCTTCGCGTCCTTCCATGACGTATGAATGAGCCAGCATCATGTAGGCGTGGGTGCAGGCGCGATCCAGTTTCAGGGCTTCGCGGAATTTCAGCCGGCCATCCTTGCCTTTGCCTTGATCCAGCAGTGCGCGCCCTTCTTCCACCCGGTATAAGGCTAATTTGATTTGATCCTTACGCCCAGCGACCAAGTTTAA
Source organism: Calditrichota bacterium (assembly GCA_020051775.1). Classification (GTDB taxonomy): domain Bacteria; phylum Electryoneota; class B3-LCP; order B3-LCP; family B3-LCP; genus JAGVQJ01. The sequence continues at coordinate 9,730 of JAGVQJ010000081.1, read as the reverse complement.
CTTGCGGTAAGTCTCGAAGGCGGTAGCCCAATCTTGCAGCTTTTCGGCCATACGCAGTCGGAAATTCAGCGCCCAGCTATGATCCGGCGCAATGACCAGGATGCGGTCGGCAAACTCCGTGGCGCGGCGCAGAGCGCCGGCTTTCTCGTAGTCCAACGACAGTTCTTTAAGGATTTCTGCGCGTTCGGAGGGTTTTAAATCGGACCTGACAGTCAAGCTCTGGTGAACCTTGATGGCAGGCACCACCTGGCCGTTCTGCCGCAGCAGCGAACCAAGCTTCAGATAAGCGTCAAGGTTTTCCGAGTCCTTGCGCACCGCTTCCAACAATTTTTCCCGAGCCTTTTCGGGTTCTCCAGCCAGCAGGTAATTAAGCCCCTGGGCGTAGGCTGAATAGCGTTCGGCTGGTTTACCGGGTTGATACACCCGAAGATAATAATAGATTCCGGCCAGGATCACCAGCGCGGCCAGGAGAAAGAGTACTGTAAATCCCATGCGGTTTTCCCGAAGTCATTAGGATTATGTGTGGAGGCCATCCTGAGAACGAGTAAAATCGCTCGGTGGTGAATCCACAACGTTATGGGGGAATAACTCTTCTTCGATAGCTAAATTTCGTAATTGCTCCAGCTCCGAATGCAATTTGCGGATCTGTCTTTTTAAACGGCCGATTTCCGCCTGTAATTGGAACTGCTTCAGCACCGAGAACAGTAAGTGCACCAGCACTCCTGCGCCGAAGGCAATGAACAGGAGATAGGCAACTTCAATCTCAGGAGAGACCCAGGTAAAAAAGTGGACGATGACCTTGTCATTCTGGTTCTGGCCCATGAAGGAGACCAGCGCCAAGAGCAGTATCGTCACGAAAATCCAGCGTATAATCCACATGTGAGCCTCACTCTACTTGGATTTGGGATTCATTCACTTGACCCCAGAGCGAGAAGCCTCGCACTGCTTCTACCTGTAAATTCACGATGTCGCCACGGCGGAAGGCACCAGGAACTAAAATTACGCGTCCGCACCGCGTTCGACCGGTCCACTCTGAAGCCTCTCGGGGACTGACGTTTTCCAGTAACGCTTCAACCTTTTGTCCGATCATTCTGGATCTCGATTCGTCCGCCAAAGCGCGCGTTACAGCGATCATCCTTTCCAAACGCTCGATCTTAACTTCCTCGGGCACATCATCCTTCAGGCGAGCGGCTTTAGTGCCCGGTCGAGGCGAATATTTGAAAGTGAAAGCATCATCGAAACGAGCCGTGCGCATCAAATTAAGAGTCTGCTCGAATTCGGTCTCACTCTCAGTGGGGAAGCCGCACATTAAATCTGTGGACAGCGCCAGGCTTTCCACACGGGCGCGCAGTTTTTCGACTTTAGTCAGATACTGCGAAACCGTGTAGCCTCGGTTCATCAACTCCAGAATGCGATCGGATCCCGATTGAGCCGGCAGATGGAGCGATGGGCAGACAATTCCACCTTCGGCCATGACCTCGATCAATTTATCGCTTAAATCCCGGGGATGCGAAGTCATGAAGCGCAGACGCCGCAAATCTTTGACTCCGGCTGCGATGGCTATCAGCAGAGTAGCGAAATCAGTACTTTCCCAATGATAGGAATTGACGTTCTGGCCCAGCAAGACGACTTCGGTGAAACCGTCTTCCACCGCGGATTGGATTTCTGCCAATACCTCATCTGGAGGACGGCTGCGTTCCCGTCCTCGGGCATACGGCACAACGCAATAGCTGCAAAAGTTATCGCAACCGCGCATAATGGCTACAAACGCGCTGATGCCTTCGCGACGGGTGGGAAGCACGTCGCCATAAGTCTCTTGGGGATTTCCGCTGCACCCGATCAAATAGCCATGGTGGCCGGAAAGCTGATCCTTCAGAAGACCGGACAGACTGCGATAAGAGTCAGGTCCTAACACCAAGTCTACCGTTGGAACTTGCTTCTTCAGATCTTCGCCCAGGCGCTGTGCCATGCAACCCAGCACGCCAATGACCAACTGGGGATGGCGTGATTTAAGCGCACCAAGCGTACGGAGCCGCCCCAACACCCGCTGTTCAGCGTGGTCGCGCACAGCGCAAGTATTGATTAAAATAACGTCGGCTTCTTCCGGCTGCGAAATCAACTGGAAACCACCGGATTGCAGCAGGCTGCCAACCAATTCGCCGTCGTAAAGGTTCATCTGGCAGCCGTAGGTGTGCAGGAATACTTTATAAACTTGTGACATTAATATTATTACGCCATTCTTCGTATTTGGTTTCAGATCCGATTGGCTGCCGATGACCGTTTCGGATTGAATCATAATATACATGTTCAGCAGGCGAAGATCAAGCAAATAAACGGGGAATAGTGATTGGTCGCCTTGCTCATCTCTCTTTCTGCATTCTCTCCTTGAAAAACCTTTGGTAAATTATTAACTTATGGTAATTAATGGAAAATCAACTGTCCTGGAGTTCTGGAAATGACTGATATCATCTACCTGGATAATGCGGCCACAACCTGGCCCAAGCCTGAAAGCGTCTATCAATTCGCGCACGAATTCTATTGCAAAATGGGTGTCAATCCCGGACGTAGCGGGTTTGACAAAGCCATCGAAGCCGGTAATATCCTGGAAGATTTGCGTAAGCGGTTGACATTATTTTTCGGGGGCGATGAAGAGACGCCGCAGCGGTTGTGTTTCGGTTATAACGCCACAGACGCACTCAACCTCATTATCCAAGGTTTACTGAGACCCGGTGATCACGTCGTTACCACTAATCTGGAGCATAATTCGGTCATTCGTCCTATCAACCACTTGGTAAGGGATGCCGGTGTTGAAGCCACTTTCATACCTTTCAATGGGGCTGGTTTCATTGAACCTGATGCCATTCGCAAAGCCCTCAAACCTAATACTCGCTTAGTGATCGTCAACCACGGATCCAATGTGCTGGGTACCGTTCAGCCGGTTTTCGAAATCGGTGCGGTATGTAAGGAGAGGGGCGTTCTTTTCGCCATTGACACCGCCCAAACCGCCGGCGTCATCCCTATCAATATGAAGGAGATGAACATAGATGTATTGGCTTTTACAGGCCACAAATCGTTGATGGGCTTCACGGGTATCGGCGGCTTGTGCGTTCGCAAGCATGTGGAAATCGCTCAAACCCGCGCCGGCGGCACGGGTGTGAAATCAGCCTATCCCTATCATCTCGAGGAATATCCCTACCGCATGGAGTACGGAACTCCCAACCTTCTCGGAGTAGCCTCTCTCTGGGCCGGCCAGGATTGGTTGGATCGAGAAGGGTTGAAAAATATCTGGAATCATGAGATGAAGTTAACTCGTAAATTGGTTGCTGGTTTCAAGGAAATCCCAAGAGTAAAGGTTTACGGATGCGAAGATTTGGAACACCACCTTTCCACTATAACAATTAATATCGAAGGAATCGAAGCCGGCAATGTCGGCATCATGCTGGATGTGGATCACAACATTGCTACCCGAACCGGTCTGCACTGCGCTCCGCTGGTTCATGAACAGCTTGGTCTTGTCCCCACCCATGGAGGTGTGCGTTTCGCCATCGGCGCTTTCAATACCGAGCAGGAGGTTGATGCGGCTATAGCTGCGGTAGCCGACATCGCGAAATTGTCGCGGAAATGAAATTGTCTTATTTAAAGTTACGAGGCTATCCCGTAGGTTTGGTGATAGCCTCGATACTCTTTATCCAGAAAAATCTTCATTATTTCATTATAAGACCTTGACGAAACCCAATTTTTTTCTTATATTGTATTACCCTTACCGGGGTAACCCATAAAAGGCCGACTCTGTCTGGTGCCTTATCTGCCGGCCTTGAGTCGCAGAACAAAGCGGTCCAACCTTTGCTGGAGGAAGCACATGAAAAGAGTTTTGATTACAATGCTCGTTAGTTTGTGTCTGACCGGGTTAGCCCTGGCTCAGCCGCAAATCTCAGGTCCACAAAGTGGGACGCTGGGGCCGGGGACGTATCTTGTCGTCGGGAATATTCAGGTTCCGGCGGGTGATTCGCTCTTCATCCTCCCAGGCACCACGTTTCTCCACAACGGCTACTGGACCTGGAACATCTATGGCACACTGCGCGCCTTCGGTGAAGGTCCCGACAGTATTAAATGGCTACGGCAGAATCCTGTACCGGAACACCGCTGGGGAGGCCTCCGTTTCCGTTCCCTAACGACGGCCAGCAATCTTTCCTATTGCGTGGTGGAGTACGGCTTTACGCCTACGACTGCGCCTTCTACGGACATGGGTGGCTGCATTTTTTCCGAGGGATCTCCTCTGACCGTTATGCACAGCCGCATTTCATTCGGTAAAGCCTGGTGGGGCGGCGGCGGCATTTGTGGTCACAACGTAAATGCCCTGAACATCAGCTACAATCTGATCTGCGACAATGCTGATGACCTGTGGAAGGGCGGCGGCATCTTACTGGATGGCTGCACCAACGTCACCATCAGCCACAACGTGATCGCCCGCAACTACTCCACCGGCACGTGAAGCGACTGTGGAGGCGGCGGGATCCGCTGCAACAACGGCTCAAACATCACCATCGCTTTCAACCAGATCTACGACAACACTTCGGTTTACTTTGGCGCCGGCATCATGATTCAGAATTGCGCGCCGTTACTCACCAACAACACCATCACTCAGAACCGCTGCACGAATACCACCACCGCTGCCAAAGGCGGAGGTCTTTACATCTACAGCGGTGGACCCTTCAGTGGAGTCAACAACATCTTATATGATAACTACGCCACGCTGAATCCCGAGTTTTACGGGACGGTGAATTTCAATTACAGTTGCTCCCCGGTATCGCTGAGCGGCACTGGCAATATCACCTCCAACCCGATGTTCCTTAATCCCGGCGCGGATAATTTTCACTTGTCGTTCGGTTCACCCTGCATTGATACCGGCAATCCCGGCAGTCCTTTAGACCCGGACGGAACTCGTGCGGACATGGGCGCTCTGTATTACGATCACCTGACTCCACCCCCTCCGGTGTTAGACGTCACTCTGACTCCCGTCAACCCGCCCATCATCGTTCAGCCAGGGGGAGGGTCCTTCCAATTCAACGCTGCGGTGCAACGCACCCAAGGCCCTCAAACACCCTTTTGGGCGTGGGCACGTGTACGCTATCCTGATGGTTTGCCCAGTACACCGACCTTGGGTCCTGTTCAAGTCAATCCGCCGGTAGGCGTAAGTGTGAGTCGGCTCCGCGTCCAAAATATACCCGGTTCCTGGCCTCCTGGCGTCTACACTTATCTGGGTTACGCCAATACGACTTATAGTTATCCAGCCATAGACTCCAGTTACTTCACCTTTACCAAGCTGGCGACCGGATCGCTGACTCCCTGGGTGATGGACGCCTCTTGCACGGGCGATCCTTTCCCGTATGAAGTCGGCACAACGGCTGTCGCGTCAGAATTCGCTCTTGTAGGTGCGGCGCCAAATCCGTTCAACCCGAAGACAACCATCCGTTTCACCCTCCCGGAAGCCGGACAGGCGACGCTGCAAGTCTTTGACGTCAATGGCCGCGAAGTGGCTACTTTGGTGAACGGCTACCGCAACGCTGGAACTCATCAAGTCACCTTCGATGGCTCTGAGTTAGCTTCGGGGATGTACCTGTATACGCTGTTCACCGGCAGTCACACCGCCACAGGGAAGCTGCTGCTGGTAAAGTAATCTCGTGGCTCTGATCGCTGTGTATTGTGTGATTTTGCCATAACAGAACAAAAAAGCGTCAGGATTCTCCCTAATCTCACTCGATTGGAGAAACCTGACGCTTTATATTTCAATTGATAATTATCAGACTTCGGTATCAGCCTTCGTACTTCTCTCTATTCCATATTTCTTCAACTTCAAGTAGAGGTTCTGGCGAGGGATGCCGCTAAGCTGGGCGGCCTGGCTAACGATGCCTCCGCTTTGGGCGAGCAGCGCCAGGAGATAGCCTCGCTCGAATTCCTCTTTGGCGCGACTGTATTCGATAATGTCTCCTGCGAGGGCGGGGTAAGGTTTTTCGCCTCGAATCTCTTCCGGGAGATCCTGCACTTCGAGTTGATTACCGGCGGCCAGGGCTACCGACCGCTCGATAACATTTTCCAATTCACGAACGTTTCCCGGCCAGGAATAGGCCGTCAGACATTCGATGGTCCCCTCACCGAAAGCGCAATCCGTTCGGCTTAATCGCGCTGCTACGAGCCGTAAAAAATGTCTCGCCAAGTCCGGAACGTCTTCGCGCCTTTCCCGAAGTGGCGGCACTTGGAGTTGCAGGACATTCAAGCGGTAGAATAGATCCTCCCGAAAGGCGCCATCTTCCACCATGCTCCGCAGATTGCGGTGCGTCGAGGCGATAACGCGGCAATCTACTTCGATGGTGGTCTCGCCTCCGACCCTCTGAAAACACCTCTCTTGCAACACCCGCAGGAGTTTCACTTGCAAGGAGAGCGGCATATCTCCAATTTCATCTAAAAGAATAGTGCCTCTATGCGCTTTCTCAAAATAGCCCGCCGTGCGCCGTACCGCTCCGGTAAAGGCACCCTTTTCATGGCCAAACAATAAAGATTCCAGCAGTCCTTCAGGAATTCCCCCGCAATTCAATGCCACAAATGGCTTGCCCGACCGCAACGATAACGAGTGAATTCGACGCGCTAATACTTCCTTGCCCGTACCGGTTTCCCCCGTGATCAATACAGTCAGATCCAGCGGCGCAATTCTTTCCAGAGTGCGCAACACTTGAGACATCGTTTCGCCGCCCACCAAATGCGGTTTCGATTTCAACTGCTGGATTTCGGCTTTAAGCGAACGGTTTTCTTCCTCCAATCGGCGTGATTTCAGGGCTCGCCGCACGGCTATGGCCAGAACTTCCGGATCAATCAGAGGTTTCTCGATGAAATCTTCCGCTCCCAGCCGCATGGCTTTTACTGCCACCGGGATGGACCCCTTACCGCTCATCAATAGAACGGGAATATCCGATTTCTGCGCCTTGATGCGTTCCAACAATTCCATGCCCGATAATCCCGGCATGACCATATCGGTAACTACCAGATCGAAAGCACTGCCGCCAAATTCCTGCAACGCTGCACCCGCATTCGCGCAAAGCACCAACTCTCGGCTAATGTCTTGCAGCGCCAGACGGCAGAGTTCCCGGCTGGGTTCTTCATCGTCCACGATCAGGATGCGTTCCTTGCGCAAGGTGGGATTCTCGTTCACAAACCCACCTCGCACTCTTTAGCGCTTGCCTGCGAGACGATTTCATGCGGCTCTAAGGGTATACGAATTATCATGGTCGTGCCGCGACGTTCTTCGCTCTGAACCAAAAAGCGAACGCTGTAGGGTTCCAGCACCTTGCGCGCAATGGGCAATCCTAATCCCGCACCGCTGGGGATGCCGTCTTTGCGATCGCGACCCTTGGTGCTGAAAAAGGGCAAGAAAATATGATCCAAATCCTCTGGAGGAATGCCCACGCCGGTATCCTCGATCTCCACGCAGATCTCATTGCGTAAAACACGGGTGCGCACTCGCAGTTTGTGAATCAGGCTGTCGGTCAAGGCTTCCACCGCGTTAATCAAGACATTCAACAGGGCATGGCTGAAGTCTCCATAGACACCCCAGACCAGAGGCAGGTTCGCATCCAGTTCCAGGGTCTTATCAACATTATGCTTAAAGAACAGATCGGCCTCCAGGAAGTTGATTTCCTCTCGGATGATCTCATTGATATTCAATTGTTCCATGCGGGATTCCCCGGTTCTTCGCCAACGACGGCCCAGGCTGTTGATCAGCTCTGACATGCGGAGCGCATCTTCGTTGATGCGTGCCGGGATTTCCGCATCGGGGTGGTTGCGGCACAGCAGCGAAGAAAATCCCATTATAGTATTCAAGGGGCCATTCAAATTGTGGATGATCCCCTGAGAGTAAACCCCCAAGAAAGCCATACGTGAAGCCTGAATTAGCTCCAATTCGAGTTCATTTCGTTCGGTTAGATCTACAAATGTGGAGAGAATTCCAATCACCTGGCCGGAAGGATCTTCCAACCTGCCGGTGGTTTTAAGGGACTGAACGCGGTTTCCGTCGGGGCAATACCATTCCACCTCCTCGGTGGAGAACCCTCGCTTGTCCTCCATGATCTGTCGTTTGAAAGTGATGCGTTCGGCCAGTGTCAGTGGCTCCTCGCCGGCCCGTGGTGGCTCGAAGCGCACCCCCAGTAATTCCTCCATGCGCGGGTTCATGTAAGTGACTTCTCGGCGCGTGTTCTCGATCAGCACACCTTCTTTCATCGCCAAAATCATCGTGCGGAAAGTCAGCAGTTCGTCGCGTTGCAGGGCGAGTTGTTTCAGCATTTGGTTGAAACTATGTGACATAGAGGAGATTTCTCCGCCGCCACTGACCGGCACGAGACGATTCAGATTGCCAGTACGGCTGATCTCTTCCATAGTCTTAGACAGCGAGCGGATAGGTCGTTCTATCCATATTCCCAGTACAAATGCCGCCAGTAATACCGTAGCCAATAACGGCAGACCGAAAAACAGCAACAGCCGATTGATCTCATCCTTGACCAGCGCCACTCTTGTGTGCGGACTTACCCAACCGAGAGCGGCAACCTCCAAACCGTGCACATTCCGCAGGGGACGGAAGCCGATCACTCGATCTTGATCCTGGGCATAGTACAGGTATGAATCATGCCGCTGTTCGAGATGCGTGAAGACTTCGGCTGGATCAATTTGCAGAAAAGTGTTAGAAGTATCGGTGGTCGCCAACAAACGAGCGCCATAATAAATCGTCAAATCCGAGACGCGCCCGGCCTTGATTTCCATCAGGAAGGCATGAGACAGTCGGCGGCCAAAAACCAGAGTACCGAGCACTTTTTCTGAGGTTACAATATCGCTTCGAGCCAACAAATAAAGGTCCCGGGAGGTTGAAAACAAGCCGTAACGCAGGCTGTCAGTTGAGGCCAAAAGGGTATCCAGAAGTGAACCTTCCACCAAGGAAGTCGAGCGCCAAGAGTACAAATTTAATTTACGATTATCATACAGCGCTAAGTAGTCCAGGTTGTAGCTTTGCGGAACCCATTTTTCAAGATTGGCTTTTGGCCAGTGGGGATCAGGACGACTCAGATAAGCCGCCAGTTCATTCCAAGCGGCAACAGCTTGAGTCCCCTCCAATAGATGGTTTTGTGCAGCTTGGATTGCAAGCGTGGTCTGTTCGAGGCCTTCACCGACCTGCAGCTCTTGCAAGGCGCGGGCACTCCTCCCCCCTAAACCTACCAAAGCGTGCGTCGCTAATAAAAGCGGAATCAGGCTGACAGCGCATAGAAATATTAATAACTTAGTTCTTATGGATAGCTGTCGCCGGGTTTTCATGAGTGTTCCTGACTTGGGAATTGGGTGCACAGATTGGATAATAACGCATTATGGCCCGCAAGTCAAGCTCTTTGGAAGGTGAAGGAGGGGGAGTGAATAAAAATTCAGTAAGGCGGCGGAATTAACCGGGTTTACCAGGCTGCTTCAGTACCGTCCCAATTAAAGAACCGGCCAGCGTCCTGATCGCGCAGGGCGTCTATCAGTCGCAGCATGGAAATCACGGATTGTTGAGGAGTCTGAGGAGCGCCTGCTCCGCCCATGTCTGTCTTGACCCAGCCGGGATTGATGGCCACCGAGATTACTCCGAAGGGCAGAACGTCAAAGGCCAGAGTGCGCATAGCCATGTTCAGAGCGGCCTTGCTGGCGCAATAACCATAGT
>JAGVQJ010000012.1 GCA_020051775.1 Calditrichota bacterium | reverse complement strand
GATCTGATGATTTTCCACGCCACTCCTTACGTACTGGATATTGATGGTGACGGCGATGGCGATCTGTTCGTTGGGGATTTATGGGGCGGTTGCCGGTTTTTCCGCAATATAGGGAATTCCCCCGTCCACCCGGACCCCAAGCGCCCGGCGCCCACACATCCGGTCATCACGCTGCTGCCCAATCCGGGCAACTCAACTATAGCCGCAAGCTACAAGCTGCAAGCTGCGAGCAAAGTCAGTCTTAAGGTCTACGACATCACGGGCAGACTCACCGGCACGCTGTTCTACGGCTTCCAGTTGCCAGGCACGTACAGCTACACGTGGGATGCTTCCCACAAAGCCTCCGGCATCTACATCCTGAAGTTAGAGACCCCCGACCAGAAAGCCACCCAGAAGATCACCATCCTGAAATGATGAAAATATCGGTTGACGACATCGGTATCCCTCACCTTCTTATTACAATGAGATTAAAATTTACCCGGCTTGCAACTAAACCGGGTTACCCGCCCTTACCCCCAACAACTCCCTGATACTCTGCATTCTCTTAATCTACCTAAGCACATAAACACCGCCGGATTTTAGACAATGAAGACGGATTTTAGACACTTGTGGCTTAGTGGTGGCTCGGCTATAAAAGATTCATTACCTTAATTAATAATTATTTAAACTATTTTAATCCCCAAATCAGACATAAAATACTTGGCACATCTCTTGTTGCTTTACACAGCATAAAGCGTTAAATTGTGCCCTGGAACGTCAAACGATGCCAGGGCGAAAAATCCACTAAAGGGAGGAACTGATCATGGCAGACCTGGCAATCGTTCAATCTGCTCCGGCGGGAACGCAACGCAAAACGGTAACTGATGGTTATTGGGTGGACGCACAAGTAGATGACAAATTGCAAGCTGGTGATGAAATTCAAAACACTCAATCCAACGCCTACGGATTGGAATTGCTACCGGTGGGTTGCATTGTTTTTGAATCCATCGGCACTGTTACTTTGAGCGGCATTGAGGGCACCGTCAAGTATTATGACTCCAACAATGAGTGGGTCACCGTTACCAGCAGCGACAATTACAACGCCAAGGCAGTTGGGACTGACAATGGATCCGGTGTGGTAATAGTCTGCGCGCGTAAAGGCAAAGCAAAAATAGGGCCGTGGCCTGCTAATCCGTAAGAATACCTGCTAAGATAGTCAAGAAAATTTATCGCCCCTGGGATCAATGCAATCGCTTCATGGGGATTTCACGACATGGCTGCTGCTGGTCATGTCTCTTTTGGTCGTCGTTCTCTGGTACCGACGCTTTTTCCAAACGACTCCCCACTCCGTGGTCAGAGTCGTTTTCTTCCCATTTTCGCACATTTCAGAAATCCTGAATATTCGCCAACATCCCGCCGTTTTCCCCATCTGCTATTGTTACCTCTATTGTATTGATTGCATTCTGGCGATGTTGTTTATTTTTAGTCCCTACATTGGGCTGGCGGAATGGGGGATTTTTTTAATTTCGGAGGCATTTCTAATTAGTATTTATCTATTCAGGCTCGAGAAACTTAGATCAGTGCTGATTTGTCTGACCGTGATCATGCTCTATGCCGCCTGGGGAGCTTTTTCAACGTCTCAAGCGCGTGACGATCAAGTACTGAATGCCTTTGACTTCGGGGAATGCACCTACCTGTTATTCGCCTCCTCCTGGATCATCTTTCGTATCATTAAGGAAGATCGTTTTGAACAAGATCTCGTAGCGTTCTTTACCTTTTTCGGTGTGGTCACCTATGCCGCCTTGCAGATTATCGCCACCATCATCATGGCTTTTGATTTTCGTGAAAACGAAGATTTCTCCTTCTTTGCCGTAATTATCACTTTCACTTTCTGGCTTCTGGCCGTGCCATGGATACGCCGCCTGCGGTACAAGCTTACGTAATCATCTCCTTCGTCCTGTTTGCAGCCTTCTGTGGACTGATTTTCTATCTGCTGACGGGTTTGCTGACGCGGCAGGCGCAATTGAAAAAAGCCCGCGCCCAGTTGCAGGAGTATTCCGCCAACCTGGAGAAGATGGTAGCCGAACGGACGGCGCAGCTCCTACAGTCGCAGAAGATGGCCGCTTTGGGCCAACTGGCTGCCGGAGTGGCGCATGAGTTGAATACTCCCCTGGGGACGATTTACAATTCCAGCTTCTACCTCAAATCGGAATTACCGGAACCCTCCGTTAAAGTCCAAAAACACCTGGCGCTCATCGAAAATCAGGTTGAACGGTGTCGCAAGATAATCAAGGATTTGTTGAATTTCTCCCGAGCGCCCAGCACTTCCCTTGACTTGAAGCGCACCGACATCAACCAAGTGCTGGAAACCTGTTTGAGCCTGGTGGAGAAGGAGTTGAATTCAGGGGGGATCGTTGTATCCAAGGAGTTTGCAGAATTACCCGAAATCATCGTAGATCCATCTCGCCTGTCTCAGGTTTTTTTTAATTTGATTCTGAACGCAGTACAGGCCATGCCGACCGGCGGTGAATTATCCCTGTATACGCAGTGCCAGAGAAATAAGCCTGTTTTACACAAGGCTAAATTGGACCAGGAGACGGTCACCGTCACGATGAAAGATACTGGCGTGGGCATTCCATCTGAGGATTTAGACAAACTATTCATTCCGTTCTTCACCACCAAGCAGAATCAAGGCGGCGTGGGGCTGGGACTGTGCGTCTCGTATGAAATCATCAAACAGTTCGGTGGCAATATCCGGGTGGAAAGCAAATCCGGTGTTGGTACGACCTTTACTATTTCGTTGCCGTTAGGGAGGTAGTTTATGGCACCAGGTTTCAACATTCTGTTGGTTGACGACGATGAAAGCCTGTTGGAATCACTGGCGGATATTTTGGAGCAGAAAGGCTATAAAGTAGCCAAAGCACTTTCGGGTGAGGAGGCCTTAAAGATTCTCAGCGCCGACTCTAATCATCATCTAATCATAGCCGACTTGAGACTCCCTCACATGAACGGTATCGAGCTCCTGGAAAAAGTCAGAGAACAGTCCGAACCTCCGGAAGTTATTATAATCACTGGTCAAGGGAGTATAGAATCTGCCGTTAAAGCGATCAAGCTGGGTGCAGTGGATTATCTGGAGAAGCCCGTCAACCCCGAAACCTTGTTGCACCTGGTGCACAAAGAAATGCAACGCCAGCAGATGGTGGATCAGAATGCCTATTTCATGCGGGAGTTGGCGGGAAGGTATAACATCGAGAATATCATTGGTCAATCGCCGGCTATGCAGAAAGTCTTCTATCAAATTCGGACTCTCGCCAGCTCGGAAGCCACGGTTATGATTACGGGTGAAAGCGGTACGGGCAAAGAACTGATTGCCAACCACCTGCATTATACCAGCGAGCGCAGGAAAGGTCCGCTGGTGAAGGTCAGTTGTGCCACGCTTGCACCCGGCGTATTGGAGAGTGAACTTTTCGGACATGAGAGGGGCGCCTTTACGAGTGCCACCAATAGCCGATCGGGGCGATTCGAGCAAGCCAACGGCGGGACATTATTTTTGGATGAAGTGGGTGACATCCCCTTGTCATTTCAGACCAAACTATTGCGAGTCCTTCAATCTCAGGAGTTTGAGCGCGTGGGTGGAAACCGTGTGCAAAGATCGGATTTCAGGCTGATTACGGCGACCAATCACAACTTGAAGGAGGACATAAAAAAGGGGACATTCCGCGAGGATTTGTACTATCGGCTCTGTGTCGTTCAAATCGAGATGCCTCCCTTGCGCCATCGCAAAGAGGACATTCTTCCGACAGTGAATCATTTTATCAGGATCTACAGAAATAAGACCAATAAGCGCATCGACGCCTTGGATAGAGCCGCACTGACCTTGCTGACAAAGTATGATTGGCCGGGTAACGTGCGTGAATTAAAAAACGCCATCGAGAGTGCTTTTGTCTATTGCAATGCCGAAGTCATTTTGCCTAATCATCTACCGGTACTCATCCAGACTAAAGAAAGATGCCCGGCGGAATTATCCGGTCTTCCCATGCGCTCGTTGGAAAGTCTGGAAAAGGCTATGGTGATTTTGTGTCTGAAAGAGGCAAATGGTAATAAAACTCTTGCCGCCGAAATGTTGGACGTCACCCGCAGCACCTTGGATAGTAAAATAAAAAAACACAATCTGGATCCTCACTTTAACGAATAACTCGGCTTTCCATTTTTTAGACGTAAAAAGACGGTTTTTATACAACCCCGTTGCCTCTGAACGGGGCTTTTTTATGGCAGGTCATTATTATATTATTAATTATCAATAGGATATCATCGGCACAAATATATGAATATGGGATTTAATATTGGTATGTAGATTGCCTATACGAAATTATAGACTTGCATTTTCGACTAAGATACTTTGATGGAGTGAGAAGCTATTGGAAGGCGATAAAAACATCCTACTGGCCAATTTAACCGATCCTTTTTCCAAGATTATTATTGACATCCTGGACCAATGGGGATACAATGTAGTGCTGATGGAGAAGCCAATTAACCTTGAAAGCATTTCCTCGAGCAGGCGTTTTAATCTGATCATTTACCAGTTCAGTGAGTTTTCAGAGCGAGAGTATCAGTTTCTGGAGGCCATAAAAGTTAGAACTGGAAGGTCACCCATCATGGCCACTTCTAACTACATTTCAGTGCGGGAATGTTTCAGGATGGCAAAAGCCGGCGTTCAAGAGTATTTTGGTCAACCTTTCCAGCCTTTGGAATTAAAAAAATTGATGGAAAATATCGCCTCAGATGGTACTTCAACTGAGTGCCGGTTGAATAGTTCTTTTACTTAATCTGGTCACTGCAGCCTGTTTGAAATCACTCGCCTCAGGATAAAGTACAGGCAGGCGCCAATGCCTATTGAGTGAATTCAAAATGAGTGCCGTTGGATATTCCGACAGGATCATCGGCATTGTGAGGAAGACAGCCACCTTACGCCGCAGGCTGCAGTCCAGATTATGTATAGTTGAAAAACGTGAATCTGGAAGTCACAATTTGGAGACTACAATGAAAGCCGTAATGTATGTGCCCACGTCCCAAAACGTTTTGCACCATGCTCGAGTTTGGAATGTGAAAATGACCCGCGACCAGGCGAGATCATTTTTGCAATGTCGTGCAGCCAAAATCAACAAAGCTATGCGGGAGGCTGCCGATGACGTTATCCGCGAAGAAGTGGAATATCTGGGACTTGAGTGGGAGGACAAGCAAATGGTGTAACGCTAATAATTAATGGTGATTAGCAACGTTTTGACCTCAAATTACAGAGGTATTCAGTCACTAACGGGAAGATATCCTGGGTTTTATGATTGTATCTGAATTCCAGTTCTTT
>JAGVQJ010000144.1 GCA_020051775.1 Calditrichota bacterium | reverse complement strand
GCGGCGAATTCATGCTGTTGGCAGGTCCCACCGGTTCAGGAAAAACAACAATCCTTCGCTTGATCTATTTAGAGCTTTTTCCCCAGAACGGCCAGGTCATGATCGAGGGTCAGGTCATGAACTCAGCCGGTGCTCATCAACAGGCCTTGAGGCGACGTAAAATGGGCATCGTCTTTCCCGAGGCGAGGCTGCTACATGACCGGTCGGTTTTCGAAAATGTGGCACTGCCATTGCGCATTTGCGGAGAAAGCCGCAAACGCATTTATTTGACTGTGAATCGGATGCTATACCGGTTCGGATTAAATCACCGCGCCCTTGCTTACCCCGCTGAACTTTCCTCAGGGGAACAGAAAAAGACGGCCATTGCCCGGGCTCTGGTCGGCCGTCCCTTCATTCTCCTGGCTGACGAACCTCTGGCCAACATTGACGCGGAATCCAGCGTCGAAATCCTGGAACATTTGCGTCAAATCAACTCCGAAGGAACGACCATTTTAGCCGCCACACATCAGCCGGAATTCTACCATAATTTGACTCGTCGTGTGCTGAACCTGAAGGAGGGACGGCTGTTGGTTCAACCTGGCGAGTCATCCTGATGGTGTCCAACTTCAAGTTTACCTTGCGCGAAGGCGCCGGGAGTATTTTAAGAGGGAAGTTTCATTCTTTCGTCGTCGCCGCCGCGACAGCTCTGGCGGTGGCGGCGTTGGGATTGTATTATTATGGCGCGCTTAACCTTAATCGCGCGGCGGAAGGCCTGCTCCAGCAGTTGCAGTTTGAGGCGTTTGTCGCACCTTCTTTGCCGGAAACACAACACCCGGATCTATTAAGACGCATACAAGCGTTGGATCCCCGCTGGAAGATCACGTACATATCGCGCGCCGAAGCCGCGGCCCGCTTTGCCAAGGAATTCGATCCTCAACTTTTCGATGTATTGAAAGAAAATCCGTTACCCGCCAGCTTTCAAATCGCGCTGCCGCCGCAAACGCTGGACGCCCTGGCGGCTCGCAGTATCGCACAACGCTTGCAGGAGGTGGACGGCATTGATGAGGTGGTATACGATCAGGATCTGCTGATTCTGTTTCAAAACGGTCGCCGAAAGCTCTCGCAGTGGGGGTTGATCACTGGAATCGTAGCGGTCCTTTTGGCGCTGAGTCTGACGTACAATGCCGTGCGATTGAAAATTGATCACCAGCGTGAAGCGGTGCGATTAATGTCGCTGCTGGGAGCGACACCCGGCACGCTGCGCTGCATTTACTGGATACAGGGCGCCGTTCTTGGCGCTATTGGGGGGATTGTCGCCGCCTTCGTGTTGGTTGCTCTGGCGATGCTGATCGAGACTCGGCTAGTGGCTGGATTCCATGTCGTAGGACCATCCATGATATTATGTGTACTAGCTGGAGGCGCGCTGGGAATATTGGGAGGCGTTTTAGCAGTGGGGAAGTATCTGAAAATTTAGGGTTCGATTTTCTATAATCAGCAAGAGGCTGTCCAACCGCCGACGGAACAGTCATTGCGAGGGATGAAGTCCCGACGCAATCTCCCGATTCTTTGCCATTCGTGAGATTGCTTCGCTTCGCTCGCAATGACTATACTGCGGTTGGGAAGCCTTTTTCATTTAACGGTAATTCATTATTTGAGCAACACCATTTTCCCCGAAGCGACATGAGCGCCAATGGTCAAGCGATAGAGATAGACACCCGAGGGGAGGTTGGAGCCATCGAAAGTGGCTTCATGGGAGCCGGCTTCCATCCAGACGCCTTGTAGGGGCGCACGGAGTGCGCCCTGATCACCGCCTGAGGCACGGGAGCGCATGCCATGCGTCCCTACTTTTCGCCCCCTGACATCGAACACCTCCAGAGTGACCCGGCAGGCTTGGGGCAAATTGAAACGGATCGTCGTGACGGGATTGAAGGGATTGGGAAAGGCAGAAAACAGCAGGAAGGATGAAGGAGGCATCATCTCCGCGAAGGATTCTCCGGGGAACGGATCACCGGAACAGAACCAATTGCCGACTTCCAGATCGCCATTATCGGTCTCGGTTTTAATGAACGAGAAATTGGAACTATCCCACTTGACGCCTTGCGCATATTGACCGATATAGCCGTGATAAGTGTAAAGTCCCGGAGGCGCCGATCCCGGAACGTTTTGGGTACGCAAGCGAGTCAACGAGGCATTCGCCGGCAGGGTAAGATTGACCGGTCCCAACAAGGGGCCGTACCAAGTCCAATCGGGCATGCGCAACATCACCCACGCTTCGAAGGTCACCGGGGCGGGTTCGTAACTGGTGAGGGTGGCAATATAGCTGAAGTTGCCGCCATTCTGAGGAACATAGATGGGCAGACCAATCGCCTGAAGATTCAGGTCAATCTCCGGATAAACCAATCCGAGGTTATAATGATAACCTATATCCACTACTCCAGTGTCCTGCACTCCGTCAGTGCGGGTGGTCCCGGTAATCATAGTGGATATTGGATTGCCAGCATCCAGGCAGGCAGAATTCTCGCTCTGACCGGCGGCGATTTGCGAGAGGTAAAATCCACCCTCTGGGCCGGTAACGAACAAGGGTTCGGCATCTATGTTACCGGTTCCCGGCCAACCACCCTGAACATCGCAATACGTAACTTCACAAGCGCTCCCGGATTGTGGATCCAGGAGGATCTGCGGACCGGTGGTCCCCGCGTTATTCCAAATGATGTTGTTTGACAATACCGGCGGCAGCATGGAGAAGGTGAGCACATAGACTCCACCTCCGTTGGTCGCCTGATTATTCGTGATCGTGTTGTTATGAATCGTCGAACTCTCGTAACGGCTGTAGATGCCGCCTCCGGCGCTGCCCCCGTTGTTGCCGGTAATCAGGTTGTTATAAACATCCGACAGCGTTCCATAGAGCCAGGTGGCGCTCCAGAGGTTGAGGCCTCCCCCACCATATCCCGCCGTAGTATTGTTTCGGATGATATTGTCGCAGATGGTTGACCGAGCTCCAGCAGAGACATAGATACCACCGCCGGAATAGAATCCCTGGTTGTTTTCGATCAAATTGTGCCGGATTACGGGATTGCAACCCGACCCAACGCAGAGGCCCCCGCCGGAATCTGCCTGGTTCAGAACGACGTGATTGTACTCGATCACGCTTTGGCAATCGTTATCAAGACTGATGCCACCGCCCATGCCGTTATAGTTGCCATTGTGCGAGTAGCCGTTAGCCAGCCGGCAATGGCGGACGGCGGGAGAACAATTGTTGATCCAGAGGCAGCCACCGTGAACGGCCGGGTAAGCGCCGTCGCCTTTGGCCCATTCGATGCGGCAATATTCCAGCAACGTGGCGTTGTCGCAACCATCCAGCCGGATACCCCGCCATTTGGATTCTTCCGTGGGGTAGGCGCGGGTGAAAATGATCGAATCGGCGGCGGTGCCGACGCCGTTAAGACGCCCCTGGACGAGCAGCATCCAACGGCCGGTGAATTGCACTTCGACGCCGGGCTGGATGGTCAAGTCCTGGCTGGTAGGGACAGTGAGGTCACCGATGACCATGACAGTGTCGGCTGACCAAACTCCGGATACGCTGCCGGAAACGGTGATGAGACTTGAGTGGGCGGCATCGCACAAGCATAAAAAGAGGATGAGGGAGATCAGGCGTTTCATTGAGATTCCTCCGCTAATACAAATCATGTTTGGAAATGAGCGAGGATAATATACACAATAATTCATTCTATGTCAAGAGGAATATTGCGGGTAAGAAAAATGGTCGAGGTTATCCAGGAAAGGAAAAGGCAGCCTTTTTCGGCTGCCCACCAGCAGGGTTCACGATCAATGGTTCATTTTGTTTGCACAAGTTGTGGACTTATAAGTGAGCTATCCGCCGCAGATGATATTTGATTTCCTATCTGATTACCCGTGAATTTATACCACTTCCCCCAAGCGGTGCTGTGAAGACTACGCGGTATCACCGGGTGAAACTGAAATTCTGCGGGTGATGGTTTGTGTCTCCGGCGGTATTTTTCAGCGTACTCCAACATAGCGGTTCCAGCCAGACAACCGCCTAAATCCCACATCAAGTCGTAGTAATCACCGCCACGCGGATCATGATGAAAACGCTGATCGGCGAGAACTTCCCACCCCACTCCGCAACCGAGAACAATACCCCCGGAAGTGAGCGGCGATATATTCAAACCCAATGAGCCTAAGGTTAGAGTTATTATAAAGCTGCCGGCGAAATGAATCAGGCTCCATTGCGTGAAAGGCTCAATGAATTCCATACGCCCCTCATCAGGCGAAAATATGCATGAATTTACTTACCACACAATTAAAAGGTGCGCCATGAAAATGATATAATAGATGCTCATATAGTGATACGCTCAACGAACACCATCGTTGAACCCTACCAGGGTCATTTCGCCAACGGCTGAAAATCGCGGTTCCGCTTGACATTACCCATAATCCGACGTATAATAATAGATCCAATCTTGCAACGCAAACTCGCAACCTTAACATCGCGAGGAAAGTCAAATTAATAATCCCCCCAAGTTCTCATTTTGAAATCGGAGTGAAATCGAATTTGAAAGAGGGGCCATTCAGTTTCTTTAATTTGGAGGCAACCATGTATAATTTTAAACACACAGGGACGGTCATTGTCGCCCTGATCATCTTAGCGGCTTTTACGCTACCATACGCAGCGCCGGCGGCTCGCACGGACTTGATCCCGCGCGAAATCATATTCGGCAATCCCGTCAAGGCCAGCCCGCAAATTTCGCCGGACGGCACCATGATGGCCTATCTGGCACCGGTGGAGAACGTGTTAAACGTTTGGGTGAAAACGGTTGGCAAGGATGATGACCGACCCGTGACCAAGGATACCAATCGCGGCATCCGCAACTACTTCTGGGCCTCTGATAATCATCACATGCTTTATTTACAGGACGTTGGAGGCAATGAAAATTGGCGCCTTTACGGTGTGGATTTGGGCGCCGGCGCCATCAAGGATTACACGCCTTATGACAGTGTGCAGGTTAGGGTTACGGCACGGGAGAAACATTTCCCCAACGAACTGCTCATCGAGATGAACAAGGATAATCGTGAACTGCACGACGTCTACCATCTGGACCTGACAACGAGCGAACTGCGGCCGGTGGCCAAGAACCCCGGCAATGTCATTGGTTGGGTGGCGGATGCGAATTTCAAGGTGCGCGGTGCCTTGATGTCCACCGCGGACGGCGGCTTTGATCTGATGATTCGGGACACTGAGGAATCCGAATGGCGCAAGCTGGTGAACTGGGACAATGAGAATAACCTGACCAGTGGCCCAGTGAGTTTCACCAAGGATGGCAGGGGAATATTTCTCATGGATTCCCGCAACGTCAACGCCAGCCGCTTGACGAAAATGGACCTCGCCAGCGGCAAGCAGGAAGTCATCGCCGAAGATCCGGAATATGACGTATCCAACGCTCTGGTTCATCCCGATACATACGAGATCCAAGCTGTAGCGTTCGACAAGGATCGCACCGCATGGACAGTCCTGGACAAAAGTATCAAGAAGGATTTCGACGGCATCGCCAAGCTGACGCGAGGCGATTTCAACGTCTACGACCGCGATGACGCCGACCGCACCTGGCTGGTGGGATTTACCGCCGATAACGGTTCCCCCACGTACTGGGCCTGGGATCGCAAAAAACAGCAGGGGATTAAATTATTTTCAGCCCGCCCCGAACTCGACAAATATACCCTCGCGACCATGGAACCCATTCAATTTAAAACTCGTGACGGTTTGACGGTTCACGCTTACCTCACTCTGCCAGCCAACAGTTCCGGTAAAAATCTGCCGTTGGTTTTGAACGTCCACGGCGGCCCCTGGACACGCGACGGCTGGGGTTATGACGGCGAGGCGCAGTGGCTGGCCAATCGTGGTTACGCGTGCCTGCAGGTCAACTATCGCGGTTCGACCGGCTATGGCAAGAAATTCCTGAATGCCGGCGACCGGGAATGGGGCGGTAAAATGCACAACGACCTGGTGGACGCCGTCAACTGGGCGATTGCGAAGGGCCTCGCCGACCCACAGAAAGTGGCGATCTACGGCGGTTCATACGGTGGCTATGCAGCTCTGGTGGGAGCCACTTTTACGCCGGATCTGTTCTGCTGCGCCGTTGACATTGTAGGACCAAGCAATTTGATCACTTTCCTGAACAGCGTGCCGCCATATTGGGCGACGCTGAAGGCCACTTTCCACAAGCGCATCGGCGATCCTGAAAAGGACGCTGAATTCCTGAAATCGCGCTCGCCGCTGTTCAAGGTGGATAACATCAAAATCCCCATGCTGATTGCGCAGGGAGCGAACGATCCGCGCGTCAATCAAGCGGAATCCGAACAGGTGGTCGAAGCCATGAAGCAGAAAGGCATCAAAGTAGAATATATGCTCTTTCCCGATGAAGGCCACGGCTTTGCCAAGCCGGAAAACCGGCTGAAGTTTTACGGCGCTGCGGAGAAGTTTCTGGCGCAATATCTGGGCGGCCGTTACGAGGAACCAGCCAACTAACGCATGAATTTTCCCTACCTTGGCGAGGCCTGCGCGCTGCTGGCAGCGGTGATCTGGGCGTTCGCCGTGATCATGTTCCGCCGCAGCGGCGAAACCGCACACCCCATTGCTCTGAATCTCTTCAAAAACGTCCTGGCCCTGATACTGCTGCTACCCACCGGGTGGTTGATGGGCCAGGCCGTTTTCAGCGGAGCTTCCACGCAAGATTATCTGCTGCTCCTGATCTCCGGCGCGATGGGGATCGGCATTTCCGATACGCTTTTTTTCAAGAGCCTGAACATGCTAGGGGCAGGGTTGTCCGCCATTGTGGACTGCTTCTACAGCCCTTTCATCATCGGCCTGTCCATGCTCTGGCTGGGCGAACGGCTGGGTTGGGTGCAGATCCTCGGCGTGCTGATGATTGTTTCGGCGGTGTTCGTGGCGACGTTCGAGAAAAAGGGCGGCACCATCACCCGGCACAACCTGGTATGGGGCGTCTTTTACGGGATTCTGGCGATGGCGACGGTGGCGCTGGGGATCGTGATCATCAAGCCGCTGCTGGATTATTCCCCCCTGATCTGGGTGACGGAGATGCGCCTGGTGGCCGGTTCGGCGTTCCTGGGTGTGCTGCTGCTGTTTCGCCGGGATCGCGGGAAGGTGATGAAAACCCTTGCTTTGTCGCGCGGCTGGAAGTACATGATCGCCGGTTCGGTGCTGGGCGCTTACCTATCTATGATCCTGTGGTTGATGGGCATGAAGTACACTCAAGCTTCGGTCGCCGCATCCCTGAATCAGACCAGCAACATCTTCGTTTTTATCTTCGCCGGTCTGATCCTGAAGGAAGTGATCAATCTGCAACGTACGATTGGGATCATCTTGGGTGTGGGGGGCGTGTTCCTGGTGATGCTGGGGTAAGGGGGGATTGGAGGTTGGGGGTTAGGGGTTAGAGGTCAGGGGTTGGGTAATTTAACAAATAAAACGATAGTCAAAACGAGAAGTTAAAGCCCGATTCACTCGGGCATTTTTATGGCACGTTGCATTTTGCAACGAGGTCAATAGTAAATCCTTGAATAGATTATAATTACGCAAATTAAGATCTCTACGTAATATTCGATTATTTTTCAGAAGATGCTTGCGCTCTGCCATTTTATTCCTTATATTGATTACCGTGTAGATCAATTTCATCTAATGGCTCTTCATCACGCTTGCAAAAATATTCAAATCCGTTCAAATTAGCGATCGGATTGGAAATCCCCTTTGTATCCTTCGGAAAAACTGGAAATCAGGAATAACCCAATATAATTAGGAATGACCAGTATGGGGCTCTCTCGCTCTCCCGCAAGTTACACATCCAGAAACTATTTAGGAGGATGTCATGAGCCAGCGAAATCGTTCAAGCCCAGATCTGCAGGATCTGGAGAAAAAGGAGCTTCGTTCAAGAATTAAAAGGAATAACTCTGAGGCAAAATATTTTGATGAGGCAGCTGCTAAAGAACATGCCACCAGAATCAAGATTGAGAAGGAAACAGATGAGAAATGGCATTCCAGGCTTTTAAAGCCAGCCAACATCCCAATCTGTGCTCTCATGGTAAGCGCAGTGTATATTACAGCAGTGTTAACAGTTTCTGATATCAATGGTCAGAAGGACGAGCTTTCTCGTACAAATCAAAAACAGGCAGAGAAAATTGAAGGCGACAGCGTGAGAATCAGTGGACTTGAAAGCAAATTGGTAGAATCGGAAGATCTAAACGTGGCACTAATGCAGGAAAAAAAGAAACGGGACGAAGAAGAGCAATCCCGTAGATCGGAACGAGCAAAGATAAGAAAACCTAAATTTGAAAATCGTGAGCCACTACCTGGCTCAACAATGATAGAACCTCAAGCACAACAAGAGACTAGACCCGCCTACCCAAAATCGCCGGAACTCGTCAAAGGAAACGAGAAGGAAGAAAGGGAACTCGGAGAGGATATCTTCAAGGCACACCATATCTTGTAAAACTTGAAGTCACTAATAACTTTAGAAGGAACGAAATTCCTCCCGGCCCCCCGGAGCCGGTAGGCTCTTAGGAACCGGCTCCATAGAGCCGCATGGCTCTGCAGGTGCGAACAACCGTTCATCATAACATTATGATATTAATATTCTTAAGGGGCGCACCACTGTTTGGCACGCCCCTTGCCTTTATGTGGGATCGTCTGATATCATGGTTGCGCAATAATAAACAACTTAAAGATAAATGAAAATGGATGAGTTCATGCAAAGAGTAAGACTACTACTGTTTATCCTGGCGCTGATTCTTGCTGGGGCGACACACGGGCAGACGTTGATCGCTGCCGGTGGGAGTTTGAACGCGGAAGGCTTCCCCATCCGCGGATTCGTGCTGGATTCCACCAGCGCCGAGCCGTTGCCCATGGCCAACGTGCAGGTCAAAGATACGGATCGCGGAGCTTCCACCAACACCGACGGCTACTTTGCCATTAACCACCTGCCTCCGGGCCTGCACACTCTGAAAATCAGCTATCTGGGCTACCGCACCCGGCTGGTGGATATCAGAGTGACGGACCGGGTGTTAGATCCCGTGCGCATCCAGCTCCTGCCGGAAGCGGTGGCCTTACAGGAAATCGTAGTCACTGCCGGCAAAGATGAGCAAGAGGGCGAGAAACGCCAGTCGCCCCGAGTGTCCATCGTGCCGATGAACAACGCCACCCTGCGCGCCATGCCGTCTCTGGGCGCGGAAATGGACGTTATGCGCACCTTGCAGACCATTCCCGGCGTCAAGGCGTCTTCGGATCTCAGTTCAGCATTATATGTACGCGGCGGCAGCCCCGACCAGACGCTGATCATGATGGATCACAATGTAGTATATAACCCGTCTCACATGTTCGGACTTTTCAGCACGTTCAACGCCGACGCCGTCAAGCACCTGGAACTGATGAAGGGGGGTTTTCCCGCAGAATATGGCGGCCGCAGCGGCAGTGTACTGGACGTCATCACGAATGAGGGCAACCGGAATCACCACGAGGGGCTGCTTTCGGTAGGGATAATCTCGGCACGGGCGGCGTTGGAGGGACCACTGCCGAAGCAACGCGGGTCGTATGCCGTATCCGGGCGACGCACCTATATGGAACCGGTATTGGACATGTTGCGCAAATCCATGGATACCGATCTGCCTGATTACTACTTCTACGATCTCAACGGCAAGTTAAACTGGGATTTAGATTCCAAGACCACCCTGTCATTGGCCGGGTATGCGGGACAGGACCGGCTGAAATTCGTTTTCGGGCCCAGCGACGATCGCGGCGACCTGCATATGGACTGGGGTAATACGACTTTGACTACGCGCCTGCGCCGTGTACTCTCCCGCGACCTATTTATTACCGGGGGATTATCCTTCAGCGATTATCATTCCAAGTGGGGGTTCACGGATGACGGAGTCAACATCGAAGACGCCATAGACGGTCTGCGCGATTATTCCGCCAAGACCGACCTGGAATTTTCCGGGCTACCCAACCACCGATTGAAAGCCGGCGCCTGGGTCAGCCGGTGGGATTTCCGCTACAAGGAACAGGTCGGCGAGTTGAATTATGTGGATATTGACACTTTCACCTACAACTATTCCCTCTACCTGCAGGATGCATGGCGAATCCATCCACTGTTGGAAGTGCAGCCGGGCATCCGCGCCTACTATCACCAGGCGGGCAGTCAATTCCGCATGGACCCGCGCCTGGCATTCCTCTTTCATGTGGATGAGAATAAGCGCATCAAATTGGCCGGCGGGCGTTACACGCAGTGGATCAACGTCATCTCGTTCGGCGATGGCATGAGTAATTTCGATCTATGGGTGCCGGTGGATGGTTCCATGAAACCCGCCTATTGCGATCAGGCGGTGCTGGGATTTGAATGGGATCCGAAGGAAGACCTGCAAACCACGGTGGAAACCTATTACACCGACATGAGGGATATCGTCACCTTCGACCCGATGACCTTGGAAGGCACCGTGGCTGCCGATCCCTTCCTGTTTGGACGAGGCTATGCCTGGGGAGTGGAATTGATGGCGCGCAAGACCGCCGGTCCGATCACCGGCTGGCTGGGATATTCGCTTTCCTGGACAAAACGCCGCTTTCCGGGCAGTCTGTACAACAGCGGCGACTGGTTCTATCCCAAATGGGATCGTCGCCACGATATCATCGCCGTGGCCAACTTCAACACCGGGCCGCGCTGGGATCTATCAGCTTCGTGGCGGTTCAACACCGGCCAGGGTTACACCCAGGCTCTGGGGATCTACACCCTGCAATTTCCAGGGATTGACCCCAGCAACTTCGGCAACGGGGCGCGCACCATCGTGACGGGCGATCTCAATAACTACCGCTTCCCCGCCGACCATCGTCTGGACATTGCGGCGACCTACAAGCATCACCTTTTCAAATATCCGGCGCGCCTCTCCTTCAGCATTTACAACGTCTACAGT
This sequence comes from Calditrichota bacterium, assembly GCA_020051775.1. Taxonomy (GTDB): domain Bacteria; phylum Electryoneota; class B3-LCP; order B3-LCP; family B3-LCP; genus JAGVQJ01. The sequence continues at coordinate 4,905 of JAGVQJ010000144.1, read as the reverse complement.
CGGCGTAGTTACTGGCAGCGCACGTTTAATACGAGTGAAAACCCGGTGGAAATCAACGACCTGAAACTGCTGCCCATCCTGCCGCTGATCAGCTATGAGGTGAAATTCTAATGAAAAAACTCTACCTTCTGATAACCTTCGCGGCGTTAATTCTCGCCGGGTGTGAATCCAACCCCACCGAAGTCGAGGATTATCAGACTCAAGCTGTGTTGGCGGCCTATCTAACCAATGGCGAACCGGTCAACCAGATTTTCCTGCAATGGGTGGCGCCGTTGTACGGATACTATGAATTGAACACTTTAGGCATCGCCGGCTGCGACATGATCATCTTCCCGTTGGATGATCCCCTCTCTCAGGACACTTTAGAGCTGGAACAGCACCCCGATCCCGACAGCACCTGGATCTACATTCCGAAGCCGGGCGAGACGCCCTTGATTCCCAAATGGCCAATCCATTACCGCATCGAAGTGCGCAATCCTTTAGAAGGTCTCGACATTTGGTCAGAAACGGTCATCCCGGATTCCTTTGACCTCTGGATCAATGGCATTCCTTCATTCAGTTGGGTCCCCGACACCATGACGCGGGAAGATCCCAACATCATGCTGAACTGGACGCCGGCTGATTCGGTCGGAGGCTATGTCATCATCACCCGCGCGTTGACGGAATTGGACTCCATCGTGCCGCTGGATCCAGAATTTGAAATCGGCGTGGACACATTGGATACCGCAGAGGTCAGTCTGGTGTCATATTGGATGTGCCGTTACGATCAGACCGCACAGCCGGTACCCTGGATGATGTTCTCCTGGGAAGGCTCCACGGTGGTGGAGATGCAGGCCGCCGCGCCGGGTTACAACGACTATGTTACTTCACTCTGGCGGGCGTCTATGGGCTTCCCCATCGAGTACAACAACAATATCCACGGAGGAATAGGGATTTTCGGAGGACTGTCGAGAAAGAAGTTCGAGGTGGTCATGGAGAGAGTAAGTAATTAAAGAGTAAAAAGGAAGCGAAAATAAAAGCAAAGAGGCTAACCCTTTGGGGAAAGCCTTTTTGTCATTTATCATTTGTCATTTGTCATTCTTACGGTGCTTGCCAGGGATCCCAACCGGTGGCCAGATTGTAGTTCAAGGCCTCCAGAGTATCCATCTCTTCAGGTTGGAGCACAAAGTCGAACACTTGGGCGTTTTCGAGGATGCGTTCACGCTGGGCAGATTTGGGGATCGTGATGAATCCGCGCTGCAGACACCACCGAATCAAAACCTGGGCGGGTGTCCTCCCGAGCTTACGGGCAAGGCGCACGAGTTCGGGATCGTCAAACTTTTTGCTTCTCGCCAGGGGACTGTAAGCTTCCATAGCGATTGCTGGAATTTTGCAACTTTCCACGACTTCTTTGCGCGTGCTATAATTCCAGGGGTGCAGTTCAATTTGGTTGACGGCGGGAGGGATCGTGCCGTTGTTCAGCACTTCGAGCAGATGATGGGTCATGTAGTTGCTCACCCCCACAGCGCGGCAGCGGCCGTTGCGGGCGATCTCTTCCATAGCGCGCCAGGTGTCCAGGCGTCGTCCTTCTACCGGCCAGTGGACCAGGTACAGATCTATATAATCCAATCCCAGCGTGCGCAGGCTCTCCGTAAAAGCTTTTAGAGTGGAGTCGTATCCCTGCTCCGCGTTCCACAGTTTGGTCGTTACGAAGATCTCCTCACGGGGGAGGCTGCTTTCCCGCACTGCTTGACCCACGGAAGCCTCATTCCCATAAGCTTTGGCAGTGTCAATCAGCCGGTAACCGGCATCCAAAGCCCAATGCACGGCGTCTAGCGTTGGTTTGCCTGGCGGGATACGGTAAACACCGAGACCGAATCTTGGCATCAATACGCCATTGTTCAGTCTAACTGTGGAATTGATGGTCAAGTTCATTAATGCACCAAAGAGTGAAATATGTCCACAAGAATTACGAACCTGGCGTATATAAATTGGTTACCGGAATTATACCTACATCGTAAAGTCATCTGAATATCCCGCCTGCAGGAGTGGGTCTCATGGCTTATCAAGTCAGGAAATATTTCGCTTGTTTTAGGCGCGAAAGTGAAGTATCTTAGCATCGTATTAAATCATGGGAATCAGCACAAATGACCCACAACTACGATCAACCATCTTCGTCCTCCGGCGGCGTTCAGCCGCCCCGGGAAACCGATTCCGAGAGCCGGCGAAAACCGTCAAAAAGCGTGATGCTTCTGCTGATCAGCCTGCTCCTCGCCGTAGTGGCCGGATACCTTTATTGGGCTGTTACATTTCGCGATGTGGTCTCTACGGATGACGCGTTTCTGGAAGCGAGGCAGACGCGGATCAGTTCTTTAATTCCTGGGAAAATTGTTAGCTTGAACGTAGCGGAGGGCGATAACGTTCAAGCGGGTGACACTTTAGCGGTCATTGAAGGAAGCGATCAGCAATCGTCACAACTTAATGCCGCTTCCACAGGGGTAGTAGCTCGCCTCTGGGCCTCTTCCGGTGAAACGATTCAGCCGGGGCAACCGATCCTTACGGTATACCATTTGGAGGAAGTGTGGGTGCGGGCTAATCTGGAGGAGACTAAAGTCGCCAAAATCCGGCTGGGTGATAAAGTTGAGATCAGGTTGGATGCCTATCCGCACCGCAAATTCAACGGTAGGGTGGCCTTGATCGGCACCGCCACTGCCTCGCAGTTTTCACTGATCCCACCGAACAATGCTTCCGGCAATTTCACCAAGGTTACGCAACGCCTCCCCATAAAAATTAAATTCGAGGGCCAGGACAACCTGATAACAGATCAACTTCTGTGGCCGGGTATGTCGGCTGAGATCAGAATCCAGGTGAAAGGGCGTTAAAAGGCATGGTGCTGCGAAAACTGCGGCATATCCGCGGCGGACTGAGGAATCGCTATCCCGCGCTGGATCCGGCCCATGAATCCTTCCGGTGGTTGGTCATGGCAGCGGTCATGATCGCCACGTTTATGGCCGTATTGGACGCTACCATAGTCATAACGGCTTTGCCCAAGTTGATGTCCACTTTCGGCGTTTCGGTGGATTATATAGATTGGGTATTGACCGCTTACCTGTTGGCCTTCAGCGTCATGCTCCCCTCCTCCGGGTGGTTCGCGGATCACCTCGGTTATAAACGAATTTACCTCTCAGGCGTTTTCCTCTTCACAGCAGGATCGTTTCTTTGCAGTTTAGCCTGGAATGTGAACACGCTGATTGCCTTTCGGGTAATCCAGGGGGCCGGCGCCGGTATTCTGATGCCTGTGGGCATGGCTATCATCACCCGGGAATTCCCGATCGAAAAACGCGGCTTAGCCTTGGGGTTCTGGTCTATCGCCGCGTCTGCGTCGGTATCTCTCGGCCCGACCTTGGGCGGTTACCTGATTGACCACTTTTCCTGGAATACGATCTTCGACGTAAACGTCCCCCTCGGTATCTTTTGCATGGCGGCGCTGATCATCATCCTGCGGGAACACAAAGCCGCCGATGTGAAACGATTCGATTATACCGGCATGATCTCTTTGACGGTCTTTCTGACGACTCTTCTATTGGCTCTGTCCAGCGGCAATTCCGCTTGGAATACAGGGGGTTGGAGTTCACCCTTCATCATCACCTGTTTTGCGATCGCCGCCGCAGCGCTGCTGATCTTTTTAATGGCGGAAATCACCGTGAAGCATCCGCTGATTGAGATTGGGCTGTTCAGAAACTATAACTTCACTATGAGCAACATCGCCCAGTTCATGTACGGATTGGGCATGTTTGGGAGCACTTTCCTGGTTCCACTCTACCTGCAGCATTCCCTGGGCTATACTCCCCTACAAGCGGGAATGGTGTTTCTGCCGGTGGGAATTTTACAAATTATTTCCGCGCCGTTGGCGGGGTATTTCACCGACCGTTTTGGCGGGAAAATCCCCTCGGCTGTGGGCTTGATTATCCTGGCTATCACGTTTTATCAGTATGGTTTCTTAAGCGCTTTTAGCGAAAAGGCTCAAATCTTGATCCCGTTGTACGTCCGGGGTTTTGCGATGGGCATGCTGTTCAGTCCTTTGATTGTAATGGCGCTCAGCGACGTTCCCAATTGCAAGGTGGCTCAGGCGTCCGGATTGGTGAACGTCATCAGATCCATTGGAGGAAGTTTCGGAGTGGCGATTTTCGGAACCGTGCTCACCCGCCGCGCCCTGTTTCACACCGATCTGTATGCCCAACAGATTGATCCCGGTTCGCCGGCGTATCAGGAAACCGTCCGCGGACTCCAATTTCACGCTTGGAGCGCCACCGGCAGAACGTTCACAGAGGCTTTGGCGAAAGCCCAGAGTGTGTTGCAGGGATTTGTTCAGAAGCAGGGATTCATTCAAGCCGTAGATGATGTCTTCCTGTTGGCAGCGCTGTTCGTGTTGATCAGTGTCGTGCCGATTTTATTCGTCCATAATCGCCGCAGACAATGGCAGCCTGGAGAACCTGCAGTCAAGACTCGATAAACGACTCCAGCCCGACTAACAAGCTGGTAGGATCCCCGTATACGTATACATAACCAGCTAATAGCAAATCCTCATTTCATATTATATCCTGCGATACAAAATTAGCCTTACAAGGACTTCTCCATGCACAAAGGTTTGAAAATTATCCTCTTCAGCCTCGCCGCGCTGGTTCTATTGCTGATCGTCGGTATTGGAGCGGCCAAGCTGTATTTCACTTCGGATCGGCTGAAATCGCTGATCCTCCCCAAAGTGGAACAGAGTACGGGGAAATTAGTTGAGGTGTCCGGAATTTCCCTATCGGTTTTTCCCCAGGTCGGCATCAAGATGAAGGAACTCGTCATCTCCAATCCGCCAGAGGCTCAATTCGAGCGTCTGGATCTAATCAGCCTTGAGGAATTGGAGGTAGCGGTCAG